>NZ_JAGGKC010000007.1 GCF_017873395.1 Youngiibacter multivorans | reverse complement strand
GGATTTTGAGCCTGTCGTCAAATGTCAGGTGAGAGTGCTTATCCATGCTTACCTCCAGTGAGGCACCATCACCAACATCTTACCCTTCTGTCAGAGTAACTTCCACTTCCCACTTTGCCAGAGTAACTTCTACTGATATCTCTTTTAAATCATGGAATTTAATTTTTCAAATTAGGTTTCAAATTAGGATCACAGACCATTAAGAAAGAACCAAAAACTAATGTTGACAACAGGGGTTTATTAGTATACAATTCATTAGAACTTTAACTCAGTCCCGTGAGGCTGAAAAGATTGCAGCCAGAATAAAGCTTAAGGAGCCAAACCTATGCTGAAGATGCAATACAAGTTCAAAATGGAGAGTCCTGCAGCTTATTGAAAGGCATTGCAGCCCGGTAGGGAGCTGCGGATGATACCCATCTGTGAAACAGAAGTTTCACTGGCAGGGTCTTTTTTTTTGTCCTTTTTCAGGATTTCAGGGCTATTTTTCTAACCTCATCGAGGTCAATTATCCGTATCAGGTCACCCTTCATGATTATGAGTCCCTCCCTTGAGAGATTCGCAAGCTCCCTGGACAGCGAAGGCCTCTGTACTCCCAGGGTTTCAGCCCAGTATTTCTTGGTAAAGGGGATTCTGACATCAAGGCTTCCTTTTTTCGAATGTATGGAATATAGATATTCGCATATCTTTTCTTTTAGTGTCTTAAGGGTTACTTCTCTTATCCTTTGCGTAAGCATATAGGTCCTGCCTGAAAGTGACTTCAGGAACAGTTCAAGAAAATTCTCGTTCATTCGGCACAGCTTGAGGACAGACGACTTTTCCATTTCGAGAACGCTTATGTCAGACTTAGCGAATGCGCTCATCTGATGCTTGTCATGTCCGGAAAATACAACTCCCGCACCGATCACCTCATCCTTCTCGACATCCATCAGCAGGAGCATCTTCCCTGACGGGTCAATCTTCTGTACTTCGATTGTGCCGCTCAGCAATAGAAATATGGTCCTGCATTCGTCTCCCTGGATGAACAGATACTCTTCCTTTTGATATGTCCTGAGGTTATAATTTAAATTGTTCAGCACATCGTCGATCTCAACCTCGGTGAAGGTGCTGAAAAGTGGGTTTTTCTTTATAAGCTCCAGTGTCGGTCTGTTTTTCATACTTTTCTCCCAGCCGCCGTAAAATGAAGGAAATCATGCAAGGCAGCACTGCCATTTAAGTATAGCATATTGGTGGTAAACCACTCAATCGGAATGAAAAAAGAACGTTTAGTGACGAAAATCTGACAAAAAAGAGACAAAAATGAAATGTTAACACCTGTAAAGATGTCTTCACAACTGAAATTAGCATTGGGGCGCAATGATATTTTATTAATATGAATGAATCATGAACATTCGCCTTAAATATTTACAAATTATTCATATATATGAAGATGTAAAGAAATGAAGACTGGAATATGAAGCGGAAAGGATCGCAAAAATGAATAATATATTTGACTCACATGCACATTACGATGATGAACAGTTTGATGAGGACAGGGAAGAGCTCCTTATTGAGCTTAAGAAGTCCGGTGTGGTCGGCATACTCAACATGAGCTCTGATTACAAGTCCATTGAGACAACGAGAATACTTACGGAAACCTACCCGTTCATATACGGTGCCTGTGGAATCCATCCTGAAAATGCCGATGAATACAATGAGAGTGTAAAAGCTGAGATGATCGAACTTCTCAAGGGTGAAAGGTTCAGGGCGGTGGGAGAGATCGGTCTTGATTACTACTGGGAATCCAATCCTCCTAAGGAGATACAGAAAAAGGTGATGAGGGACCAGATGGAAATCGCGAAAACCCTTGGAATGCCAGTGATTTTACACGACAGAGATGCTCATGGTGACATCCTCCAGATTGTAAGGGAATTTCCTGAGGTCACAGGGGTCTTCCATTCCTTTTCAGGCAGCGTTGAGATGGCACGTGAAGCAGTCGCCTTGGGATACTATCTGGGTATATCAGGAGTTGCAACCTTCAAGAATGCAAGGAAACTTCCTGAGGTCATTAAAGAAATACCTTTGGACAGGCTGCTATTAGAGACAGATGCTCCGTACATGGCACCGGTCCCCTACAGGGGAAAAAGGAACAGGTCTGACTACCTGATCCATGTAGCTGAAAAGATAGCAGAGCTTAAGGGGAATAATGTCGAGGAAGTGCTGGAAGCAACAGCTGACAACGCTAGAAGGCTGCTTGGCATATGAGATGAACCAATTAGTTAGTTGTAAAGAATTTCGTTCATAAATTGTTAACATTTGAAATTGTGAAATCGCTCTAAACCGCATAACAGTGCGGGTTTGGGGTGATTTTTTTGACACTTGCAATGGGTGTGGATATAATGATGACGTTACTCAACGAGGAGGTCGAAACATGAAAAAATTCTTTTCTAAGGGAGTGCTCATATCGCTGTTCGCAGCATTTGTCGTATTTACGACAGCATTTGCAATAAACAGCATGAAGAAGCACGTGACTTTGGTGGTTGACGGAAAAGAACAGGTCATCGATACTTATGTGACTACAGTAGCCGATTTTTTGGCTGAGAACGGAATAACAATTGATAGCAAGGATAAGATCGACAAGGGAAACGAAGAAGACCTGGCGAAGCAGGACAGAATAGTAATCACGAGGGCAGTCCCAGTGGTGCTATATGCGGATGGAGCTATACAGGAATTCATGACCGCTGAGAAGACGGTTGAGGATTTTCTTAATGCAGAAAGTGTAACTTTGGGCGAAATCGATAAGATATCGGTTCCTACAGAGACGCTCGTGTCAAGGGACATGGAAATAACAATAGTAAGGGTAACAAAAGAAATGGTTACTGAAAATGTAACTATAGCTTTCGGAGTGCAGGAGAAGAAAGACGCTTCTATAATGAAGGGTACTAAGAAGGTTACTCAGGAAGGCAGTGCAGGAGAGAAGGTTCTGACCAAGGAAAGGACGTACGAGGACGGTGTGCTGGTATCTGAGGAGCTTGTGGGAGAGAATGTCACAAAGAGCCCGGTGGACAAGATTGTCGCAGTGGGAACCAAGGTAATGAGCTATGCTGCCGTCAATACGGCAACCAGAGGCCCGCTGCCTGAAAGCCTTAGCTATTCAAGCACCTACACTGTAAGGGCCACTGCTTACGCAGGTGACGGCATTACAGCAAGCGGAGCAGTACCTGTAAGGAATCCTTCAGGATGGTCCACAATAGCTGTAGACAGGACTAAGATTCCGCTGGGAACAAGGGTCTATGTTGAAGGCTACGGATATGCGATAGCACAGGATGTTGGCGGCGCAATCAAGGGAGACAGGATAGACGTGTTCATGAATTCTGAATCTGATTGCATCAGATGGGGAGTCAAATACGTCAGGATCTACATACTTGACTGATAAGAGTAATAAGAAATGAATCCGGGTAACCGGATTTGTTTTTTTGCAGAGGATTTCTCTGCTATAATAGACTGTAGAACTTTTTTAGGTGGGTATATTTATGATTAGCGAAATAATTGTGGTTGAGGGAAGGGATGACATCACGGCAGTCAAGAGAGCTGTCGATGCTGAAGTCATTGCTGTCGGAGGCTACGGGATAAATGCAAGGATAATCGACCTCATTAGAGAGGCAGCTTCAAGGAAGGGAGTTATCGTGCTCACCGATCCTGATTTTGCTGGCGAGCACATAAGACGGATAATATCCAAGAGGGTACCCGGAATTAAGCATGCATACATAATGCGTTCGGAAGGGACCAAAGACGGCGATATCGGTGTTGAGAACGCTTCGCCTGAAGCAATAAGGCGAGCTCTTTCAAATGCCAGGGCAGGCCAGTCAGACAGGGCGATAACCTTCAACATGGAGGATATGCTAAGATTCGGTCTTACAGGAAGACCCGATTCGAAGGCAAGAAGACAGATAATGGGAAAGGCTTTGGGAATCGGCTATGCAAATACTGCGGCGTTCCTGAAAAGGCTAAATTCATACGGTATTGGGGTGGAGGAATTTGCTAAAGCCCTGAAAGCCAATTTTGAGGAGTATTCTGATGGAGAATAGAAGTACCAGGAGCATTGTTGAAAAATATGGCTTCAGATTCACAAAGAGTCTGGGGCAGAACTTCCTTACAGACCTTAGGGTAGTAGATGACATAATAGCAGGGGCGGAGATAACCAAAGATGATTCTGTCATAGAGATAGGACCAGGAGTGGGTACTCTTACAAGGCAGCTTCTCGAGCATGCTGGAAAGGTCACAGCCATAGAGCTTGATGAGGAGCTTATTCCGATACTCACCGAAGAGCTTAAGGAGTATGACAACTTCACTCTCGTGCACGGTGATGCCGTGAAGCTTGACCTCAAGGCCATAGCTGACGGTGTAAGGGTCAAGTTCGTTGCTAATCTGCCTTATTATGTCACAACACCGATAATTGCCGGGATACTTTCCAGCGGAATGGATTTCGACAGCCTTACGATCATGGTTCAGAAGGAGGTTGCAGAGAGAATGGCAGCTGTTCCCGGAACCAAGGATTATGGCTCGCTTACAATCCTTGTGAGGTACTACTGTGACATCAAGGTCGTAAGGAATGTACCGCCATCGGCTTTCATACCGAGACCGAAGATAGATTCCACTGTGATAAGGCTCAATAAGCTTGATAAGCCAAGAGCTGAAGTTGAAGATGAAAAGCTGTTCTTCAACATTGTGAGGCACTCATTCAACATGAGGAGAAAAACCCTTGTCAACGGTCTGAAATCCATGGGCGTAAGCAGGGAAACAATAGATGAGGCGATGGCGGAATGCGGAATCGACAGTAAGGTGAGGGGAGAGACCCTTTCAGTCGAGAAATTCGCTGAGCTTTCCAATGCAATAGGAAAAAGAAGGTGACGGATTGAAAAGGAAGCTTCATTTCATCTCCGCACTGCTCATCATGATGTTAATGCTGCAGGGATGTTCAGCGATAGACTCGCTAAGGTTAAGATACGGAATGATCAATCAGGATTTTGAGTTCCTTAAGAGCGAGGACCTTGAATCCATAATCATACAGAGCGTAAGGGACAAGGGCTTCAGGTTCGTGGTAACGGATAAGATAGCCATTGGAGATCTGTATTCAAGCCTGAAGAAGGCAGATTCTACGGAAGAGAAGTCTGTATTTGCCCCTGACTATACATTTGAGTTCCATATGATAGATGGGACGGTTATCGAGTATGACTATGTGGCCGGAGTCTCAAACCAGGACAAGGGCAATTTCTACAACGATGAGAAGAGCTACAGGGTCCCCGAGAGGATCGACAACGACCTGATAAGGAATCTGTATACACTGAGGAAACCAAAGTATTTCGAGAATATCTACTATGACTCGCTTTCTGAGCTTACAGGACTTCTGAAGGAAGAATATGAAGGAATGAGCATTGGCATCAGGATATATAACGATGTAGATACGCTCAAATACCAGATATCCAGGGATATTGAGGATTTCAGGACACAGCTGCTAAGTAAGGGAGCCGTGCTTCTTGCATCTGGAGAAAAGACTGATATCGTGCTTGAAGTCAGGACTCAGGGGTACAAGACCAACGTGTTCAAGGCTGTCGTGAGCCTCAGGAATGAAAAAGACTTTACAAAAAGAAGCTTCTATATCTACGGTAAATATTCCAACGATATAAGCAAGTGGGATACGATAATATCAGAAGAGAAGCCGGAAGGCTTCTAGGGAGGTTTCAATGTCATCATGTTCAACCTGTGCATCAAAGAGCGGATGCAATAAGGATATCAAATGCGATTTTTTAAAGCCTAAGTATGGAAAGATAAGACATGTTGTGGGAGTGATAAGCGGAAAAGGCGGAGTCGGAAAGTCAAGCGTTACAGGAATACTTGCGGTTCAGCTGAGGAAGCTCGGCTTCAGGGTAGGCGTTCTTGACGGGGACATGACGGGTCCGTCAATACCGAGGTTTTTTGGTATTAACGAGGAAAGGACCGGATATGCACCTACTGATGTGAAGGACGTATTCAAGTTCATCCCGGTCGAAACAGGTCTTGGGATTAAGACAATATCAATGAACTTCATGATAGAAGAGGAGGAACCGCTCCTTTGGAGGGGTCCCGTGCTTGGCAACGTGCTGACGCAGCTTTTCCAGGACACGGACTGGGGTGACCTTGACTACCTCCTGATTGATATGCCGCCCGGTACAGGCGACATTGCACTGACTATAATGCAGCAGTTCCCGGTGGACTACCTTGTTGTGGTATCAACACCACAGGACATGGTCTCCATGATCGTTAAGAAGGTGGTTAACATGGCTGATAAGCTTGAGGTGCCAATAAAGGGAGTAGTCCAGAACATGTCGTACATCAGATGTTTCGGCTGCGGAGAGAAGATGAACGTATTTTCAAGGAACACCGCAGAAAGCCAGGCTGATAAGATGGGTCTGCCTTTGCTTGCAGAACTTCCAATTGATCCTGACTTCGCATCCTATCTTGAAGAAGGTATGGCTGAACGCTATGCTGCAACCAATAAGGACTATGACATCCTGATGGAAGCCTTCAGAAACGACGAGGATGAGATTGCAAAGAGGGTCGCAGAGGCTAAGAAAAAGTCGATACCATTCTTGAATAGCTAAAAGAGAGGACCATACTTCAGTGTGAAGTATGGTCCTTAGTATTCTGAATTTATTTTGCTGAAGCCTTATACCCTGAGTTCACAGCCCTAAGCAGTCTGTTCCATGGAACTAATGCGATCACTGCGAGTATTATAGCCATTTCTCCAAGAAGGAACGGGGTATTGTAGGTTATTGAATAGATCCAGAGCGCGCTCCCTGTCTTCATGCCTTCAGGTGCATATTCTGCAAAGAATACTACGCCAGAAAGGACATGAGGGATGAGCCTTAATACATGAGCTGCCACTGCACCTACAAATCTGTTGCTGAAGAATCCGGATACGCCTATCAGCATGAATGGTATCGGATAGTCGAGAAGTGTCTGTATCGGGTGCACTATGTACGGTCCCATGAACAGGTTGACTACTCCGAACAGGAATCCTGTAAGCATTCCGACTTCAGGTCCGTAAGCATACGACAGTATAATGATAGGCAGCACTGAAGCAAGCGTCACGCTTCCACCCTGAGGCATCTTGTACAGGATGATGTTGTTGAGTACCGCAGATAATGCCACAGCCATCGCGATCTTCGCCATAAGCTGAGGTGTAAGCTTGACCTTCCTAAGGCTTATGAGAAATACTATGCCACCTAAAAGGATCACAAGCGCAGCAATAGCCATTGGATTGTCCCTGAGCGCAGCAAATGCCTCGCTGAAGCTTTCAAGAATTGATAGAAACATTATTTTACCTCCTTTTATAGGCTGGAAAAATAAAAACCGTCCTGCGGTGCAAGACGGTTTGAAACCACTTTTTCCGCTTCCCTACGCTGGTACTAACCAGATCAGGTTACAGGGTTAGCTTTCCGCCTCTCAGCCCTTTCGGGCACCCCTAGCCTTTTTTATTATTCTAATACATATTTATGCTTTGGTCAATCTTATAGGGGATTTCTCTGAATGCATATGCCCAGAAGTCCCTTGCCGGTGTGTACTCCAAGTGCAGGGCTGATTTGCCTCAGATCCATGCTCTGGACGTTCTTCATCTTCATGATTGTATCTACCAGTGCTTTGCCCTCTTCAAGCGCAGCACCATGCATGACATATACTTTGCATTTGTATTTTTCCAGGTTTTCCTCCAGGATTCCGACAAGCCTCAGGAGTGCCTGCTTTCTGCCCTTGGCTTTGGCAATCGTATAGTATATGCCATCGCGGTTGACAGATATGATTGGCTTCATATTCAGGAGCTGACCTATGGTTCCTGCTACCTTTCCGATCCTTCCGCCCTTCATAAGGTATTCCAGGGTATCAACGTAATAATAAGTATCAATTGTTTCCTGGAATGCTGAGAGCTTTTCAAGGATCTCTTCGATTCCAATACCTGACTTGATCAGTCTTCCAGCCTCAAGTACTGTTATCCCTTCTGCCATTGAAAGGTTCTTGGTGTCGAAGACATGGGTCACCATTGAAGGCTGCTCTTCAGCGTACATCTTGACTGCGTTTGCTGTTCCTGATAGACCGCTTGATATGAACACGCCGAGCACATGGGTATATCCTTCGTTCTTCAGTTCATTGTACAGTATCTCGATGTCTTCACCTGATGGAAGGCTTGTCTTTGGGACTTCCTTCTCCAGGTTCGCATATACCTCATCCGGATGTATCTCAACTCTGTCCCTGTATTCTCTGTCAGCGTAGATTATTCTTAGCGGCAGGAGCCTTGCTCCGCATTCCTTGAGCTCTTCGTCTGTCAGGTCACAGGCGCTGTCTGTGACAAGTGCTATCTTATTCATTCTAATCTCCTCTCCGGGTTTACTTAACTAAAGTATAGCAAAGCGATTAAAGATAAACAATGAAACTGATTCTGTTCATATATTGTTTTTGAAATTTCAGGTGTATTTGCACCACTCAAGATAGTAGAATATAGATGTCGGTCTTTAGATGACCGCATCATTTCCGCTTCTTTTTGGCAGCGGATAAGGAAGGAGAGTGACTATGATGGCTGATAAGAGCCTTCATGAGATGTTCAGTTTCACTCTGGACATGGAAAAGGATAATGTTGTAATACCGGTCTGCGAGGACGTAGCAGTAGAAGAAGCCTACAGGGAAGAATATGCTTTCCTGTCGGAGAAGGGAATATTCACAGGAAAATCCGGTGAGGTATATACCACTCTGGATGCAGCCCGCAAAGGGGTTTTGATATTCATCGGTCTTGGAAAGGAGAAATCCGTCAACCTGGAACAGGTAAGGAAGGCGGGATTCAAGGCTGCGCAGGAGCTTTCATCAAACAAGGTTGCTTCTGCCTGCATGATGATATCCAAGCTTTCAGGACTTTGCTACAGGGAGACTACGAAGGCATGGGTTGAAGGGATGCTGCAAAGCGCATATACCTTCGACAAGTACCTGGCTAAAAAGAAAAATCATACGGGACTTGAGATGTCATTCTTCATTAAGGAAGGCAAGGAGGATAAGGTAAAGTCGGCTATTGCTGAGACTATAAACCTTATGGATGCAGTGTTTCTTGCAAGGGACCTGGTCAACGAGCCAGCTATATCGCTAACACCAGGGTCACTGGCAGTAATAGCAGAAAAGGAACTTACTTCCCTTGGAGTTGAAGTTGAGGTGCTTGGAAGATCTTCTGCTGCCGAGCTTGGTATGGCAGCGTTCCTGGCTGTTGCCAAGGGATCATCCGAGGAGCCGAAAGTAATAATAATGAGATATAAGGGTGACAAGGAAAGCCAAAGACTATTGGGACTTGTCGGAAAGGGAGTCACCTACGATTCCGGAGGATATTCACTGAAGCCCAAGGACTCCATGGTAACCATGTATGACGACATGGGAGGCTCAGCGGCAGTCATCGGGGCGATGAAAGCACTCGCGCTTAACGACGTGAAAAGGAATGTTACAGCCGTGGTTCTTGCGACCGAGAACATGGTGAATGGGGAGGCCTATAAGCCCGGAGACATCATTGGATCCATGGCAGGGAAGACCATCGAGATACTGTCCACGGATGCTGAGGGGCGACTGACCCTGGCAGATGCACTTCACTATATCATTACCAAAGAAAAGGTTGACGAGGTTGTAGACATAGCAACTTTGACAGGAGCCTGCGTTGTGGCACTTGGCGAGCAGATGTCAGGAGCCTTTGCCAGCGACGATGAGCTAATGAAGAGGGTTAAGAATGCAGCGGAAAAGTCAGCTGAGCCTACATGGCAGCTTCCACTCAATGAAGAGTACAGGGAGCTAGTTAAAGGGACCAGGTCGGACCTCAAGAACAGCGGAGGCAGGTGGGGCGGAGCAATCAGCGCAGCTGCATTCCTCAGGGAATTCACAGGTGACACACCCTGGGTCCATCTTGACATAGCAGGCACTGCATATCTCACAGCAGGAAAGGGCTATCTGCCCAAGGGCGCTACAGGAACCGGAGTGAAGACCCTATACAATCTGGCTCTGGAAACTCCGGAATCAGGCTGCGGCTGTGGTGAAAAGAATTGAGTGCGGCAGATGACAGACTCGGCAGGGCAATAAATGCCATGAAGGAAAAGGGGCTCAGCCAGATGATAGTGTCTGACCCTTCTTCAATACTTTACCTTACGGGCAAGGATATCCATCCCGGTGAAAGGCTTCTGGCCCTTCTTGTCAGAGGAAACGGATCACCAGTCCTTTTCATCAACGAGCTGTTCCCCACGGCTGAGGCCAAAGGGCTTGAAATAGTCTGGCTCAGGGACACTTCGGACGGCATAGGGATGATAGCCGGTAAGATTGAAGCTGACAAGCCTTTAGGCATTGACAAGACGTGGCCTTCGGGATTCCTGATAAGCCTGATGGAAAAGACAGGAATGTCTGATTTCGTGAACTCCTCACCAATCGTAGATACCATACGGGCAATAAAGGACGAGGCTGAGGCTCGTTTGATGGAAGAGGCCTCAAGGCTTAACGACACGGCTATAGAGATACTTGTGAACTCCATAAGTGAACACCATACTGAAAAGGATCTGGCAAAGCTGCTTTCAGACATCTATGAGCAGCTTGGAACCGAAGGATTCTCCTTCGAGCCGATAATAGCCTTCGGTGCCAACGGAGCGAATCCTCACCACAGCAATTCAGGTGCAAGGCTTAAGGCTGGTGACTCCATAATCATAGACATAGGCTGCAGAAAGGATGGATATTGCTCAGACATGACAAGGACAGTATTCTGGAAAGAGGTTCCTGAAAGGTCCGGGGAAGTCTACAGGACAGTGCTCGAAGCAAATGTCAGGGCTATTGAGAAGGTCAGGCCAGGAGTTAGGTTCTGCGACATTGATCAGGCAGCTAGAGGATACATAGAAGAAAAAGGCTTCGGCAGCTACTTCACCCACAGGACAGGGCACTCAATCGGAATCGATGTGCATGAGGCTGGAGATGTATCATCAGCAAACACTTCGGTACTTGAGCCTGGAATGGTGTTCTCAGTTGAGCCTGGAATCTACCTTCAGGGCGATGTGGGAGTGAGGATCGAGGATCTGGTGCTTGTGACTGAAGATGGCCATAAGGTCCTTAACTCATACACAAAGGAAATTAAGGTAATTGGCAATGATGCAGAGTAGATGGATAATAGGTGCAGAGTATCTGTATCTTAATGAAGGTATGTCTGCATATTGAAGATTAGAAGATAAAACGAGGCGCACTCCGAATCCGGAGCGCGCCTCAACTGATTTCATAGCTATTTCATTGGCATTTGAAGTTCTGAATAGAAAATGCCTTCACAATTCAGATGGTGTGTTTGTGATGGAGATTTAGAAATCTGAGCTCTTAGGGGTCCTCGGGAACGGTATTACATCCCTTATGTTGGTCATGCCTGTCATGTACATGATGAGTCTCTCAAAGCCGAGTCCAAATCCTGCATGCTTGGCACCGCCGTATTTTCTGAGCTCAAGGTACCACCAGTAATCCTCTTCGTTAAGTCCCAGCTTGTTCATCCTGTCCAGCAGCACGTCAAGCCTTTCTTCCCTCTGGCTTCCTCCTATGATCTCTCCGACTCCCGGAACAAGGCAGTCCATTGCTGCTACGGTCTTTCCGTCATCGTTTAGCCTCATGTAGAATGCCTTAATCTCCTTAGGATAATCAGTTACGAATACCGGCATGTTGAATATCTCTTCTGTGAGGTATCTCTCATGCTCAGTCTGGAGGTCAGTTCCCCATTCAACCTTGTAGTCGAATTCCTTTCCTGATTTCTGGAGAAGCTCCACTGCTTCAGTATAGGTGACCTTCTTGAACTCAGAATCCACAAGGAAATTGAGCCTTTCAACAAGTGTCTTGTCGATGAAGCTGTTGAAGAACTGCATTTCCTCAGGAGCATTTTCAAGTATATACCTTATGACATACTTCAGCATGTCTTCTGCAAGCTGCATATTGTCTGAGAGCTCTGCGAAAGCTATTTCAGGCTCTATCATCCAGAACTCTGCCGCATGCCTTGCAGTGTTTGAGTTCTCAGCCCTGAAGGTAGGCCCGAAGGTGTAGATGTTCCTGAATGCAAGTGCATAAGCCTCGCCATTGAGCTGACCGGATACGGTAAGGTTGGAGGATTTTCCAAAGAAATCCTTTGAATAGTCGATCTTGCCGTCTTCAGTAAGAGGAGGATTCATAGGATCAAGGGTGGATACCCTGAACATTTCTCCTGCTCCTTCAGCATCGCTTCCGGTGATTATCGGCGTATGTACATATACAAAGCCTCTTTCCTGGAAGAACTTGTGTATGGCGTAAGCTGCCATGCTCCTTACCCTGAATACGGCTGAATAGGTGTTTCCTCTCGGCCTTAAGTGAGCTATTGTCCTGAGGTATTCAAAGGTATGCCTCTTCTTCTGCAGAGGATAATCAGCGCTTGATTCGCCCTCAAGGATAATCTCCTTAGCCTTCAGCTCGAATGGCTGCTTGGCCTCGGGAGTCAGCACGAAGTCTCCCTTGATAGTGATTGCGGTGCTTATATGGTATTTTGACACATCTGAAAAATTTGGAAGAGTGTCATCGAAGACAACCTGCAGATTCTTGAAGAAAGTACCGTCGTTCAGCTCGATGAACCCGAATGACTTGGAGACTCTTGAAGTCCTTATCCATCCGCTGACGAGAACTTCCTTGCCTGCAAAGTCTTCAGGCTTCGTATAAAGCTCTTTTACATATGGCATTTTCGTTCCTCCTGATAGTTTGATTCTTTAGAATAAAAGAGCTTCCGTCCCGAGGGGACTAGAAGCCCGGAACATTTTTGCTCCAAGTTTGTCAATTGCACATACATTTTAACCTATCGGGGTGATTTCTTCAAGTGGTTGAAGGATTTTGGGCTCCCGGAATGTCCCTCTGGAAGCCAAGGTATCTTGTTCCCTGGAATGAAAGCATGCCTTCGTCACCTTCCACAAGGTACCCGAATACATTTCCGGCCACATGGAATTCCTGCCTTACACCCGACATAAGCTCGAAGGTCGCATAATATGTGGTGCTTGTGCTTGATGAAGGGACATTCTGGTTAGTATGGTGGTGATGTGATACGTTGGTCCTTTTTGCAACTACCAGAGCCCTTTCATCCTGTTTCGGCGAATTGTTGTTCCTCGACCATTCGCCTATTCCTCTAATTATGTTGAGAATAAGCATAGAGCCTACGATGAGGAACCCAAGTGCAACTATGAATGGAATTATGCTGAAAAATCCGAAGCCTGAATTGAATGGTGAATCGTACATTTGTACCTCCTATGCGCCTTCGCTCAAGAATCTGTATTGAGACATGTACAGGCTGTAGTAATCGCCCTTCATTGCCAGCAGCTCCTCATGGGTGCCGCTCTCTGTTATGACTCCACCGTTTATTACCATTATCCTGTCACAGTCCCTTATGGTGGAAAGCCTGTGTGCTATTACAAACGAGGTCCTGTTCTTAAGGAGCTTCTTTATTCCGTCCTGTACGAGCCTTTCTGTCTGGGTATCGATGTTCGAGGTTGCTTCGTCAAGGATCAGGATCCTAGGATCTGCAAGCAGTGCCCTGGCAAAGGATATGAGCTGCCTCTGGCCAACTGACAGTCTGGATCCTCTTTCCCTTATCTCCGTATCATATCCGTTCTCAAGCTTCATTATGAAGTCATGGGCGTTTACCGCCCTTGCTGCCCTTTCGATTTCCTCATCTGCAGCATCGAGCTTTCCGTACCTTATGTTCTCCCTGATTGTGGCTGCAAACAGGAAGGTATCCTGAAGCATAATTCCCATCTGGCTTCTTAGAGATTCCAGAGTCACTGTCCTGATGTCTGTTCCGTCAATCAGCACATCACCGCTGTCAGTATCGTAGAACCTTGAAAGGAGATTGACTATGGTGGTCTTTCCGGCACCTGTTTCTCCAACAAGCGCAATGGATTCTCCGGCTTCGACCTTAAAGGATACATCCGTCAGCACGGGAATTCCATCCTCGTAGCTGAAGTCAACATTCCTGAACTCCACGCTGCCATTTATCCTTTTCATTTCGAGAGCTTTCTCAGATGATTCAATGTCCGGGTTGATGTCAAGGATCTCGAAGATCCTTTCCGCAGATGCGAAATTGGTTATTAGAGTATTGTAAAAGTTGGAGATGTTCATGACTGGTCTCCAGAACATGCTCACATACATGGTGAAGGCTATGAGAGTTCCAAGGGATATGTCTCCTGCAAAAACCAGATTAACACCGACGAAATAAACGACGCAGGAGCCGATTCCCCATGAGGATTCAACAAGAGGCCAGAAGAAGTCGTTCAGGAATATGGCGCTCATGAAGCTTTTCATCATTTCAGTGACCATGGAATCATGGGTTTTCCTGCTGTCATCCTCTGTTGCAAAGCCTTGTATCACCCTTACTCCGGCGAAGCTTTCATGCGTGAAGGCGTTGAGGTTGCTTCGCTTGCTCCTGAACTCCTGCCATCTTGGTCTTGCCTTCGCTTCAATCATGAACATGGCACCGCCAAGAAGCGGCATGACAGCCATGGTAGCCAGAGCAAGCTTGTAGTTGAGGATGAACATCATCACTGTAACCATTGCGAGCTGAAGGATGTGAGGAAGAAAGCTTGTAACGGAGTTGGAGAACAGCGTCTGAAGTGCATTGACATCTCCAACCACCCTTGCCAGTATCTTTCCTACAGGCCTCGAGTCGAAGAATGAGAATGAGAGCTTCTGTATATGTGCATAGAGGTCCTCTCTCATGCTGAGTACGATCTTGTTGCTTACGATGCCCATCTTGTATATCCTCGCACGGGATGCTGCCATGGCTAAAATGTTAAGTCCGGCCATGATGCCTGCGACAAGCGCCAAGCCCTTCATGTCTTCATTCCTTATATATACATCGATTGCCTGCCTTGTGAAATAGGGATTGATGAGACCGACTACCATGACCAGGACCATAAGTGTGAGGACTATTGTTACCTCGTTCCTGTATGGAACCATGTATGTGAATAGCCTGGAGATCAGTTCCCGTTTACCTGTTATGGTAAATTTCTCATCCTGCTTTACGGTATTCTTTGCCATTATGCTTCCTCCCTGAGGGAGTCGAAATCCTTGAACTGCTCCCGGTATACTTCGTAGTAGGCTCCGCCTCTGGCGACTAGCTCCTCGTGTGTTCCGCGCTCGATTATCCTTCCATCCTCCATTATGAGTATGAGGTCGGCATTCTTTACTGCGGATATCCTGTGGGCGATTATGAATAATGTGCTCTTTGAAGGCAGGTGCTTCAGGTTCCTTAACAGCTTGTATTCAGTATCCATGTCCAGGGCGCTTGTTGCGTCATCAAGTATCATTATCGGTGACCTTCTTATAATTGCCCTGGCAATTGCGATCCTTTGCTTCTGACCGCCTGAAAGCCCAACGCCTCTTTCACCGATTATGGTTGCAGGCCCGTCTGAAAGCTCTCCGACAAAGTCAGCGCACGCAAGGTCTAACGCTTCAATGACTTCAGCGTCAGTTGCATCCCTTCGTCCAAGACGTACATTGCTTTCAATGGTATCAGAGAACAGGAAGGTGTCCTGAGGGACCACCGACATGTTCCGTCTTAAGGCTTCAAGGGTTATCTCCCTTATAGGAACATCATCGATCAATATACTTCCTGACTGGAATTCATAATATCTGCCGATGAGGCCTGTCAGGGAAGACTTTCCTGAACCTGTGGTTCCCATTATGGCGACTGTGCTGCCTGAACCAGCTGTAAAGGATATGTCCTCCAGCACATTCTCACCTCCGTATGAGAATGTGAGGTCCCTGAATTCGACTTTTCCTGAAATGGGAAGGCCTGCTGCAGTTTCCGAATCCTTGATGGATGGCTCCTCCTTGAATATCTTCTCAAGCTTTCCGAGAGATGATTTATTCTGTGAAGCCAGGTTTATAAGCCAGCCCATGTCCCTTAAGGGCCATATGAGGTTCCAGATATAGGTTGAAAATGCAACGAGGGTTCCAAGCGTCATCTCGCCGGTAGTAACGAAGAAGCCTCCGAAGGCAACCATGGCTACCACTGCAAGATTAGTCAGAAGCTCTATTGGCGGAAAGTAATCAGACATTATCTTTGTCTGCTTGCTGTTTAGCTCAAAGTTTTTCCTGTTCATCTCGAAGAACTTGCCTATTTCGTGTCTCTCCCTCGAGAATGCCTTTACGAGCCTGACTCCGGCAATATTCTCCTGTGCGGTGGTATTCAGCTTAGCTATATGGTCTGAAATCTCCTCATAGCTCTTCGTGCTCCTTTTTTCAAGCTGCACAGCTATCCACGCAATAGGAAGCATGATTAAAAGGCATATCAGGGTAAGCTTCCAGTTGAAGTACGTGAGGAGTCCTAAAGCGAGTACGAAATAAAGCGCGTCCTCGACAATGAGCCTTAAACCGAAGGCGACAGCATTCCATACGTTCTCCACGTCCTCGCTCATCCTTGCCATCAGCTCACCGGTGTTCATGGTATCGAAGTATTTGAAGCTCAGCTTCATTATGTGGCGGTAGGTGTCATCCTTGAGCCTTATTACCACCTTTGTTGAAAAAAGGTCGAAGAGATATTCCTTGGTGTAGCCAAGGATAGCCCTCGACATGGTCACGCCGAAAAGGCCTGCTATGAAAGGGAGAAGGAGATGCCTCTCTCCGCCAATCACGACCCTGTCGATGATCGCACGTGTTATGAGTGGGTTGAAGAAATCAAGGACGAGAGAAAGAATCATCGCCATTGATGGGATGATTACGAGAAGCTTGTGTTTCCTGACCTCTTGGTATACTCTGTCTATTTTAAAAACCCCCTGGATGTAGAAAAGTCATGGAATAGCCCATGACTTTACGATACATCATATATATATAATGTCAACCCTTTATAGGGCTTTTAGAAGCGGTCTTATGATATCAGCTACCTTTACGGATTCACCTGCTCCCATGGTGATTACCATGTCGCCTGGAGAAGCGAAGTGCATGATGTTTTCAGCTGCTTCCCTGAAGCTGTGGCAGTTGACTGCTGTCACTGTATGCCTGGCCCTTATGGCATCCCCAAGCTCCTCTGACGTCACGAGTCCGGTGTCAAGCTCCCTTGCAGCATATATGTCGAGAAGGACCAGAGTGTCCACATCATCAAAGGCTTCCGTAAAGCCTTCGAAGAGGGTCCTTGTCCTGGTGTAGGTGTGAGGCTGGAACACAACATGTATCTTGCGTGCATCAGTTCTTTTGGCTGTGTCGATTGCTGCCCTTATCTCGCTTGGATGATGAGCATAATCGTCAATGACTGTAACCCCACCTTCGGTGTAGAGGTGCTGGAACCTCTTGTCCACTCCGGTATACGAGGAAAGTCCCTTCGCTATCGATTCAAGCGGTATCCCCGCTGCAATGGATGCGCCAATAGCAGCAAGTGCATTGGAGACATTGAACTTACCCGGAACTCCCATGCTTACTGACATCAGGTATCCGCCTTTGAGCGAAACGTCAAAGCTTGCTTTTCCTGACTCGCTGAAGGTTATGTGCTCTGCCCTAAGGTCACCATTTTCAATTCCGAACCTTAAGACCTTCGCCTTTGCACCGGTAAGGACATAATCCATATTTTTATCATCAGCATTAGCAACTATGGTACCCTCTGCGGGGATCATCGCCACATACTCCCTGAAGGTATCCAGAACGTGCTGAAGGTCCCTGTAGTAATCCAGGTGGTCTGCCTCAACGTTCAGGATGATTGCTGTAAGTGCAGGAAACCTTAAGAATGAGCCCTTGTATTCGCAGGCCTCAGTTATGAACAGGTCGCTTTCTCCGATCCTGAAATTACCGCCTATCAGTGGAAGCTGTCCGCCTACAAGTATTGTCGGATCAGAATCGCTGTTCATGGCAATGGAGGATAGCATGGAGGTTGTGGATGTCTTTCCGTGGGTACCTGACACGGATATGGAATTTTTGAAGTTCTTCATAAGGTGTCCCAGGAACTCGGAACGGTCCAGGGTCCTTATTCCTCTCTCTTTGGCTTCCATAAGCTCTTCATTGTCATCCCGTATTGCTGCTGTATAGACCACCAGGTCCTGGTCCGTGATGTTTGACCTGAAATGGCCTATTATGACTTTTGCTCCCCTGTCACGCAGGCTTTCGACGGTTTCAGATTCTCTGAAATCAGATCCCGTGACCTCTATCTTGTTGCTGAGAAGTATGGCGGCAAGGCCGCTCATGGAAACTCCGCCTATTCCTATGAAATGAACTTTTTTACCTTTATAGTCCCTGAAATCAAATGACATAAAAATCAGCTCCGATATTTTTCTTTTGGTTTAGCTTAGGGGTGTCAAACAGTCCCCCATTTAGTATGATAATACAAAGAGGTCTAAAAAGAAACATTTTGACACTCAAGGACCTTAAAGAGGAGTGGTCTGCAATGGAAGGAAAAAGGCAGGCAGGAATTCGGGCAGCCGGGTTTGTGACAGACGGAATGACCGTAGGCCTTGGAACTGGGTCAACCGTATACCATACTATACTGAAGCTTGGAGAAATGGCGAAGGAAGGATTGAAGCTAAGGTGCGTATCGACATCCGAAGCGACGACAAATCTGGCAGAGAGCCTGAATCTTACCCTTGTACCCATGTCTGAGGTTGAAGAGATCGACATAACCATAGACGGTGCTGATGAGGTGGACAGGTCATTTTGCGGCATCAAGGGCGGAGGCGGAGCCCTGCTTTATGAAAAGCTTGTAGCTGACATATCCAGGAGGGTCATATGGGTAGTTGACAGAAGCAAGCTGGTCGACAGGCTCGGAGCTTTTCCTCTTCCGGTCGAGATTGTTCCGTTCTCACATGTTCAGCTGATGAGGAAGCTTCGTGCCATGGGATTTTCACCAAGGCTAAGGATGGCTGGAAATTGCCCGTTCCTTACTGATGAAAAGAACTACATCATTGACCTGAAGACAGGCTTCATTGATGATCCTGAAGGATTGCACAGGCAACTCAAGCTTATGCCGGGCGTAATCGAGACAGGACTATTCATCGCCATGGCTGACACAGTGGTAGTTGGCAGCGAGGATGGGGCCGAAGTGCTTGAAAGCGTTAAATAATGCCGGCTTAGAGGATAAGGTCAGGAAAATTTCCACGAATGCTGATTATATCAAAGCGTTTACTTTACCCCTATTTTCTGAATTTTACGAATGATTTTTTAAAAAACATTGCGAAACATTCGATTGTATTATAAGATATATTTTGAGGAAATGGAGGCGAACTTATGGATAAATATTCCAGAAACAGCAGAGTCAGCATCATAACCAAGATCCTGACCGAAAATCCAAACAAGATAATGAGCCTTAATTATTTTTCAGATATCCTTAATGCGGCTAAGTCCACCATCAGCGAGGACATACTGGTTGTAAGGGAGATCCTCGAAAAGCTTGATATGGGCAGGATAGAGACGATAGCCGGTGCAACGGGCGGCGTCAGGTACATAGTGAAGGTGAGCGAGAAGGAGAAGGAAAAGTTCAAGGAGTACATATGCTCCACACTTTCCGACAAGTCCAGAGTCGTTCCAGGGAATTTCCTCTATGTGACCGACATAATGCTTGATCCGGAAGTGGTTTCAAAAGCTGGCGCAATGCTGGCCGGACACTTCATAAAGCTGAAGCCGGACTACATCATAACTGTCGAGACAAAGGGCGTGCCTCTGGCATATGAGGTTGCAAGATATATGGGAGTACCTCTCATAGTCGCAAGAAAGAACTCCAAAGTCACTGAGGGTACATCTGTAACTATAAACTACGTTTCAGGCACCACAGGACGTCTTTCCACAATGGGTCTTTCAAAGAGGACCCTCAAGACTTCATCAAGATGTCTGTTCATAGACGACTTCCTGAGGGCTGGCGGAACGGTAAACGGCATCGAGGACCTTCTCAGGGAATTTGATTCTGAGCTTATAGGCATTGGAGTACTTGTAGACAACAAGGAAGTTAAGAAGACAATGACCCAGCCTTATGTATCCATAGTCGATTATTTCGGAATCGACGAAAAGGGTGCGATAAGGATGAAGCCTTCAACTACGATATAAAAAACTGCTATTTCAGAAGTTGTTCTGAAATAGCAGTTTTATTTTACAGAAATTCTATAAGCTCAACATGCACGGTATATGCGGCATCCCTTGAAACCACGGAGCCCGACTCAGGGTCATACCCCTTGTACCTTCCGCCATAAACCTGCCAGATTACCTTGTATTTGTTGTCACCATCAAGCACCGAAAGCACGTCAGCTGATTTGGACGGAGGCACATTGCCGATATGTCCCATCTCATCATGGATGACTCTGACCAATGTGCCATCCGAAATAAGCTTGATTTCTCCAAGACCGGTGAGTTCTGTCTCAAAGACTCCCATCCTGAGCCTGATGATCTCCTCATCTGAAAGCCCTTCAAACCTTGAACCGGGATGGATCCTATCACGCGCAAATTCTGATATTATATCCTGAAAGCTTTTTCCATCATCATCGAACTCATCGGATTCAGCATCGAATACAACTGACCTTGTTTCAGGAGCTGCTGAAGCGGTCAGTTCCTGTGGAACAGCCGGACCGGCCTTTTCTGATGGAGCATCCTTTGGGATCGTACCCTTATACAGTCCAAGGGCGAATATCGGTATTGAGATGTATGCAAGCATGTAGTTCCTTGTGAGTATGCCGGACAGAAGCAGCAGCGATGCAGCTAGCTTTATGGTGCCGGCTGACTTCTTGTCCTTCTTTAATAGTTCATTTAACATCATCATTCCTCTTTCCCTGTTTTTTTAGAGGCATAGCTCCCGTATCGCCTTCGCGACTCCTGCATTGTCATTTGTGTCGGTTATCATTTTTGCAATTGCCTTAAGCTCAGGTATGGCGTTCCCCATAGCCACTCCCATGCCTGCATAGCCTATCATGGAAAGGTCATTTTCACCGTCTCCGATTGCTATGACCTCGTCCTTAGTGATTCCAAGCCGGCCAATCAGGGCGTCTATTCCTTTAGCTTTGCTGACCCCAGCCTTTATGACCTCCAGACCGAACCATGTGGATGACACGGCTTCCAGGTTAGGGTGGCCTTCAAGGGCTCTCCGCAGCTTCAGTAGCTTTTCCGGATGCTCCCTCTCAAGGGAGATGGACTTTACTATCCTTGAGTCCCTCTCTTTGAAGGTCCTCAGGAGGTCATCAGTCTCTATGATTTCAATCCTACTCTCTGGAGGAAGATGAAGATTGGCATCAATATAACCGTTGCCGTCTCCGACAGGTCTGTCGCAGATGAGGGCATTCCATTCGTTGTAGTGAGTGAACAGGTCAAGCCTTCCAAGGAGTTCTGTCAAGTATAGTAGATCCCCGTCATCGATGGTTTCGTGTATGAGAATCTCTTCACCGTATTTGACAAAAGCGCCGTTTGACGCAACGGTCAGGGTGTCAACACCAAGCTTTGACCCGTAAAGGTTGCCGTAGTTATACATCCTGCCTGTAGTGATTGCGATTTTTATCCCCTTGGCGGCAGCTTCCCTTATGGCTTCTATGTTTTCCTTCGGTATCCTCTTGTGGCTGTCGTACAGGGTTCCGTCAACATCAAGGCAAATAAGCTTGTATTTATCCATATTATCTCCAATCATTTGTTTAGTTTAAGCGGTTCGTAAACCTGTCTGAAAAATGGGCTGGAGGCTGAGATACTGTCGTACTCCTCCCAGTTGCCATCACAAACCGGACAGAAATGACCGCCGTGGGCTATTAGGCCAGGACTTGCTTCGAACCTGTGCCCAAGTGGGCATTCCCAGTTGAGTTTCCTCCAGAGGTCTCCGTCATAGCCTTCCGAGAGCAGCCTTCCGCCCCTGAAATCTGCGATTTCCTTCAGGTCATTGAAATCAATTCCTTCAAGACCCTTCCCCTCATCATATCCATGAGAAAGGATTATCTTTTCAGACTCCCTGGTGCTTCTGACCGGGATCCATGTTTCCCAGCCGGGTATAAGCTGCAGGGAACCCATCGAACCGTAGAATGCATCGATCTTTGCTCCATCCTTCTTCCTCATCCACTGAAGGCTTCCGCCTTTGTTTGAGGAGATGGAAGACATGCCCCTTTTTACAGGTGAAGGCCCGAACATTCCGGATAGCTTGATTCCTATCGGCAGCTTCCTTCGGACCCTTTTAGCGAAGTCTTTTGCACTTTCGCTCCTGAAATGAAGGAATCCTTCAAGGATATCCGAATCAAGGTAATACTGCCCATGGAAGTTGCCAAGTGCAAACCAGGAAGGCTCCATGACCTTTATTATATCCCTGATTCCGATGCTTCGGTAGAGCATTTCCATGAACTCGTAGTATGTAAGCCTGCATGTTTCACCGCCGCCCACGTTGTAGATATGTTTCCAGAATTCCTTCGGAAGGTCATAATCTATGATATGTTCAAGCATGTTCGCACTGTCCTCGTCAGAAATCCACTCCATGCAGTTGTTGAGGGGCTGATGGAATATTATTCCGTCCCTGACCGAAAGCAGTCCCTTGTGCATGATTCCGGTCTGCCTGAGCGATACCCAGAATTCAAGGCCTGATTCGGCGACTTCCCTTTCAGCCCTTAGCTTGGAGAGCGCATAGGTGTCGAACATGGCTGGCTTAACCGGATCCCCGACCCTTCCCCAGTGGAGCGGCGGGCGCCTGTCACCTGTTTCAGCAACAGAGCCTATGAATACAAGCTTCACTGAAGCCTCTCTGCCCTGGTCCTTAATGGCTGAAAGGATATTCTTTGTACCATTCAGATTGACCTCCATGGCAAGCTCAGGCAGCTTGTCAGCTGCAGGTGAAACAACAGCCGCCATGTGGATTATGATGTCTGCTTCCCTCACAGGTTCACAAAGGGCATCTCTGTCACAAACATCAGCACAGACTATGGAAAGCTGACCTTTCCTCGACATCTCCTGAAGGGTCTCGATTCTCCTGTCCTTCGGAGATGCGAGAACAATAAGCCTTATGTCCTGTCTGCCAACAAGCCTCTTTATGAGCGGCCACCCCATGTTTCCGGTGGCGCCAGTTATGAATACATTTCTCATAAGCATTATTCACCCGATTTCACTTTTACTATAATCATTGTAATATTTTTTTTGCAAATTTGATATTAATCACAGCAATATCATCCGTTTACCAATAATTCGTCATCCTGAAAAGAAATCTATTGAAAATGTAATCTTTTACATACTATAATGTAGTTACAAAGGCCTTGAATTCAGAATTTTACAAATAAAAGGGTATTAAGGTAGGCCGCAAACTAAGGAGGTACGACATGAACATTACAGACGTAAGGATTAGAAAAATAGCTGCAGAGGGCAAGATGAAAGCTATTGTATCGGTGACATTCGACAATGAGTTCGTTGTTCACGATATCAAGGTCATTGAAGGGCAAAACGGACTTTTTATAGCGATGCCTTCAAGAAAGACACCGGATGGAGAATTCAAGGATATTGCACATCCAATAAACACACTTACAAGGGAAAGGCTCCAGGACTCAATTCTCGGTGAATACGAGAAGGTCAGGAACGAAGAGCCGGAAGTTGAAGTGCTTGTAGCAGCAGAGGTTTAAATTAAAATGCAAATTGTGGCCTGATTTATGTCAGGCCACAATTTTCTCTTGCAAAGAAACTATGTGAAACAAAGCAAAATCCTAACAGCACTTAAGTTGAAATGAAGGGTCTCCTAATCTATAATGGAATAGGTGAAACAAGCTGCAAAAAGGGCGCAGTAGAAAAAATAAAACCCTATTATACAACAGAGGTGAAAGTATGGGAAAATACGCATTGATCCTTGCGGCCGGTGAAGGAAAAAGAATGAAGTCGAAAGTCTCGAAGGTCCTTCACAAGGTATGCGGCAAGGAGATGGTAAACCACGTGATTGACGTGATGAGAAGCGCAGGCTTCGAGGATGTCAACGTGATTGTAGGTAAGGCCAGGGAACAGGTGATTGCAGGAACCTCCTCAAGGGGAGTTTCATTTTCAGTACAGGAAAACCCAATGGGAACGGGACACGCAGTGATTTGCGCAAGGGAATACCTTGAGGGCAAGGATGGAACAGTAGCCATTTTCACTGGAGATGCACCACTCATAAGAAGAGAGACAGTGGAGGCCATGTATTCGAGGCATGAGGCCAATGCTTCAAGCGCTACGCTCCTGACATCGGTAATCGACAACCCTGCTGGCTATGGAAGGGTAATAAGGGACGGCGACGAGGTGCTGAGGATCGTCGAGCATAAGGACTGCAGCGATGAAGAGCTTAAGACTCTTGAGGTCAATGCGGGAATGTACATGTTTGACATAAAGGAGCTTCTTGAAAGCCTTAAGGAACTTAAGAATGACAACGCCCAGGGAGAATATTACCTGACCGATGTCATAGGGATTCTTAAGGGCAAGGGCAAAAAGGTAGGAGCCAGCATCACTGAATTTGACGAGACAAGAGGAGTCAATTCCAGGGCGCAGCTTGCCGAGGCCGAGGAGATCATGAGGGAAAGGATAGCAAGGTTCCACATGGACAACGGAGTCACCTTCATAGACTGGAGATCGACTTACATAGGAGCTGATGTTGCCATAGGCATGGACACTGTTGTTCATCCCGGAGTATCGCTGGAAGGAAAGACCTTCATCGGGGAAGACTGCATCCTTTACCAGAATTCGAGGATCGTAGATTCTGAAATCGGTGATGATGTTGCAGTAACATCTTCAGTGATCCTGGAATCGAAGGTCGGAAGCCATACTTCAGTTGGACCTTTCGCATACATAAGACCTGATTCTGAGATCGGTGAGCATGTCAAGGTGGGCGACTTTGTCGAAATCAAGAAATCGGTCATCGGAGATGGTACCAAGATATCCCATCTCACATATATAGGAGACGCTGAGGTTGGCAGGAATGTCAATTTCGGATGCGGAACTGTAATAGTCAATTACGATGGCAAGAAGAAGTGGAAGACGGTTGTTAAGGACAATGCATTCATTGGCTGCAACACAAACCTCATATCTCCTGTCACTGTAAACGAAGGAGCATATATCGCTGCTGGCTCAACGATAACTGATGAAGTGCCTAAAGACAGCCTTGCCATTGCGAGAGCGAAGCAGGTAGTAAAGGAAGGTTGGGTCACAAGAAGGAACGAAGAAGCTGTGAAAGGGGAGGACATTGTCAAATGAACAAGAGCCACTATAACAACATGAAGATATTTGCAGGGAATTCACATCCGGAACTGGCGAAATCCATAGCCGGAATACTCGGAATGAAGCTGGGGGACTGCAAGGTAGGCACATTTTCCGATGGCGAGATATTCGTCGAGACAAACGAGACCGTAAGAGGCTGCGATGTATTCATAATCCAGTCGACTAACAATCCTGTAAACAACAACCTCATGGAGCTGCTCATCATGATCGATGCCTTCAAGAGAGCTTCAGCAGGCAGGATCAATGCCGTTATTCCATATTATGGATATGCAAGGCAGGACAGGAAGGCCAGATCAAGGGATCCTATCACTGCAAAGCTTGTAGCGGATATCCTGACAACAGCCGGAGCTGACAGGGTCCTTACAATGGACCTGCATGCTGCTCAGATACAGGGATATTTCAACATTCCTCTCGACCATCTGCTTGGAATGCCAATAATCGCTGATTACTTCATAAAGAAGGGCTTCATGGAGAATGAAGACATAGTCGTCGTTTCCCCTGACCTTGGTTCAGTAACCAGGTCAAGGAAGCTGGCTGAAAGGATCCATGCGCCGATGGCCATCATCGACAAGAGGAGACCTAAGGCCAACGTATCTGAGATCATGAACATAATAGGAGATGTAAGGGACAAGGTTTGCATTCTTGTCGACGACATGATAGACACTGCAGGGACCATAACCAACGCTGCAAACGCGCTGAAGGACCTTGGTGCGAAGACAATATACGCGGCCTGCACCCACGGCGTATTTTCAGGACCTGCAATTGAAAGGATCAACAGCTCTGCAATAGAGGAGCTGGTGTGTCTTGATACAATAGCAAGGCCTGACAGGACGGATATGGAGAAATTCACATATCTTTCAGTGGCACCTCTCTTCGGTGAGGCCATAAAGAGGATCAAGGATGATGTTCCATTAAGCAAGCTTTTCGATTGATCAATACTTTTAGCGGCAGGTAAACACCTGCCGCTATTTTAAAATGATTATAATTTGTTAACAATTGACCCCGTACTCATTAATTATTTGTAACTTTTATGATTTTTCTACATAAAGAATATATGATTATGTTAAGAATATTTATTAAACATGAACAGGTCGCCATAATTTATGAGGCCTGGATGTGGAAAAGGGGATTAAATCATGGAAGGAAAGATAGGAAAGATACTGGTAGTGGATGACGACGAGAATATCAGCGAAGTGCTCAAGATGTATCTGCAGAGCTCAGGCTATGACACCAGGGTATGCGGAGACGGAAAGTCAGCCCAGGAGACCTTCCTGGAATACAAGCCTGACCTGGTGCTTCTGGATATCATGCTTCCATACATAGATGGAATAGATGTCCTCAAGTGGATAAGGAGAGACTACGACACTCCTGTAATCATGCTCACTGCAAAGGGAGACACCTTTGACAAGGTGCTCGGACTTGAGCTCGGAGCAGACGACTACATGGTAAAGCCTTTTGAACCCAAGGAAGTTGTTGCGAGGGTCAAGGCTGTCATGAGGAGATTCAACACTGACGGAGGCGGCAAGGAAGTCCTGAACTTCCCTGAGCTCAACATCGACGTCAATTCATACAACGTAACCTACAAGAACCAGGACATAAAGATGCCTCCGAAGGAGTTCGAGCTGCTTTATCACCTGGCATCCAACAAGAACAGGGTATTCACAAGGGAGCAGCTGCTCTGTGAGGTTTGGGGCTATGACTATCCCGGAGACTCGAGGACTGTGGATGTACACATCAAGAGATTAAGGGAGAAGCTCCACGGCGGACCGAACTGGCAGCTTGAGACTGTCTGGGGAGTAGGATACAAGTTCGAAGTCAAATAGGATTTGGTGGAATTATGAAGAACAGCAGTCTGGTGACGAAGCTGGTGGCGACTCTCGCCATCGTCGTCGCCGTTAGCTATATTTTGATATCTGCGGCACTGTCGATCTGGTTCCAGGGACATCTGCGCGCACAGGTAACCGAGAGGGCTGAAATAACATCGGGATATATCGCGGAGTACGTCACCGACTATCTCGACAAGGACATAGACGACATAGTCCTGGATGAGAACATAAGAAGGGTCTCGGAGGGTGAAGACTGGGACTTTCTCCTTATCGATGCATCAGACTATATCTACTATGTTTCGGATGCAAGCTACGACAGCCTTATCTACTCAAAGTTCAGGCTGCCTGACAAGGGCAGGCTGATAGCTGGCTCGGAGCTTGAGATAAACGGAGAGGTGAATCCTGTAACCAAGGAGACATCCCTTGTATTCATTAAGCCTGTATTCAACCAGGATGCATACGTGGGGAGTCTCGTGACCTACATCGCAGATGATGCGGTCCGGGAGCCTCTTTCAAGCGTGCTTGTCATAATCTGGGGGCTTGCGGCGCTTGCCTTCTTCATGACGCTGCTTGGAATATACTACTTTGTACAGAAGATGCTGTTCAAGCCTCTGACTGACCTGAACACCATAGCTGCAAAAATCTCAAAGGGAGAGGTCTCCCAGAGGGTTAACGTCACCTCTGACGACGAGATAGGGCAACTCGCAAAATCCTTCAACATCATGGCGGAGTCGCTTGAGCAGACTGACAAGAACAGGCGCGACTTCCTGTCAAATATTTCCCATGAGCTGAGGTCCCCGATCACATCGATGAAGGGCTTCATAGCAGGAATACTTGACGGGATTATACCAAAGGACAAGGAGAACTATTACCTTACGATAGTCTATGATGAGACACAGAGGCTGACGAGGCTGGTCAACGACCTTCTTGACCTTTCAGCGATGGAATCCGGAAGGTTCTCCTTCAGGATGACTGAGGTTGACTTGAACGAGATAATAAGGCTTTGCATAATAAGAGCTGAAACCAAGATAAACGACAAGGGGCTCAAGGTCAATGTCACCCTAGAAGGCGATCATCTTTATGTGGCAGGGGACAGGGACAGGCTGATACAGGTAGTTACGAACCTCCTCGACAATTCAATGAAGCATGCGCCTGACAACGGACATGTGGAGATCTACACCAAAACCAAGGGAAAGAAGGTACATACTACCGTATACAACGACGGTCAGAGTATATCGGACAGCGACATCAAGTATATATGGGACAGATTCTACAAGGCTGACAAGTCAAGGACCAACAAGGTTTCAACGGGTCTGGGGCTTCCCATCGTCAGGAACATAATCACACAGTTCGGCGAAGACATTTGGGTGGAGAACAGGCCTAAGGGCGTTGCATTCACCTTCACGCTGAGCAAGACCTAAGGAGACGAAATGGGAGAGTTTGATAAGGATAGGGAAACCAGTCAGAATAATGAAGAATTAAGGGACGAGAACCGCTCCGGTGAGATAAGGTTCAGGCAGGACAAGAAGGCAAGGTTCCTTCAGAGGCTTGCCGGAATCTCAGCTCTCCTGGCGGTAATAGTCATGACCTCACTCATTACGTCGACCATAGTTGCGAGACGGATTTATGAGAACGCATTGAGATTGGACACAGAAGGCAACATACTTCAGGTTATCAGGATGAACATAGAGAACTTCACACGCGACTTCTATGACAGGCAGATCATCAGGGACATATATGCAAGGGTTGCAGGTTCACTTGTCGGAGTATCAAGGGATCCGCTTGCATTTGGCACTGGAAGCTATGACGGGGTCCTCACCGGAGTTGTAATGAACGGAAGCGGCCACATACTGGTCCCGTATTCAGTTATCGACGGGTATGCCGGTCCCATATATGTTAAGACTGCAAAAGACAAGGATATTGTACTCGAGGCTACTATTGTCGGTAAGGACAAGTCCACGGATACAGCGGTAATTATGGTCGAGGGACTTGAAGTGGAACCTCCGAAATTTGGAGACTCAAGCTCTGTGAAGGTTGGGCAGGCGGTTCTTGCAATAGGCAACGCTTTCGGTGATTCTGAAAAGGGCACTGTAACCTTCGGAATAATAAGTACTGTAAACAAGCTGATATCTACAGTCACAGAGGACAACAGGGAAGTGAAGGTGTACGCCTTCGAGACGGATGCCAGTGTCAACAGGGCGACAAACGGAGGAGTGCTGGTGAGCATGCAGGGCGATGTCATTGGAGTAAATAGCCTTGACCTTTCGGAGGACTTCAACGGAGGGTTCGGAGCAGCTATAACGATAAATGAGGCCAGGAGCGTGGTGCGCAGCATCATAAACACCGGGCAGGCCATTGAGCCATACATGGGTATCACAGGAAACATAGTAACCGAAGACCTTGAAGGGCAGACAGGCTACTACATCAGAAGGATCGAGCCTGAAAGCACGGCGGACAGGGCTGGTCTGAGACCTACTGACATCATACTGTCAATAGACGGGATCGCAATGACATCGGATACTACGATAGATGACTACCTTAAGACCAAGAAGGTAGGAGAGACAGTTACTCTGAAGATAATGAGAGTGTCGGAAGAGCAGACCATAGAAGCTACTCTTTACGGAACCAGGGTAAGATGATTTTTCAAAGGGGCTTTATATCAGGCCCCTTTTTGCATTACAATGTAATGACACAGGAATTGTAAAAGGAGAATGATATAGATGGTAAAGGTAGAGAGCTTCCAGATGGACCACACTAAGGTTAAGGCTCCTTTCGTCAGGAAGTGCGGATTGTTTCTCGGCAAGAACGGAGACACAGTATCAAAGTTTGACCTGAGGTTCATACAGCCAAATCAGGGTGTAATGGAGACATCGGGAATACATACTATGGAGCATCTTCTTGCAGGGTACATGAGGGAAAAGATGGAGGACATCATAGACATTTCCCCTATGGGCTGCAGGACCGGCTTCTACATGGTAGCCTGGGGTGACCTCACTGAGGATTCTGTTGCTGATGCACTTGAATATGCTCTGAAAATGGTCATCGAGACTGATGAGATACCTGCCGCAAACGAGCTTTCGTGCGGAAACTACAGGGACCATTCTCTTGAGCTTGCAAAGAGCTATGCTAAGGAAGTCCTCGAAAAGGGACTGCGCAGCGGCTTCTACGTTTGATTGGATGGTGGTGAATTTTGTATCTTATCGTAGGACTTGGAAATCCAGGGCCTGACTACATGCACACAAGGCACAATGTTGGCTTCGACTGTCTCGACATGCTTGCGTCCGATATCGGGGCAAGCCTTGACAGGACAAGGTTCAGAGGCTATTTCGGTGAAGGAAGGATCGGAACTGAGAAGGTGCTACTCCTGAAGCCATCCACCTACATGAACCTTTCGGGTGAAAGTGTTGGTGAAGCGGCAGCCTTCTACAAGATACCTCCTGAGAACATAATACTTGTCTACGACGATATAAGCCTCGAAGTAGGGAGGCTGAGAATAAGGAAGAAGGGAAGCCCGGGAGGCCACAACGGCATCAAATCCGTTACAGCGCACCTCGGGACAGACCTCTTTCCAAGAGTAAAGATAGGCATAGGCGGTCCGCAGAGGGATCTGGTAAGGCACGTGCTCGGAAGGTTCCAACCGGAGGAAAGGGAAGTCATGGACAGGACACTTACTGCCGCTAAGGATGCTGTAATTGCCATGGTGAGGACTGGAATTGATTCTGCGATATCGGAATATAACAGCTTCAGGGCCGAGCAGGTGTCATCATGAGACTTAATGGAATTTTAGATGCCATAGAATCCGACAAGGGCTTCAGGGAGCTTGTCGGCAATATGGAGGCGAGGAAGCATCCCGTAGGTGTATACGGAGTGTCAGAATCAGCAAAGGCCTTCCTCTTGTCAGCTGTGTTCAGAAAATCAGAACACGGCCTTTTCGTGTTTGCCTCGAAGGACATGGATGCCAAGAACCTTTACGAGGACCTTCTTCTTTATGAGAATGACGTGTATTACTTCCCTTCTAAGGAAGCGGTTTTCTACAACATTGACGCAATATCCGGAGACCTCAGGTGGGAGAGGCTGAAGGTCATGAAACGGCTCCTTGAGGGTGGCCGGAAGATAGTGGTGACAACCATTGATGCACTGAGCCAGTTCTATACACCGGCAGGCTTCTTCAGGACGTACACCTTCAAGTTAAGGAAGGGTGAGACGGCAGACCTCAAGGCAATAGCCAGAAGGCTTACGGAGTCCGGGTACCAGAGAGTTGAGATGGTTGAAGGACGTGGAGAGTTCGCCCAGAGGGGCGGCATCCTCGACATCTTCGTTCCCATGGGGTCAATGCCCTACAGGATAGAGCTTTTCGGGGATGAGATTGATTCCATAAGGACCTTCAATCCCGAGACGCAGAGAAGCATAGAGCATGTCGACTCAATAGAGATTTTCCCGGCAAAGGAAATGATAATCGGACAGGCGACCATGGAAAATGGAGCCAGAAGGATTGAAGCCGAGCTGAAGGGAATCATCGAGACCAAGAGCAAAAGGAAAGAGTACCAGAAGGAGAGCCTTGAAAAGCTGAAGATGAATGTAGGCGCGAACCTGGAACATCTGAAGGAAGGCATGTACTTCGAGACCATAGATTCCTATCTGCCGTTTTTCTACGATAATCCGTCGACTCTGTTCGATTTCATAGGCAGCGATACCATAGTAGTTGACGACACATCCAATTCTCTCGGGAAGCTTGATTCGACATACCTTGAGTTCAGGGAGAACTATGAAGCGTTCCTGGAAAGGGGAGAAATACTTCCATCTCAGGGAAAGCTTCTCATGGAAAAGGAAATACTGATATCGGAGCTGAAGGAAAGGCCTGTTGTGACCTTGAACCAGTTCCAGAAAACAGAAAAATTCCTTCCTCCAAGAAGTCTGGTTTCGTTCAATGAGGTGACCATATACAACTACCAGGGTCAGCTTGACATGCTTATCGAAGACATCAGGGAGAGGAAGAAGAGAGGCTATGCGACAGTTATCCTCGCAGGCTCAAGGTCAAGAGGTGAGAGGCTTGTCGAGACGTTAAGGGACAGAGGCCTTGAATCATCATACAAGGACCAGATTTCAAAGCTTGTGCCTTCGACAGTTACTGTTACTTTCGGAAACCAGCTAAGGGGCTTCGAATTCCCTGACATCAAGCTGTCGCTCATATCTGACAAGGAAGTTTTCGGAGAAGCGAAGAGAAAATCTGCAAAAAAGCCAAAAAAGGGAAAGGGCCTTGCAAAGATCCAGTCCTTTACTGAGCTGAAATCCGGGGACTATGTAGTCCACGCAAATCATGGAATAGGAGTATTCCACGGAATCAGGCAGCTTGAGAGCGGCGGCCTGATAAGGGATTACCTGGACATCTCCTATGACAAGAACGACAAGCTGTTCATACCGGTAGAGCAGCTCGACATGATACAGAAGTATGTTGGCTCAGAGGGCAAGGAGCCTAAGGTAAGCAAGCTGGGAGGCTCTGAATGGGCTAAGGCCAAGGCAAAGGTAAAGACGTCTGTAGATGAGATAGCCGAAGACCTTATAAAGCTTTATGCCGAGAGGGAGAAGGTAAAGGGCTTCGCATTCAGCAAGGATACCGAGTGGCAGAACCAGTTTGAGGATGAGTTCCCGTACACTGAAACTGATGACCAGCTGACGTCGGTTGAAGAGATAAAGGCTGATATGGAGAAGGACAAGCCAATGGACAGGCTGCTTTGCGGCGATGTCGGCTACGGCAAGACGGAGGTTGCCATGAGAGCGGCCTTCAAGGCGGTGATGGACGGGAAGCAGGTGGCTTTCCTGGTTCCTACCACCATACTTGCAGAGCAGCACTATGGGAATTTCAGGAGAAGGTTCCAGGGGTTCCCTGTTAAGGTCGACATGATATCGAGGTTCAGGTCACCAAAGCAGCAGTCTGACACCTTAAGGAGCCTCAAGGAAGGAAACGTAGACATCCTGATAGGTACCCACAGGCTCATATCCAAGGACATAAGGTTCAAGGACCTGGGACTGCTTGTGGTTGACGAGGAGCAGAGGTTCGGAGTCACCCACAAGGAAAAGCTGAAGCAGATGAAGAGGAGCGTTGATGTGCTCACTCTGTCAGCGACACCTATTCCGAGAACACTGCACATGTCAATGACTGGAATCAGGGACATCTCGGTAATCGAGACTCCTCCGGAGGAAAGGTATCCGATACAGACCTATGTGGTGGAATTCAACGAGCAGCTGGTAAGGGATGCAATCCTCAGAGAAAAATCCAGAGGAGGCCAGGTATACTTTGTCCACAACAGGGTTGAGGACATCAATGTGCTGCATGCGTACCTTCAGAGGCTCATACCTGAGGTCACCATAGACATTGGGCATGGGCAGATGTCAGAGAGGGAGCTTGAGAACGCCATGATGAACTTCATGGACGGCTATACTGATGTGCTTCTTTGCACGACAATAATTGAAACGGGCATGGACATACAGAACGTCAACACTATAATCGTCAACAACGCAGACAAGCTGGGCCTTTCACAGCTGTACCAGCTTAGGGGAAGGGTAGGAAGGACGAACAGGATTGCATATGCATACCTTACCTACAAGAAGGACAAGGTGCTTACGGAGGTTGCTGAAAAGAGGCTGAGAGCCCTTAAGGACTTCACTGAGCTTGGAAGCGGATTCAAGATAGCGATGCGTGACCTAGAGATAAGGGGTGCAGGTAACCTAATGGGCAAAGCCCAGCATGGACAGATGTCAGTTGTCGGATACGACCTGTACGTCAAGATGCTGGATGAGGCTGTGAGGATGCTTAAAGGCGAAATTGATGAGGCTGAGATCAACACGGTCATCGATATCAAGATAGATGCTTACATACCTACGGAATACATCGAGGATGAGATGCACAAGATTGAAGTGTACAAGAAGATCGCTTCAATCGAAAGCAGGGAGGAATACGATGAGGTCAAGGAGGAGCTCATCGACAGGTTCTCTGACATTCCTGATTCACTATACAACCTAATGGACATCGCACTTCTCAAGGCATTTGCGAAGAAGCTTGGTGTACTTGAGATCAAGGACCACGGGACCTATGCCCTGATCACATTCGCATCGCCTGACAAGATGACGAAAGCTGTAATTGACAAGCTCCTTAAGACTTACGGAAGAAGGATCGAATTCAGGAGGGATGCGCCGGCAATATCCTACAAGATAACCGAAAAGCACAAGGATCAGATGGTTGCAGCTCTTACGGCATTCATGACCGACCTTCTGGCTTCAAACCGTACTTAAGCTAATTTTTAGCATGCGATACTACACTTGTTGAAGCGGGACAGGTAGTCCCCATATCATTCGAATGAAATTATGATTTAATATCAGGAGCGAGGTAGAACAAGTGAAGAGAGTAAAGAAAGTACTTATGGCAGCTGCCATTGCAGCAATTGCCACCGTTGGCCTTTCGGCATGCGGTATGGTGGAAAGGACGCAGGAGTCCATTGATGGGACTGTCCTTGCAAAAGTTGGGAGCGTCAATATCACGCAGAAGGACCTGGATACTGAAGCCAAGTCTTACATTGACACGCTTGTCAGCCAGTATGGCGAGGAAGCTGTAGCTTCAGACGAGGGCAAGAAGGTTGTAGCAGACCTCAAGAAGGATCTTCTGACTTCACTTGTGGAGATGGAGATTCTCAACCTCAAGGCAGCGGACTACGGACTGTCTCTTACATCAGAGGCTGTCACAAAATCTGCTGATGAGAGAATAGAGTCAATCAAGACAATCTACGGCGATGACGCCAAGTACGTTGAAAGCCTCAAATCAATGGGCTATACTGAAGAGTCCTACAAGACGTTTGTCACTGAAGAAGTGCTTAGGGGTCTCGTATATGACGAGATAGTCAAGGACGTGACTGCTACCGAGGAAGAGGCAAAGGCTTATTACGAGGAGAACAAGGCAGCTTACGTGGAGAAGGCCGGAGCAACCATATACCACATATATTTCGGTACCGATGCTGCAGCTAAGGCCAAGGCTGATGAAGCAAAGGCCAAGCTTGATGCAGGTGCCAAGTTCGCTGACATTGCACTTGAATATGGACAGGATTCCACTGCTGAGGATGGCGGTGAGTTAGGATCCTTTGCTTATGACACTGACGAGCTTCTTGCTGACTTCATGGACAAGGTGAAGCCGCTCAAGGAAGGCGAGATTTCCGGAGTCGTACAGTCAACTGCAGGCTACCATATCATAACTGTCAAGGACGTTCAGGCAGAGGACATAACACCGGCATTTGATGAAATAAAGGATGATGTCACTGATGAGCTTCTTGGCGAGAAGAAACAGACCAAGTATGAAGAGCAGATGACCTCATGGAAGACTGAGCTCAAGGTCACTACCTACGAAGACAAGATAATATAGCTAATTGATGATACAGGCCGAAACCTTATGGTACGGCCTGTATTTTTATGGTAAAATATCTTATTGAGAATCAATTTCAATGGAGGACGTTCGTTTGAATATATTTATAAGATACATGCTTATGGGAGTGGGGTCACTCTCGTTCGCACTTGGATTGGCAGGGGTTTTTCTCCCGATAATTCCAACTACACCTTTTCTGCTCCTTTCAGCGGCCTGCTGGATGAGGAGCTCTGAAAAGGCTTATACGAGACTCTTGAGCCACAGGAAATTCGGCCCGGCAATCAGGGATTACAGTGAAAATGGTACGATCAGTGTAAAGACCAAGGTGGTCGCAATTGTTCTCATGAGTCTGGGAATCGGTTCGACAATTATCTTTTTCACAGGCAGCACTTTTGTCAGGCTTATTCTCCTTGCAGTTGCAGTATCTGTCGGAACCTACGTTGGATCAAGGCCATCTTCATAAGTATTGTGGATGTCACTGGTTTCTTGAGGTATATTTGAAGTAAGAAGAATTAGCGAGGTGCTTATATTGATACATTTGGCAGGCCTTGGGCCAGGAAATTACGAATCACTTACGATTGGTACACTCAAGCTGCTTAAGGAAGGTCCGCTGTTCCTAAGGACCAGGGAACATCCGACTGTTGGTTTCCTTGAGAGTGAAGGCATAGACTTTGAGAGCCTTGACAGGTTCTATGAGACTCTTAACAGCTTCGAGGAGGTTTACTCGTCGATAGCGGAATTCATCGTCACGGAAGCTGTAAAGGGGGATGTCGTATACGCTGTGCCGGGACATCCTTTGGTTGCTGAAAAATCGGTCCAGCTCATTATGGAGGCAGCGAAGCAGAACGGAATCAGCTACAGGATCCATCCTGCTGTCAGTTTCGTGGATGCTGTGACTGAAGCCCTTGGCATTGACCCCATTGCTGGCCTCAGGATAATCGATGCACTTGAAATCGAGAACGAGCATCCTGACTTCTCCAAGGGTACGGTGATCACCCAGGTTTATTCGCAGTATGTGGCTGGCAGAGTGAAGCTAGCACTTTCCCAGTATATGGATGATGAGGCAGAAATAGTGTTCATTAGGTCTGCAGGGACAGCTGATGAGTCCATCAGGAAAATCATGCTCTATGAACTAGACAGGCAGAAGGACATTGACCACCTGACCTCAATATATGTTCCGAAGAATAACTCGGCTTATGACTTCTACAGCTACCTTAGGATCGTTGAGAGGCTGAGAGGTGAGGATGGCTGCCCATGGGACAAGGAGCAGACACATGATAGCCTGAAAAGGTACCTGATCGAGGAGGCTTACGAGACTCTGGAGGCAATTGATCTTGATGATCCGGACCTGATGGCTGAAGAGCTCGGTGATGTACTCCTGCAGGTGCTGCTTCACAGCGTCATCGGGAGGCAGGCCGGTGAATTCAATATCCATGAAGTCATAAGGCTTGGATCTGAAAAGATGATCTACAGGCATCCCCATGTGTTTGAGAAGGACAAGGACATGACATCGGATGAAGTCCTTGTGCAGTGGGACGAACTGAAGAAGAAGGAAAAGAATGAAGGATCCATTATCGATGCGGTAAGCAGCGTATCAAGGCACTACCCGTCGCTCCTGAGGGCTGAAAAGGTCCAGAGAAAGGCCAGGAAGTATGGATTCGACTGGGATGACATAGAGCCGGTGTTTGCCAAGATAAGTGAGGAGATACTCGAGGTTAGGGAAGCACTCGATGAAGGCAACGGAAACGATGCAAAGAAGGAGCTTGGAGACCTGCTTTTTGCGGTAGTCAACCTTTCAAGGTTCATTGATGCCGATCCGGAGATATCTCTTAATAATACAACCGACCGATTCATATCAAGAATCACCAAAATGGAAGAACTCATATCCGCTGATGGAGTCACTTTCAAGGGTCTTGGGCTCGAAGAATTGGACCGTTATTGGGAAAAAGCAAAAATATTTGAAAAAAACCGTTAAAAAAGAAGGGTTTGAGCCAATTGTGTAGAATAACAATAATAGTTTCAATTTTTAATCAATAAGGAGGAATCAATTGTGAACAAGGCGGAATTAATCGCGGCTATCGCTGAGGAAAGCAAGCTCACCAAGAAGGATTCGGAGGCTGCTCTCAAAGCTTTTATCACAGCAGTATCAGCAAGCCTTGAAAAAGGCGAAAAGGTACAGCTCGTTGGCTTCGGAACCTTTGAAGTAAGGGAAAGAAAAGCAAGAGTCGGAAGAAACCCAAGGACCAAAGAAGAGATAAAGATTCCTGCATCAAAGGCACCATCATTCAAGGCAGGCAAGGACCTTAAGACTAAGGTAAATGTACAGCCTAAGAAGAGGGGCAGAAAGAAAGCTGAGAAATAACATTCCATAGGATGCACGCCCCTTAAGGGGCGTGCATTTTCATCTTTCAAATATGAGTTATTTTGCGCGAATTTTGTAAAAATATAAAAAACGTGGTCTAAGTTAGAACATTTAACAAATTTTCCTTCACTTTGTACGCCAAACTATCTATAATGGAGTAAACGAGGCATTGGACAGCTGGCTTAGAGCGTCAAAGGAAATAGCCCCGGAGGTATAGGATTGAGACTGGACAAGTATTTGAAGGTATCAAGGATCATCAAGAGAAGAACTGTGGCCAAGGAAGCCTGTGATGGTGGAAGGGTCAAGATCAACGACAAGGTGGCAAAGGCAGGCACTGACATAAAGGAAGGCGACATCATCGAGATTTCCTTCGCATCCAGGAAGATACTGGCAAGGATTTTGAAGGTTGTGGAGCATGTCCGAAAGGAAGATGCTTCTTCCATGTATGAGATAGTGGAAGGCGAAGAGGACACCGAGGAATAGGATCTGTTTGTATTCTTTTTCCGGGACTGGTCCCGCGGAGGTGGTTATGAAGTTTGGCAATCTGATCAAGAGGGCATTTATCGTTCTCTTCATAGTGGTCATAGGCACAACGGTATACAACCAGCAGCTGGCCATGCAAAGGATTAAGGCCGACATTATCCTGCAGCAGCAGGAGCTGGCGAAAGCAAAAGAAGAAAATGGAATCCTCACGAACAATCTTGAGATGACAAAGACTGACGAGTTCATCATCAAGAATGCAAGAACAAGACTTGGACTCCTGAAGCCAGGAGAAATTCCAGTCATTGATTCTTCGAATTAATTAGGTTATCATGAATAACATACACACAATTTTAAGGAGGATACTTTAAAGCATGACCTTAGAGGTAGGAAACATTGTAGAGGGAACTGTTGTTAACATCACAAGCTTCGGAGCCTTCATTGATTTGATGGGAAAGACTGGACTTGTGCACATTTCAGAAGTAGCTGACAGCTATGTCAAGGATATCAAGGACTTTCTGAAGGATGGCGACAAGGTAAAAGTGAAGGTACTCAGCGTAGACAACAACGGTAAGATTAGCTTGTCCATAAAGCAGGCCAATACAGTAGCAGCTCCGGCAAAGAGGAGCACTAGACCGACTGAAGTCGATTGGCATCACTCTGACAGACAGGACAGGAAGAAAGCCCCTGCACCTTCAAGCTTCGAAGACATAATGTCGAAGTTCATGAAGGAAAGTGAAGAAAAGATGTCGGATTTCAAGAAGCATCAGGAAGTCCGCACCAAGAGCAGAAGAGGTAACTAGCAATCATACCCGGTGTATCACCGGGTCTTTTCTTTTCTGGAACAAGAAATGTAAACGGTGTGAAAATGGCCTAAAATACTTCTTGAAAATAATGTTAATAATGTGTTGACAGTATAGGGTATCTTAGGTATAATTAATTTTGTCGCCAGAAGGTGGCAGCACAAATGTGGCGGAATAGCTCAGCTGGCTAGAGCATTCGGTTCATACCCGAAGGGTCGTAGGTTCAAGTCCTATTTCCGCTACCAATAGCGTGCTGGAGTGGCGAAACTGGCAGACGCACAGGACTTAAAATCCTGCGGTGGTGAAACACCGTACCGGTTCAATCCCGGTCTTCAGCACCAAACAAGTTAATATCGCGGGGTGGAGCAGTTGGTAGCTCGTCGGGCTCATAACCCGAAGGTCGTAGGTTCGAGTCCTTCCCCCGCTACCATTTGGAGAGCAGTCTAACGATGTTGGGCTGTTTTCTTTTTATGTTTAAGAATATCCGGAAATCTCAAATTAAATGTTTTGCATTCAGGAAATCAAAGATTAGATTCATATTTGTATTTACAAATAATCGATTTGGTGTGAAAGTAAAATTAAGATTATGGATTTAAGGAGAAGATATGGGTAGCGAAATAGTGAAAGAACCTGAAGAAAGATGGGACAGAGTGATGAAGCGGTATGCTAACGTTGTGGCGGTAGTCTTCTGCTATATAGTCAAGGACGGAAAGATTCTTCTCATAAGAAGAGGGAATCCGCCTTCCTACAATGAATATACTGTTGTGGGAGGAAAGAAGGAAGCTGGAGAAGACCTGATTGCTGCATGCAGGCGAGAGGTCGCCGAGGAGACGAACCTGGATGTAAGGCACCTTGAGTTCAGGGGTGTAGTTCATAATCATATGGCAGGAAGGGATTTTGAGGTAATAACATTCTACTTCAAGACTGATGACTTTTCTGGTGACCTGAAGTCTGGAAGTGAAGGAGACCTTGAGTGGTGTGATATCAATGAGAGCTTCCATAAAGAGGGGATCAGCGAATATTATCTCAAGATAACTCCGCTTGTCCTAGGCGACAGATCGAGCTTTGCCGGTTCTATTTCCATAGATAGTGAAGGAAAGATAGAGCGGTTTGAGATCAACTAATAAAAGTCAGTAATTGAAATACGAAAAGCGGCTGTTTGGCCGCTTTTTCATTTCAAGAAATCATGTTATTCTCTGAGGCTTAATATCTTAGAATATGTCATCTCCGCTCTTGAATTCGAGGCCGGGATGGTTGTCGAAGCGAACAACTCCAATTACAGCTTTACCTTGAACTGCCTTCTTGACAGCGGCAGTGCCTTCGATTCCGAAGCCTCCGCAAAGCTCGATTGCCACATTGCCTTCATCTACGAGTGACTTTGCGACAGCTTCTGCTTCCTTGTAGTCTGGCACGCCAACAACAGTAAGAGTGACTGCAGGTGTAACAACAACAGAGCGATGGGCAGCCGGATCTGCTCCAGGTGCAAGGAAAATGAATGCTGCATTAAGCGCCATGAAATTACCACCTTTCATATGTATTCTCAAGCCAATTATAGTACTGTGAATCATTGAATTCCAGACTAATTTCAATACTATTTCAGCATTCGTCAGGACAGATTCAAATAATGATATGGTTTACATTTAGTGATATAATTAGAGGGATGTAACATAGATTAGTATTGTCATGCAGATAATGACAATACCGGTCAAAATATAAATATGGGGGGTATTTCAGTTGAAGAACAGGAAGCTTGTCATGATTCCAGGACCGACACCAGTGGCAAGGTCGACTCAGAATGAAATGGGAAGGGAGACAACAGCATTCGGAGACCCATTGTTCGTCAAAGACTTCAAGGGGCTTATCGAAGACCTAAAGGTTATGATGAATACTGATGGAGAAGTATTTGTGGTTGCTGGGACCGGAACAATGGCCATGGAAATGGCAGTTGCGAATGTGACTAAAAGGGGTGACAACATACTCCTGGTATCCCATGGCTTCTTCGGAGACAGGTTTATTGACCTTTGCCAGAGAAAGGGGCTTAATGTTGATGTGCTTGCCAGCGAATGGGGAAAGGCAGTCCCGGTAGAGGAAATCGACAGGAAGCTTTCAGAGAAGAACTATGCTGCGATAACAGTGACACATGTGGACACTGCTACCGGAGTATGTGCTCCTGTAGCTGAGATAGGGGAGGTCATTCGGAAGTATCCGGATACGATCTATATTGTTGATGGTGTTTGTGCATCGGCTGCAGAGCCTGAAGATATGGTCGGGATGGGTATAGACGTGCTCCTTACAGGCTCACAGAAGGCTTTTGGTGTAAGCCCGGGACTGGCAATAGTATGGGCAGGGAAAAAGGCGCTTGAAAGACGGAAGCAGCTTGGAACAATACCTGAATTCTACATTGACTTTGAAAAGTGGCTGCCGATAATGGAAAATCCGGCAAAGTATTTCGCGACTCCCGCAGTGAACCTCATATGGGCTCTGAAGGACGCTGTGAGAATCATAAACGAGGAAGGTCTGAAGGAGAGGCAGGACAGGCACAGGAAGGTGGCAAAGGCTACCCAGGCTGCAATGGAATCCCTTGGATTCAGGATCCTCGCTGAAGAAGGCTTCAGGGCTGTGACTTTGTCGAATCTCATTTACCCTGAAGGAGTGGACGACCTCGAATTCAGGAATACACTTTCCGAAGAAGGTGTGTTTGTAGCGGGTGGTCTTGGTGCTTATGCGGGCAGGATGTTCAGGCTGGGTCACATGGGGAACATAGACATGCATGACTCTGTTTCAGCTATAGCTGCAATTGAGAGGACGTTGTACAGACTAGGTAAGCATACTGAACTTGGAAAAGGCGTAGGCGTGTTCATGAAGGAAATGATGGAATAGTGGATAATAAATCCCGCATGGCAATACCGTGCGGGATTCGCTATCTTCTTGAATTATAGACCTCAAGGTAGAATTTTCTCCACTCTTCGGATATCCTGCCGCTGCTGTAGAAATTCGCGCCTCTTTCTGCCATGGTTGAGGCCTCTTTCCGATAAGTCTCGTCGTTCTTAAGCCTTTCAAGTTGAGATATGAAGTCTTCGTTGCTGGAGCCCTTGAGATAGAAATCAAGGAGCACACTCTCATATTCGGGAAGGTCCCTGAGGAGTACTGGTATGTGGCAGCTCATTGACTCAAGGACAGTCATAGGGAAAAGTTCGTCGTAGGATGGCAGGAACATGACATCCGAGAGGTTGTAGAGGCTGTTCATCCTTTCATGCTCGACAAGACCAAGGAAGTGAACATTTGACGGGTGTGAGCCGACAAGTTCCTTTATGCTTGAATAGCCTGATGAGATTACTCCGAATGCAAAATCGCCAGCCCATACGAACTCGGAATCGGGCATTCTCCTTGCAGCATCAATGAAATCTATGACTCCCTTCCTTTCCTGGAGCTGACCTACGCAAAGGACTGTGAATCTGTCTTCAGGCAGTCCGAATTCTCTTCGTAATTCGCTTTTTGATTCAGCAATAGGGTGAAAGTTCTCGGATGATACGAAGTTCGGTATGTACCGGACCCTTTTACTGTCAATGCCGTATCTGCCGATCGCTTTAATAAAATAAGGATTCACTGTTACCAGGTAATCCGCGTTCTTGTAGAACTTTATAAGGTACCAATAGAATACCTTGCGTGCAATCCAGGGCAGGTTGAGGCTCTTGTCCAGGGTTTCCGGAAGGAAGTGCACATGGGCCACGGTACTGCCATGTCTCTTGTATATGAAGAAACGGAGAAGATAGGTGAAGTTCACCGTCTGAAAATGAGTTATGTCGCATGTTTTGTTCGTGTTGTCGTAAAACTCGAAGGTGTCTGAAAGGGTACTCCTTACAAGCTGAAGCTGCTCGTCATGAGCTGAAAGCACTCCATGCCCCTTGACGGAATCCGCCTCGGATTTAATGTTTATAGTAATCATTGGCAGCACCTCCGGATTTCTTGAATAAGGAATATCATAGTATATTCTCTGATTACATTATAATCCATATTGGCTAGAATGGTATGCATCAGAACATAAACATATAGATAATGAAACTCAATAGAGAGAAAATATTGAAGCCTATGCCTGTTGTTTGAATAGGGTATGAAGGTTCAGGATATAATATATGTGGGGGTGGGAATTTGAAGAAGATATTTTTTTACGAGACTGAAATAGGGCTAATCGGGATTGCAGAAGAGGATGGATATATTTCAGACATTGTTTTCGGGAGTGATGGTCTTAAGGGTGCTGAGACGAAAGAGACCAGACTGATAAAGAAGGCGTTTAACCAGATAGCCGAGTACATTGCCGGAATCAGAATAGTATTCGACCTGCCATTGCTTGTAGAGGGGACAGAGTTCCAGGAGACGGTATGGAAGGAGCTTCTAAAGATACCCTATGGCGAAACAAGGACTTACAGTCAGATTGCAGAAGCTGTAGGAAAACCAAAAGCTGTGAGGGCTGTAGGCGCAGCTAACAATAGGAACAGACTTCCAATCATAATTCCATGCCACAGGGTTGTGGGTGCAAATGGAAGCCTGACAGGGTATTCTGGCGGACTGGATGCAAAAAGGAAGCTTCTGGACCTTGAAGAAAGGAACTCAGTGAAGTGACCTAAGGTAAGTGATTGTAATAGAGCAAGGAAAAGATTCTGGACGCATGAAACACCGGTGGACGGCAGGTCCAGCCGGTGTTTCTATACTTATCCGGAAGGTAGGGGATAACGAAGTAATTTTAGCTGACTTTGTTTCTGGCCTTTATAAGCCTGACCCTGATGACTCCCTCAATTGACTTAAGTCTGTCCAGAGTGTCTTCGTCAACTTCACTGTCTGTATCAATAAGCGTATATGCGTAGTTGCCCTTTGACTGGTTCTTCATTTCAGCGATGTTCATGCCTTTTTCGGCAAGTATCCCTGAAATCTGTCCGACCATGTTCGGTATGTTCCTGTTGCAGATTGCTATCCTGTCTCTTCTTTCAGCAGGACCCATGCAGCATTCAGGATAGTTCACTGAATTGACAATGTTGCCATTCTCGAGGAATTCCATGGTGGCATTGACTGCCATTATCGCGCAGTTTTCCTCAGACTCCTCAGTGGAGGCTCCAAGATGCGGTATGGATATTACATTCTTCATGTTTAGAAGAGTATTGTTCGGGAAATCGGTAACGTAAGTTGAAACACTGCCGAGCTCCAGAGCTTCCTTGATGGCAGCTTCAGGAACAAGGCCTCCTCTTGCGAAATTAAGAAGGATAAGGCCCTTCTTTGCATTCTTAAGCCTGTCCGCAGTGATTATGTTCTTTGTCTGTTCTATAAGAGGAACATGAAGCGACACATAATCGCAGGTATTGAGGATCATATCAACGTTCTCAACTCTCTTGACCTTGTAGCTCAAGCCCCATGCGGCGCTTACCGATATGAACGGGTCGTAGCCATATACATCCATCTTGAGGGATGTGCACATGTTTGCGACGAGCGCTCCGATAGCTCCAAGCCCTATTATTCCAATCTTCTTGCCGGTGAGCTCCTGACCGGTGAATCTGCCTTTTTCCTTCTCGACGATCTTTTCAGCATCTGTCTTATCCTTTATGGACCTTACCCAGTCAACTGCATCTACTACATTTCTTGAAGACATCAGAAGTCCAAGAAGGACCAGCTCCTTGACCGCGTTTGCGTTGGCGCCAGGGGTATTGCATACCACGATGCCTTTTTCCGCGTATTCTTCAGTAGGGATATTGTTGACACCGGCTCCTGCCCTGGCAATCACCTTAACGGAGTCGTCTAGCTCCATTCCATGCATACTAAAGCTTCTGAGGAGTATACCGTCTGCCTTGCCTTCTCCTGAGAGGTCATACTCACTTGTGAAAAGCTTCATGCCTTTTTCTGAAATATTGTTTAATGTTTTTATAGCATACATACGTCCACACCTCACACACAATTTGAATGTTTATAATTTTAATCTTTATTGGCGAACATAGCAAGTACCTTTTTGAAAAGTGTACGCTATTTTTTTATCTATTTTTTATCGCCATTCTATTTTGGTAGTTTATCATTAGTCATAATGTGAAAAGAAAGCCGCCCGGGGGGTCAGCGCCGGGACGGCAAAGGGGTTTTGCGCCATGGCCGGGCTTGCCCGTTGGGGTCGCCACGGCGCGCTGCAAGTGGTTACATCTATCAGAATAATTGTGACTGGCAAATGAAAAACCGGATCCATCAGGCGATGGGTCCGGTTTTCGGGCACAGGAAACAAGGGGATACCCCTTTGCATCCATATGCTGAAAACACCCATAGCCAGGCAGTTAATGGCTGCCTCGTAGAAACTTCCCGTCCATATCACGAGAATTATATGAGAGAATCCTTATTGAATACATGATACTAAATTAGTGAACGATAATCAAGATTTTTCAAAAAATGTTCGTAAAATTAACGTATTATCTTTGTGTCAGCCCTGAGACGCTTTCTTGTGAAAGCCTTGTTATTGATTCAACCGCAAGGCTTATCGTCGCTTCGACGTCATCGGGGCAGGCGTAGTTGTAGTGGGTATGGACGTACCTTGAAGGAATTCCAAGGACGAGAACTGGCACCGCCTTATGAGAGATATGTATCCTTCCTGCATCTGTGGAGCCACGCCTTCTTACCGCTGATTGGTATCTGATGCCTGATTCCTCTGCTATGGCTTTGGCATATGCGATAAATTTTGGGTTGCTGACATAGCTCTGGTCGAAATGTCTTATCTGGGTGCCATTTCCTAGAACTCCCTGAGCCTTATCTCTGTCAGACAGAAAATCATCTGAGGGAGAACCCTCGAATACTATGGCGAGGTCAGGCCTTGTGACCTTGCCTGTAACTTCAGCCCCACGCATGCCTACCTCTTCCTGGGATGCGAAGCAGCCGATGACATCAACATTTAGTTCTGCATCCTTTAATCTTCTGAGGGTCTCGATGATAGCGTAGCATCCCAGTCTGTTATCGAATGCCTTTCCCATCAGGAATCCGTTCCTTGTGGTTTCAAACCGCACATCCGGAGCAACCGGGTCACCGGGCTGTATGCCATAAAGGTTAATTACTTCCTCCCTGTTTCTTGCCCCCACATCGATCATCATGGTCTCGAAGTCTGGGACAGAGGACTTCTCAGCTTCGGTCATGAAGTGCGGAGGCCTGGAGGTTATTATCCCCGGTATTATTTCTCCTTTAGAGTTCCTGATAATCACCTTGTGGGCAGGAACGTTTGAAGCAATCCATCCTCCGAGGTTAACAAAACCTATCAGGCCGTTTCCAGCTATGTACTGGACCATGAAGCCAACTTCGTCCAGATGGGCATCGAGCATGACTATTGGTCTCGAGCCTTTGTTTGTATTAAGTGAAACATACAGATTGTTCATCGGATCCGTTGCATGATTGAAGCCTTCAAGGGCTTCTGTTATGACTGAAACTACATCATCCTCGAATCCAGAAGGACCGAAGGCGTTAGAAAGTCTTCCTATGAGCTCTGTATCTGTCATGTTATGGTCTCCTTTTGGAATAAGAGTGTATTTAATATATTTTCAGTATACCACTTGGCTCATTTAAAAAATATTTTATTAATATTTTTCAGAAAAATGTGGGAATCATTCGCGTTTTTGAAGAAGATGTACCCCTCCAGAGTACAAATGTTTATCAATATCCGGAAAATTCAAAGCACAATTTACCGTAATGATAAAAATATTAGATATTTTTGTTGATATGTTAAGAATTGATGAATTGAGATATTTCTTAGGCAATATGTTGACAAAAAATTGCGGAGTTGTTAAAATGCATTCAATATCCCTTTCAAATGCGATGACGGAGACAATGCCTCTAGCAAGCAGATTCAGAGAATCGATGGTTGGTGCGAATCGATGCTGCCCTTCTGGTATAATCACTCCCGAGCGTTTTCGCTGAATACTGAGTAAGCGGGAACGGTATGCCCCGTTATAGGCAAGAGTTTGATTGAACTTGATTGAGCGCTGGCTGATGCTGGCATTAGGGTGGTACCGCGGAAAGTTTTCGCCCCTGCATTTGATGTAGGGGTTTTTATTTTACCTTGAAAACATAGAGAAGAAAGGAGCGCCCGGAAGTTTCGGGCTGTGTGGAACGAATGGAAAGATACGTAGTGTCGATACTGGTAGTTAATGAGCCGGGAGTTCTGTCAAGGATATCCGGACTGTTCAGCAGAAGAGGCTACAACATTGAGAGCCTTACTGTAGGAAGGACAGAAAACCCTGAGGTTTCAAGGATTACTGTCTCTCTCACCTGCGATACCTCAACGCTGGAGCAGATAATCAAGCAATCGCAGAAACTGTATGTGGTACTGGGGGTCGAGGAATTGAAGACAAAGGATAGTGTATACAGGGAGCTTGCTCTGGTCAAGGTCAGGGCAAACGAGGAGGCCAGGTCACCGATAAGAGGTGTGGTCGACATATTCAGGGCAAGCATTGTAGATATAGCCCCTGAGAGCCTGATTGTAGAAATAACAGGTGACGGAGACAAGATAGATGCATTCATAAAGCTTGTTGAACCATACGGGATAATTGAAATGACAAGGACCGGACTTACAGCACTCGGAAGGGGAAGTCAGGGAATCACAGGTATAAAAGCCAACTAATTAAATTTACATAGCAAAAAAATAAAAGAATAACAGGAGGAAAAGAAAAATGGCGGTAATGTATTACGAGAAGGATTGCAACAGACAGGCACTTGAAGGAAAGACGGTGGCAATAATAGGCTACGGATCCCAGGGACATGCGCATGCGCTTAATCTCAAGGAGTCAGGAGTAAACGTAGTCGTTGGATTGTACGAAGGCAGCAAGTCCTGGAAGCTTGCAGAGGAAAACGGACTTAAGGTAGCTACAGCGTTCGATGCTGCAAAGGAAGCAGACATCATAATGATGCTCGTTCCGGACGAGAAGCAGGCTGACATATACAACACAAGTGTAAGACCGAATCTTACTGCCGGTAAGAGTCTTGCATTTGCACATGGCTTCAATATCCACTATTGCCAGATCGTTCCTCCTGCAGACGTCGATGTTTTCATGGCAGCTCCAAAGGGACCTGGCCATACAGTTAGAAGTCAGTTCGTTGAAGGCAGGGGAGTTCCTTGTCTCATAGCTGTATATCAGGATGCCTCAGGCAAGGCCAAGGAGACTGCACTTGCGTACACTCTCGGAATAGGCGGAGCAAGAGCAGGAGTACTTGAGACAACCTTCAAGGAAGAGACAGAAACAGACCTTTTCGGTGAGCAGGCAGTACTTTGCGGAGGAGTAACAGCCCTCATGAAGGCAGGCTTCGAGACACTTGTCAACGCTGGATATCAGCCTGAAAGCGCATATTTCGAGTGCGTGCACGAGATGAAGCTAATAATCGACCTTGTAGTACAGGGCGGACTAAACTACATGAGATACTCAATATCTGATACTGCTGAATTTGGAGACTACTCCATAGGCGACAGGATAATAACTGACGAGACCAAGAAGGAAATGAAGAAGGTCCTTAATGAGATACAGGACGGAACATTCGCAAAGAACTGGATACTTGAGAACAAGGCTAACAGGCCTGCATTCCTTTCAAGAAGAAGGATAGAGCAGGACCTTCAGGTGGAGCATGTAGGCAAGGAACTCAGAAAGATGATGAGCTGGAACAAATAGGGATCACTGATCCTACAACAAAAGAGGTGACATGAATTGGACAGGAAAATCTCAGTATTCGATTCAACTCTGAGGGATGGAGCTCAGGGAGAGGGTATTTCTTTCTCTGCTGAAGACAAGCTCAAGATAGTCAGAGCGCTTGACGCAATAGGCGTGGAATTCATAGAAGCCGGGAATCCATTCTCCAACCCCAAGGACCTGGAGTTTTTCCAGAAGGTTGCAGATATCAGGCTTGAAAATGCAAGGCTCGTGGCATTCGGATCGACCAGAAGGAAAGACATTTTGCCTGAGGATGATGACAACCTCAAGTCGATACTGCTTGCAGGGACAGAGCATATCGCCATATTCGGAAAATGCTGGGATTTCCATGTCACCGACATCATCAACACAACTCTCGAAGAGAATCTCAGGATGATATCAGACACGATTGGTTTCCTGACTGAGCGGGGCAAGGCAGTATTCTTCGATGCGGAGCACTTCTTCGACGGCTACAAGAACAACAGGGAATATGCCATGAAAGCATTGAAGGCAGCAAGTGATGCCGGTGCAAGAAGCCTTGTGCTATGCGACACCAACGGCGGGTGCCTTCCCCATGAGATATCCGAGATGACAAAGGCAGTAGTTGATGCCTTTGATATTCCTGTGGGAATCCATTGTCATAATGATTCCGGCTGCGCTGTTGCCAACACTCTTGCTGCGGTCTCTGAAGGTGCACAGGAAGTCCAGGGTACTTTCATTGGCTTTGGGGAAAGGTGCGGCAATGCAAACCTCACAACTGTGATAGCTAACCTTCAGCAGAAGATGGGCTTCAGCGCGATTCCTTCGGAATCCATGGAGCATCTTACAGAAACTGCAAGGCTCATCGGAGAGACCGCAAATATCAGCTTTGATGAGAATATGCCATATGTGGGAAGGAATGCCTTCTCCCATAAGGGTGGCATGCATATCGACGCAGCAATGAAGAACACGAGGAGCTTCGAACATATCGAGCCATCTGTGGTCGGCAACTCCAGAAGGTTCCTAATGTCGGAGGTATCAGGAAGAAGCACTGTCATCAAGAACATACAGAAGATAGCACCGAACATAAGTAAAGACTCGGAAGAGACTAGGATGATCATTAAGAGGCTCAAGGAGCTGGAACACATTGGCTACCAGTTCGAGGGTGCAGAAAGCTCCTTCGAGCTGCTGATAAGGAAACAGCTCGGCAAGTATAAGCCATTCTTTGACCTGGTGGATTTCAAGATCATCGGTGAAAGAGGGCAGGAAGCCGGAGAGCACAGCGCGTATGCAATGGTAAAGATAAACGTTGAGGGTACAACCAAGATGTCTGCAGCTGAAGGTGACGGACCGGTTAACGCTCTGGACAAGGCTCTAAGGGAATGTCTGGAGAACTTCTATCCCGTGCTGAAGAAGACAAGCCTCACCGACTACAAGGTAAGGGTATTGGATTCAAGGGATGCGACAGCATCCAAGGTAAGGGTGCTTATCAGCACTACAGACGGAGTGAACGAGTGGACAACCATCGGCGTATCCAAGGACATAATAGGCGCCAGCCTTACTGCACTTGTGGACGCCATAGAGATAAAGCTTCTGAGGGAGCTTGAACTGAAGATCAGGAACTATATGTGACAAACGGAGGAAAACAAATGGGAATGACAATGACTCAAAAGATCCTTGCCAGCCACGCAGGCCTTGCGGAAGTCAAGGCAGGACAGCTAATCATGGCTGACCTTGACCTTGTGCTCGGCAATGACATAACTACACCTGTGGCAGTCAATGAATTTGCAAAAATGAAGACCACTGAGGTCTTTGACAAGAAGAAGATTGCGATAGTACCTGACCATTTCGCGCCAAACAAGGACATCAAGGCAGCGGAGCAGTGCAAGTTCATAAGGGAATTCGCACTCGACAAGAAGATAGAGAACTATTTCGAGGTCGGAGAGATGGGCATCGAGCATGCTCTTATTCCTGAAAAGGGACTGGTTGTACCTGGTGACGTGGTCATAGGAGCAGACTCTCATACTTGCACATATGGTGCGCTTGGAGCCTTCTCGACAGGCATAGGAAGCACTGACATGGCAGCAGGAATGGCAACTGGAAAGGCGTGGTTCAAGGTACCGGAAGCTCTGAGGTTCGAGCTCACCGGAAAGCCAACCAAATGGGTAAGCGGTAAGGATGTAATACTTCATATCATCGGAATGATCGGAGTTGACGGAGCTCTCTACAAGTCAATGGAATTTACTGGAGAGGGACTTAAGAACCTTTCAATGGATTCAAGGTTCACAATGGCCAACATGGCCATAGAGGCTGGTGCCAAGAACGGTATATTCCCCGTTGATGAGAAGACCATAGAATATGTAAAGGAGCATTCTGACAGGGAATACAAGGTATTCACTGCAGACGAGGATGCTGTCTACGAGAAGGTATATGAGATAGACCTCGGGAAAGTAAGGCCGACAGTTGCCTTCCCTCACCTTCCTGACAACACAAGGACCATAGATGAAGTGGGCACCATAAAGGTGGACCAGGTAGTCATAGGTTCCTGCACGAACGGCAGGATAGAGGACATCAGGGTAGCGGCTGAAATCCTGAGAGGTAAGAAGGTTGCCAAGGGAGTGAGGGTGCTTGTTTTCCCTGGCACACAGAAGATATATCTTCAGGCAATTGAAGAGGGTCTGGTTCAGGACATTGTAAAGGCCGGAGTGGCATTCTCCACACCAACCTGCGGTCCTTGCCTGGGCGGCCACATGGGCATCCTCGCAAAGGGTGAAAAGGCTGTCTCGACGACAAACAGGAACTTCGTTGGCAGGATGGGTCATGTCGAGTCCGAGGTATATCTGGCAAGTCCTGCGGTAGCCGCGGCGTCAGCTCTGACAGGGTACATTTCGAACCCTGAGAACATATAGGGGGTATTGGAATGTTAGCTAGAGGAAAAGTATTCAAATATGGAGACAATGTCGATACAGATGTAATCATACCTGCAAGGTATCTCAACACTTCTGATGCCAAGGAGCTTGCAGCTCATTGCATGGAGGACATAGATGCTGAGTTCGGGAATAAGGTCGAGAATGGCGACATCATAGTCGCGGACAAGAACTTCGGCTGCGGTTCCTCAAGGGAGCATGCGCCGCTGGCAATAAAGACTGCAGGTGTGTCCTGCGTCATCGCGAAGACCTTTGCCAGGATATTCTACAGGAACTCAATAAACATCGGGCTTCCGATACTTGAATGCGTTGAAGCTGCTGAAAAGATTAAGGGCGGCGATGTTGTTGAGGTCAATTTCGATACTGGTGTCATCACCAACGTGACCAGAGGCGAGAGCTATCAGGGACAGGCGTTCCCGGAGTTCATGCAGGAGATAATCAAGGCAGACGGTCTTGTGAACTATATAAACAACAAAGGTTAAGGAAGGCAAGGGTGTGAGCATGGAAAAGAAGATAGCAGTCATAAAGGGCGATGGGATAGGACCGGACGTGGTCGAGCAGGCAATGGCGGTACTCGATAAGGTTTGCGAAAAGCACGGACACAAATTCGTGTATACTGAGGTCCTCGCAGGCGGAGCCTCACTGGATAAATTTGGCGTGCCGCTTACTGATGAAACCGTCAAGGTATGCAAGGCAAGCGATGCAGTGCTTCTCGGAGCCATGGGCGGACCGAAGTGGGATACGCTTCCTGGAAATCTAAGGCCTGAAGCAGGGCTGTTAAGTATTCGAAATCAGCTCGGACTCTTTGCGAACCTCAGACCTGCTGTAATGTACCAGGAGCTTAGCGGAGCATGTCCCTTGAAGGAATCGGTAACCGGTACTGAAGGACTTGATTTCGTTGTTGTAAGGGAGCTGACTGGCGGAGCATATTTCGGAAAGCGAGACACAGGCAGCGATGAGAACGGAATGTGGGCTTACGACACCATGTTCTATACCGAGAATGAAATCAGAAGGATAGTCAAGGTTGGCTTTGAGCTTGCAATGAAAAGGGACAAGAGACTTACAAGCGTTGATAAGGCTAATGTGCTGGACTCATCCAGGCTGTGGAGGAAGGTTACGCTCGAGGTGGCAAAAGACTATCCTGAGGTTAAGCTTAACCACCTGTATGTCGACAACTGCGCCATGCAGCTTGTTATAAATCCGAGACAGTTTGATGTTATTGTGACTGAGAATCTGTTCGGAGACATAATATCGGATGAATCAAGCATGATAACGGGATCGATAGGGATGCTTCCGTCAGCCAGCATGGGCGGAACATCATTTGGAATGTACGAGCCTATTCACGGCTCAGCACCTGACATAGCTGGTCAGGACAAGGCAAATCCTATAGCTACGATACTTTCAGTTGCGATGATGCTGAGGCTCTCATTCGGACTGGATGCTGAGGCTGCTGAAATAGAGGCTGCTGTCAAGAAGGTCCTTGAAGAAGGCTACAGGACAGGTGACATAATGAGCGAAGGAAAGACTCAGGTCGGAACTAAAGAGATGGGAAGTCTAATAAGGGACAGGATCTGATAAAGGGAGGAAGTAAACTTATGAGAAGCGACAGTGTCAAGAAAGGTGCTGAGAAGGCACCTCACAGGTCACTATTCAAGGCAATGGGAATGACCGAAGAGGAGATTGAACGCCCCCTTATCGGAATAGTAAGCGCCAAGAGCGAGATAGTACCAGGACATAAGCATCTGGACACAATTGTGGATGCAGTAAGGACAGGAGTCCTCATGTCAGGAGGCACTCCCATTGTGTTTCCCGCAATCGGCGTCTGTGACGGAATTTCCATGGGCCATATGGGGATGAAGTATTCACTGGTAACCAGGGAGCTTGTCGCCGACTCTGTGGAGGCAATGGCTCTTGGACACGGCTTCGATGCTCTTGTTATGGTACCTAACTGTGACAAGGTGGTTCCCGGAATGCTCATGGCGGCTGCCAGAGTCAACATACCGACGGTATTCGTGTCTGGCGGTCCCATGCTATCAATAAAGCATAAGGGGGTTGATTATGACCTTAGCCTTATGTTTGAAGCTGTAGGAGCCTTCAAGGCCGGCAACATGACGCAGGAAGAGCTGACGGAGTGCGAGAACGCAGCATGCCCGACATGCGGCTCCTGTTCAGGCATGTATACTGCAAACAGCATGAACTGCCTGAGTGAAGCCATCGGTATGGCACTGCCCGGCAACGGTACTATTCCTGCCGTTTATGCGGAAAGGGAGAGGCTAGCTAAGACTGCCGGCATGAGGGTAATGGAGATGCTTGCGAGGGACATTAAGCCCAGGGACATCATGAACACCAAGACATTCATGAATGCCCTTGCGGTAGATATGGCGCTTGGTTGCAGCACAAATTCCATGCTCCACCTTCCTGCAATAGCACACGAGGCTGGTGTTGACCTGACACTCGACCTTGCAAACGAGGTGTCCGCAAGGACTCCCAATCTCTGCAAGCTGGCACCGGCGGGACCTTACCATATGCAGGACCTGCAGGCTGCAGGAGGAGTCCATGCTGTCATAAGGGAGCTGGCTTCAAAAGGGCTTGTAGACACTAGCAACATAACTGTTACAGGCAAGACACTTGAGGAGAACCTGAAGGGTGTTAAGATTCTGGACAAATCAATAATAAGGCCTATAGACAATCCTTACAGCACTTACGGAGGTATTGCAGTCCTCAAGGGCAATGTTGCCCAGGATGGCTGCGTAGTCAAGAAATCAGCTGTAGCCCCTGAGATGCTGGTACATTCTGGACCATGCAGGGTCTTCGATTCAGAGGATGAGGCCATTGAAGCCATATATGCCGGCAAGATTGTAAAGGGTGATGTTGTTGTAATCAGGTATGAGGGACCGAAGGGCGGACCCGGAATGCGTGAGATGCTTGCACCAACCTCAGCAATAGTCGGGATGGGCCTTGACAGCGATGTTGCGCTTATAACCGACGGAAGGTTCAGCGGAGCCACAAGAGGTGCTGCAATTGGGCATATCTCCCCTGAAGCGGCTCTTGGTGGAAACATCGGACTTCTCAGGGAAGGGGACATACTTGAAATCGACATGGTGAAGGGCACAATAAACGCCAGGCTATCAGATGATGAATTCGCAAAGAGGCGTGAGACCCACAAGATACTTGAACCAAAGATCAAGACAGGCGTCCTCGCAAGGTATGCCAAGCTTGTCACATCGGCAAGCAAGGGAGCCGTGCTGAGTGCCGATTAAAGGAGACGATTGATATGATGCTAACAGGCGCACAGATAGTTATAGAGTGTCTGAAAGAACAGGGGGTCGACACTGTATTCGGGTTCCCTGGAGGAACCATCCTTAATATTTATGATGAGCTGTACAAGCACAGCAGTGAAATCAAGCATTACCTGACCTCCCATGAGCAGGGTGCTGCCCATGCCGCTGACGGGTATGCCAGGTCTACCGGTAAGGTAGGCGTGTGCCTGGCAACATCTGGACCGGGTGCTACGAACCTTGTTACAGGAATTGCAACAGCGTATATGGATTCGACTCCGATGGTAGCAATCACTGCAAACGTACCTATGAATCTTATCGGCAAGGACAGCTTCCAGGAAATAGACATCTGCGGAGTAACCATGCCCATAACCAAGCACAATTTCCTGGTAAAGGACATCAAGGACCTGGCCAGGATGCTTAGAGAGGCCTTCCATATCGCAAAAAGCGGAAGACCGGGACCTGTCCTGGTTGATATCCCTAAGGATATCACAGCACAGAAGACGGAATATACATATGAGGAGCCAAAGAAGCCTTACAAATCACTTGAAGCAGTTAATCAGTTTGACCTGGAGAATGCAGCAGACCTCCTTATGAATGCAAAGAAGCCTTTCATAATGGTTGGTGGTGGAGCGGTAATGTCTCAGGCTGAGAAGGAACTCTTCGAGTTCGCCAAGAAGCTTGATGCGCCAGTCACCTGCAGCCTCATGGGCACCGGCGCCTTCCCTGGGGAAGATCCGCTGTACACAGGAATGATAGGGATGCATGGCTCCAAGGCCTCCAATATAGGGATAACAAGATGCGACCTGCTTGTCGTAATAGGAGCAAGGTTCAGTGACAGAGTCATAGGCAGGGCGGATACCTTCGCCAAGAAGGCTGACATACTGCATATTGACATAGATCCGGCTGAAATCAACAAGAACATCACATCGGACCACTTTGTAGTTGGTGACATCAAGGAAGTCCTTGGTGCGCTCAACGCAAAAATTGAGCAGATGGACCACAAGGAATGGATCGAAGAGGTTGAATGCCTGAAGGAGAAATTCCCGCTCAAGGTCGGAGAAGGCCTGACAGGACAGTATGTCATTGAGAAGCTCTATGAGCTGACAAACGGCGATGCGCTTGTCTGCACAGAAGTCGGACAGCATCAGATGTGGGCTGCACAGTACTACAAATTCAAGAAACCAAGGCAGCTTATAACATCTGGAGGTCTCGGAACAATGGGATTCGGTATGGGAGCTGCGATAGGAACAAAGCTTGGAAACCCTGACAAGACCGTCCTTAACATAGCAGGAGACGGCTGCTTCAGGATGAACCTGAATGAGCTAATAACTGCTGTAAAGTATGACATCCCAATAGTTGTAATTGTAATCAACAACCAGGTCCTTGGAATGGTCAGGCAATGGCAGACACTCTTCTATGATGAGAGGTACTCCTATACGGATCTGGGACCAGGAATTGACTATGTCAAGCTCTGCGAAGCATTCGGGGCTGTTGGCTTCAACCTTGAAAGAAAGGAAGATGCTGATGAGATCCTTAAAAAAGCTCTTGCGACAGGCAGGCCTACAGTTGTCAACTGCGTCATAGACAAGGACTTCAAGGTATTCCCGATGGTTCCACCGGGAAAGAGCATCGATGAGCTTATACTTGACTAGAATGACAAAGTGGCAATAATTGCGATTTACATTAGCATTTTGTTACGGCTATAGATTTAACGTGGTGACTATGTTAACTAATGCGCAAAATTTTGCCGAATAGTTAAAAATAGTATTGACTTATTTTGAGAATCAAGGTAAAGTATCAATAATATCTAAAAAGGTTGTGACGGAGAAAAAACTCCACATCTTCTCTGCAGAGATCCGGCGGTTGCTGAAAGCCGGAGTGAAGACTGGAACATAACTCACTCCTGAACTGAAAGGGTGAACACTTAAGTAGCTCTTTACGGTATGTGCATACGTTATAGTGCACGGGATTAGGGATTTTCCCCGATCTGACAGAGGCTTCCGTATAGGGGGCGAACCAGGATGGTACCACGGTATATCACCCGTTCCTGGGATACAATTAATTGTATCCCAGGGGCGGGTTTTTTGTTTACAAGCAAGTGGAGAGGGAGGCATCGAACACCATCATCTGTAGGGATCGAACATAAGAAATAAAATAAAATAATTAAATAACAGGGATATAAAACTTTTCGTAATTTTGCAACTAAGGAAGACACTGCTGGCAAAGGCCGGATAATCAGATCAAGGCATGCAATCAAAAAACAGAAGATAAAAATTAAGGACAAGAATCAAAAGCAGGCATCATAATTCTGTAACTAAAGTCAAATCATGGAGGTATGAGATGGAGAAGATGATAAGAGTATTCGATACGACATTAAGGGATGGTGAACAGTCACCAGGCTGCAGCATGAACCTGGAAGAGAAGATAGTAATGGCGAAGCAGCTTGAAGCCTTGAAGGTCGATATCATCGAGGCAGGATTCGCCATAGCATCTCCCGGAGATTTCAGGTCGGTCAAGGAAATATCAAGAGTGATAAAGGACTCGACAGTGGCATCACTTTCGAGGACCCTCGAGAAGGACATCTGGAGCTCCTATGAGGCTCTGAAGGATGCTGTAAGCCCGAGAATCCACACGTTTATAGCTACTTCGGACATACATATGAAATACAAGCTGAAGCAGACACCTGAAGAGGTTGTCGAGAGTGCAGTGGCTGGTGTGAAATACGCAAAGAGGTTCATAAGTGATGTTGAATTCTCCTGCGAGGATGCTACAAGGTCCAGGAAGGAATTCCTCTACAGGATAATAAAGGATGTCATAGATGCCGGAGCGACCGTCATTAACATTCCAGATACTGTGGGATATGCAACTCCCTTTGAGATGTTCAACCTGATAAAGGACATCAAGGAGAACGTGCCGAACATACACAAGGCACAGATCTCGGTGCACTGTCACAATGACCTGGGGCTTGGAGTGGCGAACACTCTGTACGCGGTCCTTGCAGGGGCCGACCAGGTGGAATGCACCATGAACGGCATTGGAGAGAGGGCGGGCAATGCATCTCTTGAAGAAATAGTCATGGCTCTCTCCACCAGGAGAGACTACTACAATGCCATTACAAGGATAGACACGACACAGATAATGAAGGCAAGCAAGCTGCTGACTTCCATAACGGGTGTCGCTGTTCAGCCAAACAAGGCGATAGTAGGGGCAAACGCATTCTCCCATGAGGCCGGAATCCATCAGCATGGAATGCTTGAGAACAGGAGTACCTATGAGATCATGACCCCTGAGTCAGTAGGCCTGAACGTATCAAAGATGGTTCTTGGAAAGCACTCAGGCAGGCATGCCTTTAAGGACAGAATTGTCACCTTAGGCTATGAGCTCACAGATGATGAGATTGATGCAGCATTCAAGGAGTTCAAGATCCTTGCTGACAAGAAGAAGCAGGTATTCGATGAAGATATCGTGTCCATCATTGAAAGGGATGACCAGAACGACCAGGTATTTACTCTTGAGAAATTTGATATTGTCAGCAGGAAGGGCAGACCTTCAGAGGCAACAGTATGGGTCAGGAAACAGAATGAGACTATGGAGGCTGTGGAATATGGCGATGGACCTGTGGATGCTTCGTTCAAGGCTGTGGAGAAGATTGTAGGGAAGGAACTCGAGCTTCTTGATTACACTCTGCATAGCATTACTGAAGGCCAGGACGCAATGGGCAAGGCGACGGTCAAGATCCAGGACGGTGAATACACTTACAATGGCAAGGGCGTAAGCACTGATGTAGTTGAAGCGAGCATCAAGGCATTTATTGATGCCATAAACAAATCGATGAAAAACGGGAAGAAGCATGAGGAAAGAATGACAGTATAGCTTATTCCGGGCTAATGGCTATTAATGATGGAACATAGGATAATGGTGGACTAATGTCAAGCCTCAGCTTAATGCGAGGGTAATAACAAAAGCATTTTGAAGAACAAAAGATAACGAAAATCCCCTTATGAAGAGGACCCGTCTGAATCAGACGGGTCCTCGCAGCATATTCATAAAAATATTGAAAGTACGGGAACTGTAATCAGTGAAAGTATGGTTGTGGTGAATACGATCTTTGACCCGAAGCTGAAATCAGCCCCGTATTTTTCAGCAAGTATGGCAGCTGTGCTGCCAACGGGCATTCCTGTAAGGAGGACCGTAACTGCAGTGATCAGAGGATCAGTTCCAATCGCCTTCAGCGCCAGGAGGACAATTCCTGGCAGCAGGATGAGCCTCAAGACCGTCATGTACACGACATCCCTATCCAGGAGATCTCGGATGCTTATTTCTGCAAGAATGGTTCCAATGAGTATCATAGACATGGGCATTGTGGCGTTGCCTACGCTCTTGAGTGCTGTTGAAAGGCTCGGATGTATAGGTACCTGAAGAAGCATCCTTGCGGCACCGAGCTCGACGGCGATTATCCCCGGGTTTAGAAGGACATTCTTTACCTTGGTCCTGAAGTCTGCTTCAGTGAATAGTGAGATGCCTGCAGACCACATGAGGATCCTTAATGGGATGATATATATAGATGCGTAGAATAGGCCAAGCTCACCGTATGCATAATAGATCATAGGCATTCCTGCAAAGGCTGAATTGCTGATCAGGGTGCCATATTGCATTAGGCTTCTTCTCCTGTAGGGATAATTTCTAAAGAGCACTTTTCCAAGGATGTAAGAGAATATAGCTACTGTGAATGAAATCATAAGTAGTATCATCGTTGATTTTAGCTGCTCGCTTGTTATCTGTTCCGAGAATGACATGAATATCATGCATGGGAGGAGTATGTAGATGACGAAGTTAGTATAACTGGGCCTTGTCTCAGGAGTTATAATCTTGACCTTTCTGGCTATGAAGCCCACAATTAGATATACAAGGAGAACTCCCTGTATCTCTGCCATCTTTAGAAAACCTTCCATAACCTTCCCCCTTGCTGCTGCTATTATTTATTGTATCACTTTGAGAAGTGCAGACAAGATTAATTATGTCAAATTGTCTGTGTTTTTGACAATCAGGTATAATACTTATGAATATAGTTAAGGAAGTGATTGCTATGATTTGCATTACAGGAGACGTACATGGCTGGGAGTGGAGGTTCGATGAAGATAGGTGCCCTTATCTCAAGGGACTGGGTGAGGGAGATTTTCTCATAGTTGCCGGTGATTTTGGATTCGTGTTCCTGAATGACCAGAGGGAAAGGAATTTCCTTGATACTTTAGCAAAGCTTCCTTATACAGTGCTATTCATTGACGGAAACCATGAGAACTTTGATACGCTATTCAAGTACCCTCTGGAGATGTGGAACGGTGGAAAGGTCCATTTCATACGGGAGAATGTCATCCATCTGATGAGGGGTCAGGTATACTCTATTGAAGGAAAGAAATTCTTCACATTCGGGGGAGGCTACAGCATAGACAAATATTTAAGAAGAGAAGGAGTATCCTGGTGGGCGGAGGAAATGCCTAGCCTTGCAGAATATGAGGAAGGGATGAAGAATCTTGAGAAACATAGCTTCAAGGTGGATTACATCATTACCCATGCTGCTCCTGAGTCTGTAATGAACATGATTTTTCCGAACCACGATCCCGAAAAGGAACTTAACCTATACCTTGAAAGGGTTAAGCAGCTGACCGGGTTCAGGCACTGGTATTTTGCCCATCTCCATATGGAGGAGGATTACCCTGGTAACTTCACAATGCTATACACAAACGGTATATTCATATGATAGAAATCATAATGCTCACCGTTCAAGGAATAGCATTGTGGGATATATCCTTTCCATGAAGTCATCAGGGAACTGGAGGTCCATAAAAGCCTCGATGGATGTTGAAGGCGGCTCTCCGTAATGCTTCTCTGAATATCTTGCTACAGCAAGGCTTTTGACAAGCATATCAGCTGACAACAGGGTGCAAAATACAAGTGTAGCTAATGATGTAGTCCTCCTTCCTACGCTGTCATAGATCCTGCAGACCATGGGGTATACCTTGTACACGATAAGCATGGCGGACAATCCCCAGACAAGTGAATAGAGAATGTCTGTCCTGCCTGTGCCGAAGCTCAGAACATGTGAAGAGTAGTCCCAGGAGTAGCTGCCTAGGATATTTTCATGCAGGACTCCGGCTGAAAATTCGAAAATCGAACCGGTTGCGCTATAAAAAAGAAATTTGGCAAGGTGAGTACTGTTTCTGACGAATCTGTAAAGAAGGACGGATAGGAGTGCTCCAATTCCATAGATCTGTGAAAACGGACCATAAATCAGGCCGGCTTTGCTCTGAAATGACCCAAACTCCAAAAAGGCAATCAGGGTTTCGAATATGTATCCAACCAGGCAGAAACCGAGAAAAAGCCAGAACAGATTGCCAAAAGCAAGCTTATCAACCCTGACTTCATGATTGGAACTTGAAATCTGGATTAACTTTCCATTTAGCTTCAAGGTCCTCATCTTAATCATCTCCTGATACTGATGGCCTTCTTTCACATTGAGAATAGTCCGGATTAATGGGAAATGCAACAAAGTTACGTGAACAAAACTGTTAACAATCATGGGATGGTTTCTAAGTTGAATCCATTTTTTCAAGTGGGTACTTTCTGTAATCGACTGGTATTAAAATAGGCTCAGCATTAGTTCAATGGTATGATTAACTGGAATCATATGTGACAAGGAGATATGGAGGTCACATCAATGTTCGAGAATGGTATTTGACAATGCGAAATATTTTTTGAAAACCTATTCACAAACCCTTTTCAGTATGTTATTATCAGTTCATAAATAAAGACTGGCAGGTAGATATGGATAGAACGGGTAGAGTACAATCAATTGACAGGGCAGTTATGATACTTAAGTGCTTCTCTGAAAGAAACAGGGAACTCAGTCTTGCAGAAATTGCAGAAAGGCTTGACATAAATAAGAGCACTATTCATGGAATAATCAGCACACTAAAATATCATGGTTTGATTGCTCAGGATGATCGAAGCCAAAAGTACCGTTTAGGGCTTGGTTTGATGGAACTTGGAGCTATAGTATCAAATAGTATGGATGTTAATGAAATTGCAGAACCATACCTTGCTGATTTGTGCAATAAGCTTGATGAGACAGTACATATGTGTTTACTAGATGACAAAGATGTCGTATATATAGGAAAAAAAGAATCAAATCAGTCAATTAGAATTATAACGAAGATAGGCTCAAGGATACCAGCGTACTGTACAGGAGTAGGGAAGGCTATACTAGCCAATTTGGAATATGATGAAGTAGAGAGGCATCTTCCTGAGAACCTTGACAAGAAAGCACCGAAAACAATTACGGATAAAAAAGAACTCATAGTAGAATTGAGTAAAATCAAGTCAAGGGGATACTCGATTGATGATGAAGAATATACACAGGGTCTTTACTGCGTAGCTGCACCGATATTCGATAGGTTTGGAAATGTCAAGTATGCTATAAGCACTTCAGGACCGACATTAAGGATGACAGATGCCAAAAAGGACAGTGCGATAAAACTTGTAACTGAAGCAGCACAAGAAATATCAAGGAAATTAGGTTATGAAGGATAGTTAAGTGCAGAAATGCACTTAATTACACAATATAAATGAGAATGGTGTTCGGCAATGCTGAATATGTGCGTTAAGTTTTGGGGATAAGCTGATGAAGTTGCATAGAATACTATCAAATTACAGATTTGATTTCAGGTTAGTCAAATTAAACTTTCATGGTACTAGGAGCCAGGAATAATATTTCACAGGACTTAATGGAAATTGAAATTACTATTTTGATTCTGCTTTTTGTGATACAATTACGACGTTTAGAAAACGGTTTGACATAGGGGCTAAATACCCCATAAATTATTTCTATAATTCAAAATGGCATTCAGCAATGTCGAAAGGGATGAAAAATGAACGATATCAGGGACACTATTTTCAAAGGGATTTTTGATCGCAAAGTTATAGCAACAATAACAGCTGAGAAAGGTGGATGTCTTTCAGGAATAGTTGAGGCTGAAAAAGCAGCTTTGGAAATTGGCATCGAAATTGGATTCTACAAAAATGAAGGGGATGAACTTAATCCTTGTGATAAGATAGCCTGGGTATCAGGAAGTCCCAAGCAGATTACTGTTGCAGAAGATAGAATTATTGGTTGCATGTCCAAATATTCAGGGATAGCGACCGCTGCGAGAAGAGCAGTGAGATTAGCTGACGGGCGGGTAAGAATTGTTTCAGGATCATTAAAGAAAATGCCTAATGAAATAAAGGGTTCCATACGCAAAGCAATTGCTACTGGAGGAGCAGATGTAAGGATTAGCCGTACTCCTATGGTTTATCTGGATAAAAATTATATTAGAATGCTTGGGTCAATAAAAGATGCACTTAAATCAGTAGATGAACTAGACAACCTTGTGAAAGTAATTCAAATAAAGGGGAAGGATAAGTCTGTAGTAGAAGAAACGTTAGAAGCTATAGAAGGTGGATGTAATTTGCTGATGGTTGATACTGGGAATATTGCTGATCTCGACGAATGCCTAAAGACGCTTGAATTTACTGGGAAGGGTGGAGAAGTAAAGGTAGCTTTCTCTGGTGGAATTAAGATAGATGATATTCCAGAACTATGTAGTTACAAGATTGAAGCGCTGTGTATTGGGAAGGAAATTGTGGATGCATTATTACTTGATATGAAATTGGATGTGGCTACAGATATGGAAGGTGAATGAAATGGGAATAAATCTACTAGAAAAAACTGAACTTTGGATAAATAATATTTTCTTATCGAATACAAATTTGACGGATATCGCAAATGAAACTGCAAAAGTATTTGGAATAGATTGTAGTAAGGTTCTAGTAGTTGATGTCAGACCGGAGCATATAACTTTGGATATCCTTGAAAAGGACATCCCTACTGAGAACATTATTGGAAAAGAGAAGGAGCTTCTCGATGCAATATCCAGGATTGATGGGATTACAATAACAAACGAGACATACATACATTCAAACGGAATATTGGGCATGATATGTGCTAATACTGTAAATCCGGTAGAAATAAGCAAAAATGTAGATTCCATGGTACAGGAAATGAGAGAGAAGATTTCTAAAAGAGCGATCGTATTCCCAACTGGTTTTGAGTTAAAGAAAAATATGATTGAAGATACAAATACACCATATTTAAAAAGGATTCTGGAAGAAAGAGGGTTCAATGTAACTGTAGGAGATATTATTGAGGATGATTTCGATGAAATGGTATATAAAATATCGGATGCAGTTTCAAGAGCTTATGGGTTGATAATAACTACAGGCGGTGTAGGTGCGGAGGATAAAGACAAAACAGTTGAGAGTGTACTCGAAATTGATCCAGCTGCTGCAACGCCATATATTGTGAAATTCAAACAAGGTACAGGCAGACACGTTAAGGATGGAGTCAGGATAGCAGTCGGAACAGTAGGACCATCGATGATAGTATCTCTTCCTGGACCGAATGATGAAGTGAAAGTAGCAACAGAAGTTCTAATGAATGCTATAGAGTCAAATTATGATAAGAATACCACAGCGGGGCTTTTGGCAAATGCGCTAGCTGAAAAGATTGCTAATAAAAGATTTCATCATCATAAGTAATATGCCGGTTCATTAAGACTGTGTATATAGATGACAAAAACCTGAACTTTAATTCACAAATAAAGGAGGAACAAGATGAAAAACATTACAATGCTTGCTGTTGTTGACGAAAATGTATGTACAGGATGCAAGATATGCGAAAAAGTATGTCCTGTGCTTACAATAAAAGTTGTCGATCGAAAGGCGAAGGTTGACAATGATGCTTGCACAGGCTGCAGTAACTGTGAACAAAGATGCCCCTTCTATGCAATAAAGATGGTGAAAAGAGATGAACCGATTCAAATTGGAGTAGATGTATCAAAGTTTGACCAAGAAGAAATCAGGGAAATGTGCGAGAAAGCACACCTTAATCCTCAGCAGACTCTCTGTTATTGCGTAGGAGTAAGAGCCGAAGAGGTTGCAGCTGCTCTAATAAGTGGGGCTAAGACACCTGAAGAAGTCTCGGCAATGACCGGAATGCGTACAGGTTGTACTATTGAGTGTATCCAACCGCTTCTTAGAATGGTTGAAGCTGCTGGTAATGAACTGGTTCCAATTAAAGGTGGCTGGCAGTGGTATGGTACAACTGCAACTGCATGGACAATACCAGACAAAGTTAAGGAAAAATATGGAAGCAGAGGATTCTATTTTGAAGAGGATCGGAAGCTTCTTGATGAAATAGTTCACACAAAGAATAGTTAGATCCTAAAGGAATTGAAAGGAGAGAAATATGGAGAATTTTTTACATGCACCAATCAGACCAATTGAGCCAAAGACGTCTCAGTATGGAATTGATCCAAAGCTTGTTAAAACAAGGATTTCCGAAATGCCAGGCATGGTATCGATTAAACTTAAGGAAATTTTTCCGGATCTTCCAGATACTATTTTTCCAACAGCTAACAATGAGGAGGCGATAAAGGAAGTATACAGGGCTGCAGTCGACTCGCTGAGGCAGATTGACATGAGCAAGATAAAGTCTGAACATACAGTAAACATACTTGCATCCCATCATGGATTCACGCTCTATGGTGGCCAACCATATGCTGAACTTCTAAAAGCAATAAAGGATGTCGTTTCTGAAAAGACAGGCTGTACAAACATACGGCTAAGAGCTGGTGTTGGAATGAGATTCAGAGAAACCGAAGAATACATCAAGAGATATGGTCTAGATACCTATTTTAATGGAAAAGCAATAGGAATGGCTCCTGTTGATGAAGGTATTCCCATTGAGACGGAAATTGGTACCCTGTATGGGTTGAAAAAAGTATACGATGCAACATGGATTATTCATGCACATCATACAGATGTACGTGAAGTCCACTTTCACAGACAGGTTGACAAGGCGGTCAAACCTTTTGGTATGTCATATGCAAGAATAGAGACACGAAGCACATATCATCAGAACTTAGGACCAAGAGCAGCAAACTTTACAGCGAGAGCAATATTTGACTCGGAATTTGTTCAGAGTAAATTTGCCTTTGCTTCCTTCTTGAACGTTGGACCTCATGGAATCATTGGTGTAGACTCTGATGCGGACCTTTATGCTCTGAATGAAAGGGCTACCTTCCTAGGTTGCCAGTACTACGGCAAAATAATGACACTGTTCGGTGAAATTGACGAATGCATTGTTGCTCTAGACTTTCCGTGCCCAGTACCATATGTATTTTCTGCTGGCGTCATTTACGGTAATTTCGTGGGAGCAAATACAGATTTATATGATATGGAAACTCCACTTCCTGCATATACGTGGTATACAGAGGCGTTCTATAACAAACATGAGAAACCTATGCTTGATAGCATTCCTCCGATGAATCCTGCTGTTAAGATCTGTGTTCATAACTACGCATGGCTTGGGTATCCATCAGCATTTTTCTCAAAGCATATCCCGACACTTGTGGTTGGTCAGACACAAAGTGACCTGTTCGATACGGACCCGCTAAATCAGGATTATATGACATATGCAAGCGTAGTTAAAACAGCTGAAGCCGCAATGAATTTTGCATACAATGCATCAGGGACTGATAAGGTTCTGATATTCGATGGAGCAATGGCTGGAATGAATGTTAGTAAGTCATTGGCTGAATTCCTTGTTGAGAAGGCTCCGCAAGTAAGTGAAAGAGTTGATAAAATCCTGCTGCCAAAATGGTTAAAACAAAGAGGGGTGGATATTTCCATCCTCGATAAGCTGAAATTGAAGTAATTTGCGCTGTGTTAGCATAAATGAATGAGGGTGTCACTTCCGAGTACAGATAGCTCAGATGCCCTCATCTGTCCAATAATATAAAACACTGTAGCAACCTGGATATGATCAGAAATCAAAATTCCCTATATCGTTATATCAACAGGTCAAATAAAATAAGAGGAGTAAAAGAATGAGCAGTGTAACAGCGGCATCCAACAAAAGAAGAATAATTGAGGAAGGACCAGGATTCAAATCTGGACTTAAGGATCTCAGAAAATATCTAAGTTCAAAGGCCATAACCACAGGATTTGTGGCAGCCGTATTCGGATGTACAGGACCTGCACTTGTGACAATAAAAGCAAGCACAAGTGCTGGATATACAACTGAGCAGACGGTATCCTGGATATTTGGAATATATGTATTCGGTGGCTTGATTAGTCTTTTAATGGCCCTGTACTACAAGCAACCAATTGTGGGAGCGTTTTCTATTCCTGGAGCATCAATGCTCGCGACTTCATTGATTGGATTCACATTCAACGAGGCGGCTGGAGCCTTCATAATGGCTGGAGTTATAGTTCTTTTGCTAGGATTATCAGGATTGATTGGGAAGGTAATGAAGTTCCTACCTCTGCCGATAGTTATGGGAATGATAGGCGGAGTAATGCTTAGATTTGGAACAGGAATAGTGACAGCAACAGTTGCACTACCTATAGTTTGCGGCGCTGCTATCGTCGGATTTTTTATTACACCTAAGCTAGGGAAAAAGATTTCTCCTATACTTGGAGCAATACTTTTTGCAATAGTAGCAATTATGCTAACTGGTGGTTTGGATACAGCAGGTCTTGATTTCAAGTACATTCCACCACAGTTTGTTGCTCCAAAATTTAATGTCGCAACGATACTTTCAGTTTCAGTACCTCTTGCAGCGCTGGTAGTTGGAGCTGAGAATGCTCAGGCAATTGGGGTTCTATTTGGACAAGGCTACAAGACACCTGTTAACGCCATGACTGTGGTCAGTGGAATAGGTGGGATGCTTTCCGGATTAGTAGGTGCTCATAATGCGAACATCGCTGGTCCAATGACAGCAATCTGTTCGAGCGAAGAAGCGGGTGAGGACAAAGCAGGAAGATATGCAGCATCAGTAGTAAACGGAATATTTTTTATGTCATTCGGATTGGTAGCAAGCTTTGCAATTAGTGTGATTAAGATAATTCCAGCACCTTTAGTAAGTGTCCTAGCTGGACTTGCAATGATCAGCGTTCTGATAGGTTCTTTTAAGGATGGATTTGGAACTGGCAAGTACAAGACTGGAGCATTTGCAGCGCTAATAGTTGGAGTCAGCGGAGTAACATTCTTCAGTATCGGTGCAGCATTCTGGGCTCTTGTTGTTGGTATAGTAGTATCTCTTATAGCAGACAGGCATGATTTTCAATCAGATAAGTAAAGCAGCTGAATAACCTTTAGGCGGCATTGGAGGATATAATGAACGAAGTAGTAAGAGGTAGAATCTCGAGACTTAAGTCTGAGCTTGATGTACTTGGCTTAGACGCAGCTGTGATAATGGATAGAGAAAATATCATCTATTTCTCAATGCTTACAGATATTGAAGCGGGTTCAATTATTATCCCGCGAAAAGGTGATCCTGTTTTTATATGCCTCTGGCTTGACGCAAGACATGTTAGAGAAGTTTCAGGAATGAACGTTGTTCCATACTTTTTCCCGGAAGAGAACATCAGCAAGAAGACAGCAGATGTTATAAACGGGCTAGGCATAGACAGACCTAGGCTGGGCTTCACAAGATACTTCATATCGCTAAAGGATTTCCAGTGTCTAAGGGACTTTGTTAATGGAGTTTATTTTGGAGATATTGCCGAAACATGTTATAAGATACGTTCGATTAAGGATGAGAGTGAAATTGAACTAATTTCTAAGGCTGCAGAATTTTGCAGGATTGGAATGATGGCTGCTACAAACTTTGTAAGACCTGGAATCAGGGAGACTGATGTGTTGGCCGAAGCCGAATATGCAATGAGAAAAGCTGGATCAGAGGGACCTTCATTCAGAATGCAAGTCCTTAGACATGACAGGCAACAGCTGGTGCATCCGTACGCTGGTGAATATTCTTTAAATGACAATGAACCGGTAGTCATTCATCTTGGCGCAACTTACAAGGGCTATACTGCGAAAATGTGTAGAACGGTATTTCTTGGAAATGTTAAAACAGAAACAAAAAAAATATACAATGTACTTACAAGAGCTCAAGAGCTGGCAATAGAAGCTGCTAAGCCGGGGGCTACCGCCGGTGAAGTCTATGAGGCTGCGTATAAGGAAGTCCATGACAATGGTTATGCAAAATTATTTCTTCCGACAATAGGGTACGGAGTGGGTATTAGGCAATCAGAATTTTATCCAATAATTAGTAAGGATTCCGGCCAGATTCTTCAGGAAAACATGGTCATTGACCTGCTTCTTCCAACCATATACCTTGCCAACGTTGGAGGACCAAGAATAACTGACACTATTCTTATTAAGAAGGAAGGATGTATTAATCTAACTGACAAATAACAAATGGTGTTTATCAGGTAGGATTCTCTGGCTGCATGATTTGTCTAAATAATGCAGCTGGGGAATTATCATAAGTTCTTACTTCAATAGTGATACCATATATATGATTCTAGTATTAATCTATTTTGACTCTAAGTTATTACGCAAATAATTTTTTGCTTCGGCAATTTCAAATCTGCTTATTTGCAAAATTTCCTATACATCCAGTGTGATGCTGTCTTCGTTACTATTTAATTGACATGGAAATGTATGGATCTTTAGGAAATTTAAGGCTCATCAATATCAAAATAAATTGCTAACTCATTCTAATCAAAGCGCAACTCATTTATGAGAAAGGGGAGGGTAAAATGCCAATAACAAAGGAATATACTTACGAAGAATTAGCCAATTTACTCAAACAGGCAGAGAGGACTTGCATACCTGTCAGTGCGATATCAAAGGAAAATCCTGAAATAGAGATATCTGATGCATATGCGATACAGCTCTTGAATATCCGTAAAGAAGTAGTTGATGGAAAAAAAATAACCGGAAAAAAAATTGGGTTGACTTCACTTGCAATGCAAAACCTGCTTGGAGTCAATAGACCAGATTTTGGACATCTTTTAGATACCATGGAAGTGAAAGATGAAATTGTGGATAGAAGGAAACTTTTGCAGCCAAAGGTTGAAGGTGAGCTTGCATTTGTTTTGAAAAAAGATCTTGCAGGACCTGGCGTGACATCGAAAGATGTGATTGATGCTACTGACTATGTCGTACCATCAATTGAAATTGTTGACTCAAGAATTGCTAATTGGAAAATAAACATCATTGATACGGTGGCGGATAATGCATCATCAGGCATGTATGTTGTAGGTAAGGAGAGAATAGACCCTTTAAAAACAGACCTCCTATCAATTAGAATGAAGCTATTCAAGAATGGTGAGTACATAAATGAGGGAATTGGAAGCGATGTTTTGGGGGATCCTGCTACAGCTGTAGCATGGCTTGCAAATACTCTTTCCGAATTTGGTGTAAGTCTAAAAAAGGGAGAAATAGTATTATCTGGTGCTTTCAGCGCAGCGTTAGCAGCTGAAGCCGGAGATGAGTTCACAGCAGTGTATGAGAACATTGGAGAAGTCAAAGTAAAATTTATTTAATAGTACTAAGGAGATTAAAATGGAGAAAATTAAGGTAGGTATTATAGGTCCTGGAAACATTGGTTTGGACCTGTTGAATAAAATACAGAGAAGCCCATTACTTGAAGTTGCTACAATAGTCGGAATTGCTGAATCTAAAGGAATCGAATACGCTAGGGAGAGAGGCATTGACGCTTCGGCAGACGGAATCAGCCACCTCCTTGAAATCGAAGGAATTAAAATTGCTTTTGATTGCACTAGTGCCTCTGCACATCTTGTCAATGGTCCTCTTCTGAAGGACAAGGGGATTTTCACATTAGACCTTACTCCTGCAGCGATTGGACCATTCACTGTTCCTGCGGTCAATCTAACAGAGGAAATGCTGGAACAACCAAACCTCAATATGGTTACCTGTGCAGGTCAAGCTACGACACCTATTGTATATGCAATAAACCAAGCGGCTAATGTTAAGTATGCTGAAGTAATTTCTTCAATAAGCTCAAAAAGTGCAGGTCCTGGCACTAGAGCGAATATTGACGAATTTACAGTCACAACTAAGAAAGCGCTTATGGACGTAGGTGGAGCGGATAATGCAAAGGTAATAATCGTGCTTAACCCGGCAGAACCTCCAATATACATGAGGAACACAATCTATACGATTGTGGAGAATCCTGACATCGATGCCATAAAGAAATCAGTGGATAGCATGGTTGAAAAAATCAAGGAATATGTACCAGGCTACAGGTATCTTCTCGAACCAATTATACAGAACAATATTGTTACTACAATGATCGAGGTGGAAGGACTGGGAGATTATCTTCCGGTTTACTCTGGTAACCTTGATATAATCACTGCAGCTGCAGTGCATACTGCAGAGAAGTATGCTGGAAAGCTAATGGGAGGAGCAAATTAATGGCTAAAATATATCTAACTGATACAACCCTAAGGGATGGAAGTCATACAGTTTCCCATCAATTTTCTCCTGAGGATGTGGCTAAGGTAGCAAAGGCACTCGATGAGGCTGGAATTGACCTGATTGAAATCGGACATGGTGATGGCCTTACAGGATCAACAATAAACTACGGATTCTCTAACTACAAAGAGCTGGATGTGATCAGGGCAGCCGCCGGGGTTGTAAAGAGAGCAAAGGTTACAGTTCTTCTGATTCCAGGGATTGGATCTGTTGAAGACCTTGAGGAAGCAGTACATGCAGGAGCAACTGCAGTCAGGGTGGCTACTCATGTGACCGAAGCCGATGTTGCAGAGCAGCACATCAAGGCAGCCAAGAAAATGGGTCTCTGGACTGTAGGTTTCCTTATGATGGCGCATATGGCTGATGCTGAGAGAGTGCTGCAGGAAGCGAAGAAGATGGAAAGCTACGGGGCTGATGTAGTCTATTGCACTGATTCAGCAGGTGCAATGCTTCCAGCTGATGTTACCGAGAAGATTAGCCTTCTTAAGGCAAATCTCTCAATCCCAATCGGCTTTCACAGCCACAACAATCTGGGACTTGCAATCGCCAACAGTATTGCAGCCGTAGATGCCGGTGCCACTTATATCGATGGTTCACTCTCAGGGCTTGGAGCCGGAGCTGGAAATACTCCGACTGATACCCTGGTTGCAGTGTTTAACAGGATGGGTTTAGAGCATGGAGCTGACCTATATAAGACTATGGACGCGAGTACTGAAGCATTGGCACCCGTGCTTTTGTCTAAGGGAGTAACTGCACAGACTAACCTGGATGCACTTATTTGTGGGTATGCTGGAGTGTATTCAAGCTTTATGCTACATGCCAGAAGAGCTTCGGCTCGGTTTGGTGTAGATTTAAGAGACATACTTATTGAGTTAGGCAGAAGGCGTGCTGTTGGAGGTCAAGAAGACTGGATAATTGAAGTCGCAAACGAGATTGCTCAAAACAAAGTTAAATAGATTATTTATGGAATCAGGTTAAGTAAATCACTTTAAGTTTTGCTATGATTGCCGAGGCTTTTATTTATACTTGATTGGAAGGGATATCATGGGAAAAAAGACACTTTATATTGAGTGCAATTCTGGAATTGATGAGAGAATGTTAATTGCGTCATTACTAAACCTAGGCATAAGTGAGGATTTGCTAAAACCTGTAATTGACAGTACTGGATTAGAAGGGCTTGAAATAGAGGTTGGGAAGACGAGTCTAAATGGATCGATCTCTCATTTCTTTGAAATATCTAGAGAATCTGAATGCGAAATTAATAATGTTAATTATCGTAAAATGAAGGCCAATGAGATTTACGATATTATCAATAAAACAGATATATCAGATTACGCAAAGAGGATTTCTATAAATGCTGTTAATTCAATATTGAAAGCAGTTACGGAAACTTGTTATTCAAACATCGAAGGATTTGACAATGATAGCATCATACTGGATAAGGACATTCTGACAATAATTGTGGCAGCTTTTTGTGTCGATCAATTGAGTGTTGACGACGTCATTATTTCCGAGATACACGAAGGAATTGGGACTAGAACGAACAAGGGTAATATTGTTTCAATACCTTCACCTCAGATTGCAAGAATACTGATTAATAGTCAGCTTTCAGTCAAATTTGTTGATGTAGCTGAAGAATTATTATCTCTAATTGGTACTTCAATTATTTCAACATTGACCCAAAAACAAAGGACTCCGAGGAGTTGTAGGATTTTAAGTCAAGGAATTGGCTCGGAGAAAGATGAAAGCACAAAGCAAATGAGAGCTATGGTAATTGAAGAAGATGAGCCGCAGGTGAACAATGAGACTTGGATATTGGAAACAAACATTGATGATTCCACAGGTGAAAGCCTGGCGTTCACAATGGAAAAACTACTTGAAAGCGGAGCCAGAGATGTGTTTTTCACACCGATTTTCATGAAGAAGAACAGGCCAGCATTCAAGCTTTCTGTTACATGCCATGGTGATTCTGTGAAAAAAATGGAATCAGTAATATTTAAAAATACTACGACGATAGGCATTAAGAAATATAGGATAGAAAAGACAGTCCTAGAATATTCGATAATAAATGTGGACACCAGATTTGGTTCAGTTAGAGTAAAAGCTAGTTCTCATGAAGATATGAAATATTATTCTCCAGAGTTTGAAGACATAAAAGCAATATGTAACATTACTGGTAAAGGCTTTAAGGAAATTTCAGAAGTTGTTGAGCAAGCAATTTATGAATGCTTCAAATTCAAGAATTGAACAGGATAATAACCGTATCAGAGAAATCACTTTCCTGGTACGGTTATTTTCATGGGTTATTTGTTAAATAATTAACCTGGGAGTATAATGGTCATATGATTTGATTTGGAGGCGCTGCTCATGAGACTGCTGGATTTTTCAGAAGCAAACTGCAAGAACTGCTACAAATGCGTAAGGGGCTGTCCTGTTAAGGCCATAAGGTTCAGGGGCAGCCAGGCTGAAATAGATGAACAGAGGTGCATAGCCTGCGGAAAGTGCTTTGTAATCTGCCCCCAGAATGCAAGGAACATCGTAAGCGATACTATGAAGGTCAAACAGGCTATAGGTGAAGGGAAACAGGTGAAAGCCCTTATTGCACCATCCTTTGCCGGCTTCTACAGGAACAGAGGTGGTTTCCTTACAGCACTAAGGAAGCTTGGTTTCAGTGAGATTATTGAGGTAGCTGCCGGAGCGGAAATGGTGACCGAAAGGTACAGAAGGTTCATGGAAGAGAATGACCCCAAATATGCCATATCAAGCTGCTGCCCTACAGTCTACATGTACATGAGAAGATACACCCCGACAACTGCTGAATATCTTATGCCTGTCGTGTCACCGATGCTTGCTACAGGAAAGGCAGTTAAAAGGGATGAAGTGGATTGCTTTACAGTATTCATAGGACCGTGTCTGAGCAAGAAATGCGAGATGGTGTCCTATGGAAACGAAGGCATAATTGATGCGGTTCTTACACTTGAGGAGATATCGCATTTGCTGTCTGAGGAAGGACTTGATCCGGAGGTCCTTGAACCATCAGTGCCTGATGTGACTGCTGGAAAACGAGGAAGAAGATATCCTGTCGCAGGTGGAATAGCCGAGGGTCTTTCCGGAACAATTGACAGGATGGGCTATGATGTCATAAAGGTGGAAGGTATGACAGAAATCAGGGAGGTTCTTAAGGAAATTGAGGATGGCAGCCTGGATAAGGCATACATCGAACTTTCGGCCTGCTCTGAGTCCTGTATCGGAGGGCCGTGCGTACCGGAGAATTCCCTTCCTGTTTTTGCTAGGAAGCAGAATGTAAAGAGGTTCTCGGTAATGGGATGGGAGTCTGAAGGAAGGGCTCTACTCGATGGGAATATAGACATAAGCGGTACCTACGCACCAACTCCTATAGTTTCAAGGGAATATCCGGAATCAGATATTGTCGCTACTCTTGCAAGGATGGGCAAGTTCTCAAAAGGTGACGAGCTCAACTGCAGCGCATGCGGTTATAATTCCTGCAGGGACAAAGCGAAGGCTGTACTTGAGGGGATGTCTGAAGTTGAGATGTGCCTGCCGTTCATGAGGACAAAAGCGGAGCACATGTCAGACATCATATTCAGCAATTCACCTAACTATATTTTCCTGCTTGATGAAGAGCTGTGCATACATCAGATGAATCCTTCAGCTGAGATAGTTTTTGGAAGACGTATCGATGAGGTAAGGGGCTTCCCCATAAGCTATGTTGCAGATGACGCCATATTTGAAGAAGTTGCGAAATCAAAAAGGAGCAACCTGAATAAAAGGACCGTATACGACGAATACGGGATCGTAGTGGTCCAGAGCACTGTATTCCTAGACAGCTCAAACCAGCTTCTCATAATCATGTCTGATATAACAGATGAGGAAAAGAGGCGGGATGAGCTACAGTCTATGAAGGAAAGGACACTAAAGATCGCACAGAAGGTAATTGACAGGCAGATGACTGCAGCACACGAGATCGCCAGCCTTCTTGGAGAGACCACTGCTGAGACGAAGATAGCATTAGACAAGCTCAAGGAGCTGGTCCTCATGGAGGGCGAGTAGATGGGGTTCTTTCTTGACACGGCGTACAGAAGCCTGAAAAAGCACGGCGAGGAGCTATGCGGAGACCAGGTAGCGATGGAGAGGATCGGGGACAGGCTCATAATCGTTATGTCTGACGGGCTTGGAAGCGGAGTAAAGGCCAACATACTTGCAACACTCACGTCAAGGATTGCAGTCACAATGCTGAAGGAAGGAGCAATCCTTGAGGAGACGGTTGATACCATAGCAAGGACTCTCCCGGTCTGTTCAGTAAGGAATCTTGCCTATTCCACCTTCACAGTCATTGAAGCTTTTGAAGATGGAAGAGTCCACACAGTCGAATTCGACAATCCTGCATATATACTTACGAGGAAAACTGAGTCTGGAATTCCGGAGAAGACCATGAGCACAATAGCTGGAAAGTCCATATGGGAATCAGATTTTATCATGGATGACGGTGACTGCCTATCTGTCGTAAGTGATGGAGTTCTTTATGCCAGTCAGGGGATGATCCTGAACCAGGGATGGGGATGGGAGGATGTAAGGGATTTTCTGAAGGATAGCGCACGTGCTGAAAAAAGCGCCAGCGGAATTGCTCTACAGCTCAGCGTATTTTGCAACGTGCTATATGATCTTAAGCCGGGTGATGATGCCACAGTCTTGACTTTAGCGGTGAGAAAGAATGAAGGGCTGACAATTTTCACAGGGCCGCCACTAAGAGCTGAAGATGACAGAAGGCTTGCTGATGCATTCCTGAATGCTTCCGGGAAAGTGGCTGTATCAGGAGGTACAACAGCAGCTATCCTTGCTCGTGAGACTGGAAGGGAAATCGAGGCTGAAATCAGCGATATGGACGAATTGGTGCCGCCGACCTCAAGGCTTGAAGGCGCTGATATCGTGACCGAGGGTGCCCTGACTCTCGCAAGGACTGCTGACCTCCTTGAGGAGTTCCTGTCACCGACAGATGATGACATATTCCTTAAGCTCAGGAAAAGGAACGGGGCAGCAAGGCTTGCAAGAATGATAATAGACTCCACTGACATTACCATATGGCTTGGAAGTGCGGTAAACCTTGCAAATTCTGATACTCATATTAGATCCTTGGATGTCATGAGGATAATGGAGGCAGCTAAGTCACTTGGAAGAAATACAAAGCTTGTGATGATATAGAAACAGCCGGCACCAAAATGCCGGCTGTTCCATATCTATTAACTTTTTTCCCTATACCGATGCTAATTGCTTTTTTCACCAGGATCAAATACATAGCCTATCTGTTCCCAGTCCTGGGACATTGATTTCATCATAACTGCCAGCCATATGCGGATTCCGATTCCAAGGATAGCTGCCACGGTAATGAAGAAAGTGTCTGAAAGCACCAATGCGATGCAGAGTGCAACTGCAACAGCAGCAAGAACTATGGATGAGATACCGGCCCTTGATACATAGAAAGGATAGAGCTCTGTCTTGCCGTTTGAATGGAAGGTTTCAGCGCTTGCTTCAAGGATATTTGCAGCAAACAGCATTTCCATCAATGTAAAAATTACTGGTGCGAACTGGAGAAGATCCAATGCTATTCCTGAATTGAAGGAGCCAAGGGATAATAATGAGGCTGTGAGTGACCAGATTGCCATTGCACCTGATATCTTCCTGGACTTCATGAATTTCATGTTCTTTGAAATGTCATACAGCTCATAGCATGCGGATGATACCATCCACCAGCCGATGAATTCAGGCAATATCCTTATCATACCCAGGTTTATGTGGAAGGTGGCGAGGATTATTCCCCAGAAGAGCCTGTTGTACTGATCCTTCATCATACCTCACCTCTCGCCTTCAGATAGCGTATGGCATTCCATGTATCCAGATTCCAGACGTCCTTTGATATTGGATCAAGCATTTCGACTTGCTTGGCTCCATCAATGCCAGTGAACACCAGCGAGGGTGTCAGGCTGAACGAGCTCATGGCTTTGTAATTGAATTCATCCTGTCGGATCCTTGCGCTTAAGGTTATCCTTTGTCCTTGCAATATCTCGGTGCCTTCAATTCTATCTAGAGGCAGGTCATTGACCCTGACATCAAAGACCTCAGTCATGATTTCTAATGATTCTGCTTCAAGGCCTTTGATTGTGATGTCTTCCATAGCCTGATATTCCATATCTGAGTAACCGTCAGATGAGGAAGATGTCCGCATCCTCTTAAGCTTGTCATCTGTGCTTCCTGCATAAATGCTGATCCTTCCGAGGTTAACGCTTATTTCAGTACCGTCACTGAATAGGATCACAGCATTTTCAAGTGTCCTTATGTGACCTTTGCTGGTATCGGTATACCCGTTCACCAAAAGCTGGACGGTTCGCAAAGTGTAACGGCCCACTATCTGACCTTTATCAGGCCAGGAGTTCTCATATGAGATTACCTCGAGGTCCTCAGCACCCTGGAACGAGACTGCAATAACATTTCTCTGGTCTGTGCTGTTGGCAAGGTAATGCAGTGACAGATAATCTGCTGAATAATATCCGTTTGTCGGATAAACTCGAAGGTCCTTGTAGTTTTCGATGAACACAGGACGATCAAGCCTTAAGATAATTACAAGTGATAAAGAAACAACGAGCGCAACTGCTGCGAGTACCTGGCTTAATATAAGAATTTTCCTGTTGCGTGCCATAAAGCCTCCTCAAAGTTCATATACTACATTATAAAATTATGATATGTTGAAATCACCAAAATTTCAACTGAATACATAAAAGTATATATAATATAATAAATGTTCCTTCTACCTTATTTACTTATATTGAGGAAGTTCGTATTATCACTATTTATTAATGTGATATAATTAAGTTGCAAGGCTATGTCGGTTTCGCTTCAGTGCTTTGGATTTAATGGTTAAGATTTCTGGCAGAGCCGCAATGGCATTCTTCATTGAACATATCGAAACGTTGAAATAATGAATGGAGGTAGCAATATGTACAATTTCAATGAGCAAGGAAAGTTCGAATCACACGATGCTGCGAAGGAACACTCCCAGAATATTGAAGGCAGACTGCCTTACGATGGACACGGCAAAAGTGCCAAAGACAAGGCCATCGGGATTTTTACGGTTATTGCTATGATTGCGGGTGTAATCCTGCTTGCTTATTTCATGAAGGGATAAGGAAGGGTGCATGCTTTTATCTCCATATCGGATTTTCGTGATCCCTACTGGATAATTTATGCCGCCTTTAGGTATAGGGGATTCTTTGGAGTCCCTTTTATAATGTCAAATTTTCGAAGAGACTGCAGAAATACTATATTTCTGCAGATGGAAGCTCCTTCACCAAATCTTCACAATGCAAGGCTATATTTGGTAGCATAGATTAAGTGTAATTATGCGTAAGTTGCGATAAAATACAATCAGGATGCGAATGGGGATGATTTGATGGCTGAGAGGATACTTGTAATAGATGATGAGCAGAACCTGCTTCAGGTGGTAGGAGACTATCTGCGGAAGAACTCTTTTGAGGTTTTCACTGCGGACCGTGGCAGGAAGGCTCTTGAAATGTTCGATGAACTGGAGATAGATTTCCTTATTCTGGACCTTAATCTTCCTGATATTTCGGGTGAAGAAATTTGCAGGGAGATAAGGAAGAAATCTGACATTCCAATTCTGATGCTTACGGCAAAGACGTCTGAGGAGGACAAGGTAAAGGGACTATACCTCGGAGCAGACGATTATCTGACGAAGCCGTTCAGTCCAAGGGAGCTGGTCGGAAGGGTAAATGCGATACTCAGAAGGACGAGGAACAAGGGCAGCATGTCTGAAATCTACTCGTTCAGAAGTGGAGACCTGGTCCTGGATAACATGAGAAGGGCAGTTTCAAAGAAAGGAATTGAGGTAAGCCTTACTCCTAACGAGTATAAGATACTCCATGCTCTGGTTCAGTATCCCGGGCAGGTTTTTTCACGGTCGAGGCTCGTAAGTGCGGCACTTGGCTTCGATTTTGAAGGCTATGACAGGACCATCGATACACATATAAAGAACCTGAGGCAGAAGATTGAGGATGATTTTCGTGATCCAACCTACATTCTGACTGTATATGGTGTTGGCTATAAATTCCAGGGCGGTGAGAAATGATAAGGATAGGCAGGCAGCTGGGAAGATACTTTGCGCTTGTATCCATGACGTCGGTGCTGCTGATAACAGTTCTTTCAAATATAGGAATGAACATATTCTTCACCATGTACCTTAGAGACTCACAGAAATCAGAAGACATAGCCATATCTGACTATGCCACTGAGCTGCTGCATGAGGATGGACTTCTGGATGAGACCGACCTCATGAGCATAGAACATTATGCTTTCACCATGTCTGCAGAAGTAATCATGGAAGATTCTAATGGCAAGGTCATTATGAGCACCAGGGAGCCATCTGAGGCACCGGATGGAGAGTTGGGAAGAGCTGACTACATGGATACAGAGAAATTCGGCTACAAGGAGTACTCTTATGGTTCCATGGAGCCCGGAGAGGGTAAGATTGTAATTGGAAGACCTAAAAGCATATTTTCAGCGTCACCAGACAGGAATTTCCTTATAACAATAAACCTGATTTATCTGGCGGCAGCGGGTATCTCTTTAATAATCGGATTTTTACTCAGAAGAAGAGTTTCAGGAATGTTCCTTAACCCGATCTACTCCATACAGAAAAATGCAAAATATATCGAAGATGGCAATTTCAGGGGAGTCATGGATGTTGAAACTAATACGATCGAGCTTGATGAGCTCTCCAGGTCGATAAACAATATGGCCCTGAAGCTGGAGCAGCAGGAGCGCCTCAGGAAAAGGCTGACATCTGACATCGCACATGAGCTGAGGACCCCGCTTTCAACAGTGAACAGTCATCTTGAAGCCTTTATCGATGGGGTATGGGAGCCAACGACAGAAAGGCTTTCCGTACTTCAGGACGAGATACGGAGGCTTACCAATCTCATCAAGGACCTGGGTGACCTCTCATACATGGAGAGCGGTGAGATAAGACTTGCGACTAAGGAAATAGGACTTTCAAAGCTTGTGGCAAATATCGTGGAGAACTTTGAACCGCTCTTTGCGTCTGATGGCAAGACCATCACCGCTGATATTGAAGAAGATATAATCACAATGGGTGACAGCGACAGGCTGAACCAGGTGTTCATAAACATTGTCGCGAATTCACTTAAGTATACAAACCTTGGCGGTCATGTAAGGGTGACTTTAAAAATGAATGGGGATGAAGCACTCGCGACAGTCACAGATGATGGTATAGGCATTAGCGTTGATGACATTCCATTCGTATTTGAAAGGTTCTACAGGAGCGACAGGTCAAGAAGCAGGGAGACTGGCGGTAAGGGCATAGGTCTAACAATTTCGAAAGCCCTGGTTGAGGCCCACAGGGGAAGCATATGGATTGAGAGCAGGGACAGTGAAGGCACGACAGTGAATATCAGTCTGCCGTCAAAGAAAGGTTAAAAAGGCAATGAGGAGAAGCGCAGACCGCTTCTCCTCGTTGCCTTTTGTCTTTAGTTTTAATTATTTGGGGGGTAATGTGTGCATGTCACAAAATGGTAATAATTAGTTCAATGTAAATACATGAATTCTGAATATTATAAATATAGTGGAGTATTATAGTATGATGTTTTAAGCTTCAGAATCAAGGGAGGGATTCTTTGGTACAGTTGTTTCTGTAAATTTCCATTTGTCGCAGCATGCATGACAAACGGAAGGTTTCTTTTGATTGTTTCTCAAATGAAAACGTAATAGGATGAGGATGTAAGGATTATCCAATATCTTAATATCAAATTAATAATTAGGAGGAACAGAAATGGAAAACCAGAATGTCGGTTTCAAAGCCAAGGTCCAGAAGTTCGGTACATTCCTTAGTGGAATGGTCATGCCGAACATGGGAGCATTCATCGCATGGGGACTTATTACTGCATTATTCATCGCAACCGGTTGGCTCCCGAATGAGGAATTTTCTAAGATGGTATCGCCGATGCTTGTTTATCTTCTGCCGATACTTATAGCTTATTCAGGCGGTAAGATCGTATACGGTGAGAGAGGCGGAGTAGTTGGTGCTGCGTCAGCAATAGGTGTCATCGTAGGTTCATCCATCCCAATGCTTCTTGGAGCAATGATGATGGGGCCACTCGGCGGATTCCTGATAAAGAAGATCGACCAGATGTTTGAAGGCAAAGTAAAAGCCGGATTCGAAATGCTCATAAACAATTTCTCTGCCGGTATACTTGCAACGCTTCTGGCACTGCTCGGATATGTAGTTGTAGGACCAGCTGTCGAGGCTCTCAGTAACTTCCTTGCATCAGGTGTTGACCTGATAATGAACATGGGAATCCTTCCTCTTGTACATATATTCATAGAGCCAGCAAAGGTACTGTTCCTTAATAACGCAATCAACCATGGAATACTCGGGCCTCTTGGAGTAGAGCAGGTTGCACAGAATGGAAAGTCCATACTGTTCATGCTTGAGTCAAATCCAGGTCCAGGACTTGGAGTACTGCTTGCGTACATGCTTTTCGGAAGAGGAATACCAAAGGCTTCCGCATCAAGTGCGGCAATCATCCACTTCCTTGGCGGAATACACGAGATTTATTTCCCGTACATACTCATGAAGCCAATACTTCTGCTTGCAGTAATCGCCGGCGGAATGTCAGGAACACTCATATTCACAATATTTGGTGCAGGACTTGTTGCAACACCTTCACCAGGATCCATATTCGCTTATGCGGCTATGACACCTAAGGGCAACTACGTAGGAGTATTCCTCGGTGTAGCTGTGGCTGCGGCAGTATCCTTCGTTAGCGCTTCCATCATACTCAAGGGATCAAAGCAGAAGGATGAAGACCTTGATTCTGCAGTATCCAAGATGGAAGAAATGAAGGGAAAGAAGAGCAGCGTTTCAGGACTTATCTCCGGAGCTGCAAAATCATACAAGGATGTCAAGAAGATAGTATTCGCCTGCGACGCAGGAATGGGATCATCAGCAATGGGAGCTTCCATACTCAAGAAGAAGGTAAAGGATGCTGGACTTGATACTATCGTAACCAATACATCAATAACCAACCTTCCTGATGATGTCGACCTTGTCGTAACTCACAAGGACCTCACAGAAAGGGCTGCACAGAAGTCTCCGAAGGCAATACACGTATCAGTGGACAACTTCCTTGGAAGCCCAAGATACGATGAGATCATTGAAGAGCTGAAGAAATCAAGGTAATATTAAAGATAAGCAACGGACATAAATGAATAGGGGAGGTGCTGTGATTGTATATAACAAGCCGTGAAAGGTCCATGTCAGGGATCCTTCTGGAATCACAGCACCTCTTTGTTTCAATTCAGAGCCTGGCAAAAAAGCTTGATGTATCTACAAGGACCATTCAGCGTGAAGTGAAGATGCTGGAGGACACCTTGGCAAAATTCGACCTTGCCCTTGAGAAGAAGGCCAACGAAGGGATAAGGCTGACTGGGAGCGATGAAGGGCTTAAGAAGCTTAGAGATGAGATCAGGGCATATTCAGACTATGAAATGGGGAGAAGTGAAAGAAGCCTTTTTATCTTCCACGAACTGCTTGAATCCGGTGATCCGCTGAAGACAATGACTCTGTCAAAGGGATTCTCAGTTTCAAGCAAGACGCTTCAGCAGGACCTTGAGCACTTCGAGGAGGAAATCAGGAACACAAGACTTTCACTCATAAGAAAAAGGGGCTATGGGGTTGAACTTGAAGGTCGTGAAAAGGACAAGAGGATGGCCTTCGTAAATATGGCCATGCAGAGAATGGAGCTTATGCAGGTCTTTTCTTCAAAGGAAGGGGAATTCCTTTCACTTGATCCGAAAGAGAAGCTGCTCGGAATATTCGATCCTGGGCTTTTAAGGCGAATCGAAGTCAACATTCTTGAAAAAACCGGGAATTTGCCATATAAGCTTACTGACCTTTCCCTGCTTGAAGCCATGCTGCATACCTACATGTCTGTAGAGAGGGTGAAGGGCGGGAATCCTGTCGACAGGAAGAAGCACGGTGAAGGTCCCGAAGAGGTGGCTTCCAGAGCGATATTCAGAAGCCTGGAAGAAGAGCTTGACCTGAAGTTTCCTGAAGACGAGGCGTATCTTCTGGCTTCGGTTTTAAGAAGCGCAAAGAGGATAAGCGAAACCGACATTGAGAATGTCATGGGACTCACAAGCCTTGCAAGCGTTTTGATTGAAGATGTGACAAGGACAACCGGGTATTTTTTCAGCAAGGACAAGAAGTTCCTTGATGCACTGGTATCGCATCTTGAACCTCTTTTCAACAGGATAGCGGAAGGAGTCTTCGTATCTAATCCTATCAAGAAGGAAATCAAGGAGGACTACTCGGTCCTGTTCGGTACTATTGGGACTGTGCTGAAGGAGAAATTTCCTGAGCTTGAGTTCAGTGAGGACGAGATAGGATTCCTGACTCTACATTTCGCTTCAGCAATAACTGAGTTCAAGGAGGTACCGAAGGTTGCGACTCTTGTAGTCTGCACCAGCGGGCTTGCCACTTCGAGGATGCTGACGAAGAAGCTGCTGATGAAGTTCCCGCAGCTGACTATTATCGAGCAGGGCTCCATAAGGGAACTGCACAAGATGGATCCAAAGGAATTTGACCTGATAATATCAACTGTAGGAATCCATGATGCAGGGTTTGAATACATACTTGTCAACCCGATGCTTTCTTCAGACGATGAGCTGAAGCTGGAAAAGGTCATCAACCAGAAGCTCCTGTCTTCCACCAGGAAACGGGATGAAGGCCTCAGGGAATCAAAGCTGTCTGAACAAGGACTCCTAAGGACTATAGAGATTGTCACGGATGCAGGACAAGCTGTAAAGGAGATAATCGAAGGATTTGCAATAAATGAGACAGCTGGCAGGGAAATAGGACATGTGCTGAAGAACATAGAGGATGACCTTGGGAGTGTGCTTGGATCAGGTATTGCAAACGAATCAATATCAATGCTGCTGGAAAAGGAAAATTCTACTGGCAGCGGCATACCGGAATCGGACATCACGCTCCTTCATGGGAGGAGCAGCAGTCTTGACAGGATGGTATTCAGGATGTACAGGAACAGAGGTAAGGTTAAGGTAAGGGGAATGGATTTAAAAATGATGGAGTCAGGAACCTTTCTCCTTCTTCTGACACCGGAGGTGCTGAGCGGGCCAAGGCTTGAGATGGTAAGCGCTTTAAGTGTTGCACTGCTTGAGCGGGATATAAGGAAAACATACGAAGAAGCTGATCTGAACAGAATACTCGCCATGGTTGAAAAGACACTTGAAGCGGCGTATTCTGATATCATAAAGAGAATATGGAGGTAGAAAATGAGCGGTATATTAAGAGAAGAAGGCATCCTGTTGAATCAGGAAATTGCAACCAAGGACCAGGCTATAAGGATGGCCGGCGAACTTCTGGTTAAGAACGGTTACGTAAAGGAAGAATACATCGAAGAAATGCTAAAGAGGGAGGAAATCAGCACAACCTACATAGGCAATGACATAGCAATCCCTCACGGAACTGAGAATGCCAAGAATGAAGTTTTAGAGTCTGGAATCAGCGTAATACAGGTACCTGGCGGAGTGGATTTCAACGGAGAAAAGGCGAGGGTCATATTCGGAATCGCAGGTAAGGACAATACGCATCTCGAGATACTGTCGAACATCGCCATACTCTGCTCCGACATGGAGAATGTCGAAAAGATAGTAGCTGCAAAGACGAAGGAAGAGATACTGGCACTGTTGGGAGGTATAGAATAATGAAAGCGCTTCATTTCGGTGCAGGAAACATTGGAAGGGGATTCATCGGACTCATCCTCAGACAGAACGGCTATGAGCTTACTTTCGCTGACATCAGCGATACGCTTATTGACGAGATCAAGGCAAAGAAGGAATATGACGTAATCATTGCTGATCCTTCAGGAAAAGTCATTCACGTCGATGGAGTCGATGCAGTTCACAACGTCAAGGAGGCTGACAGGCTGAAGTCCCTCGTAGAGGATGCAGACCTCATTACTACTGCGGTAGGTCCATCCATTGTGCCAATAGTCGCTAAGACAATCGCTGAAGGTATAAAAGAAAGGCTATCGAGTCAGAATGTCAAGCCACTCAACATAATCGCATGTGAAAATGCGATAGGAGCTACAGATAATCTCAAGGAAGCTCTTTATGGCTACCTCAGTGAACTTGAGATAGGCATTGCAGATGTTGCCATAGGATTCCCGAACTCCGCCGTTGACAGGATAGTGCCTGCCCAGAACAATGCAAATCTTTTGGACGTAAAGGTTGAGCCGTTCTTTGAATGGGTAATTGAAGAGAAAAAGCTAAGAGGAGCTCCCCCGAGACTTGAGGGTGTCCACTATGTTGATGACCTGATTCCGTATATAGAGAGGAAGCTGTTCACAGTGAACACAGGCCATGCAGCTACTGCATACCTTGGTGCACAGAAGGGATTCACTACAGTATTCGATGCCATAGGAGATCCCGAAATCGAGGCTTCAGTCCGAGCCGTACTGGACGAGACATCCCAGTATATAACCGGCTACTACGGATTCGATAAAGTTGAACATAGCAAATATGTAGATACCATTATAGGAAGGTTCAAGAACCCGGATATTTCCGATGACCTTGAGAGAGTCGGACGTTCACCGTTAAGGAAGATATCAAGGTATGACAGGTTCGTTAATCCTGCGCTGAGACTTCTCGACATGGGAATCGAACCAAAGAGCATTGCAGGGGCAATTGCAGCTGCACTGAAATTCAGGGCTGAAAGTGACAGGGAAAGCCTGGAGCTTGTAAAGTTCGTAAAAGAAAATGGAGTAAGGGAAGCGCTCATAAAATACAGCTCACTTGCACCGGATTCGAAGCTCATTGACCTTGTTGAAGAAGCATACAACTCATAGAAAAATGCCGCAGTTCAAAAGACTGCGGCATTAAAATTTAGAACAGGTCCTTTCCTACCGCTTCAAGAAGCAGCTCATAAATATCCCTGTGTGTCTTCTTGATTGCGACTGGTCTCAGGCTCCTGTTCAGGAATGCGTGGCTTGTTGCCCCCACAGTCCTTACATCGCCTGTTTTCTTGTCAGAAACCGTATATTCCATGGTCATCCTGACTGGTGTAAGGCTTATGAGCTTCGGGGTAATGTAGACTATGTCGCCGTACCTGACCATGGACTTGTATTCAGCTGAAGCCGACAGCACGGGAATGATCAGTCCCTGGTCCTCCATGTCCCTGTATGGCATACCGAGCTTTCCAAGAAGGTCCACCCTCGCTTCCTCAAACCATCTGATATAATTCGAGTGGTGTATGACTCCCATCATGTCTGTCTCATAGTACTGGGCTGCATGTTCATATTTAATAAGCTTATCCATATAATTATCCTCCAAGGCTTTCTTATGAGTGCATATGGATATATTGTAGCCGAAAAAAGCTCAGAATAAAACCGGGTGATCATGAACACAAATCATGATGAAATGGCAGGGGAGATGGTGATATAATGTTCATGATTGAAAAGATTGCCCGGTAGGGCTCATAAAGGCGGGATAATCCTATGATAAGATTCAACAACGACTACAGCGAGGGTGCTCATCCATCGGTACTTGAGAGACTTGTGGATACGAACATGATTCAGACTCCAGGGTATGGTGAGGATGAGTATTGCATTCTGGCTGCAGATATAATCAAGGACCTGTGCGGGAGTGAGGACTTGGATGTGCACTTTCTTGTCGGAGGCACACAGACTAACCTGACACTTATTTCAGCTGCCTTAAGACCTCACCAGTGTGCGGTGTCTGCAGCTTCAGGGCATATCAGCACCCACGAGTCAGGTGCCATAGAATCAACAGGACACAAGGTGATGGAGCTTCCTTCTTCAGACGGGAAGATAACCGCAGAGGCTGTAAGGAAGGTTCATCTTGACCACGTCAATGACGTAACACATGAGCATATTGCCCAGCCAAAGCTTGTATACATTTCAAATCCTACTGAGCTTGGAACAATATACAGCAAAAAGGAGCTTCAGGACCTGAGCGATGTCTGCAGGGAGTATGGTCTCTATCTTTATATGGATGGTGCAAGGCTTGGTTATGGCCTGACCTGTGAAGGGAATGACCTTGACCTTAAGATAATCACCGAATGCTGTGATGCCTTCTATATCGGTGGAACCAAGGTTGGAGCTCTGTTTGGCGAAGCTTTAGTCATAAAGGATAAAGTTATAAGAGAAGATTTCAGGTACATAATAAAGCAGAAGGGCGGACTTCTTGCAAAAGGAAGGCTACTTGGGGTTCAGTTCCTTGCCCTGTTCGAGGATGGCCTCTATTTCGGAATATCTGCCCATGCCAACAGGATGGCGGCAATAATAAAGGAAGCTCTGACAGCTGCAGGCTGCGGATTCCTAATCGATACTCCAACAAACCAGCAGTTTCCGATACTTCCTGATGAGGTGCTTGAGAAGCTTGGAGAAAAATATGCCTACTCATTCTGGCAGAAGGCGGACAATAACCATAGCGCCGTGAGGTTCTGCACCAGCTGGGCTACAAGGGAAGAGGATGTAAAGAGCCTTGCAAATGACATTACTGACCTCATGATGTCAGGTAAGGTCTGAATACAGATTTGACCAGATATGCAGCATGTGGTTAAGATTAGTATGTTCTATGGATGTGTCATAATTGGATTGTTATTCTATTGAGACAATTGCTGTGATAAAACGGCACATGTAAAAAAGGCTTTAAAGCAGCTGTTAAGATAATATATGGAAGAAAAAACGCCTCAACTTAAGGCGTTTTTTCTTTATGGAGTGTATCATAGGCAGCTTATTAGACTGCTTATCTTGGCTTAAGCGTTCTCTTTCTTAGTCTCTTGTCTTATCCTTTCAATCTCGTCAGCGAGAATTGGAAGGATTTCCAGGGCATCTCCAAGTATTCCGATGTTGGCAGTCTTGAAGATAGGAGCTCCGGGATCCTTGTTTATAGCTATAATGAAGTCTGATTTCTCCATTCCTGCCACGTGCTGTACTGCTCCGGATATTCCGCAGGCGATATATACCTTAGGTCTTACTGTCTTTCCTGTCTGGCCGACCTGGACATCTTTCTCCATGATGCCTGCATCGACAACGGCCCTTGATGCTCCGACTTCGGCGCCTATCTTGTTTGCAACATCCCTGAGTATCTTGAAGTTGTCTCCGATTCCTCTGCCTCCGGAAATTATAAGGTCTGCCTTTGCAATATCAACGCCCTTATGAGGTTTTGGTATTACTTCGAGCACTTTAACCTGGTCCTTTATTCCTGCAATCTCAACTTCCTTCTTCTCGATCGTGAATTCTCTTGATGAATCCGACTTAAGCGGATCCATGACTCCAGGCCTTATCGAGGTCATCTGTGGCCTTGTGTTTTCACAAACAATGGTTCCGAACAGGTTTCCTCCAAAGGCTGGTCTTGTGACATAGAGGAGGGAGCTGTTCTCGTTCTCGGGATCGAATTCAAGCTTCGTGGCATCTGCTGTAAGACCGGTGTCGCATCTTGCAGCTAGTCTTGGTGCAAGGTCCCTTCCAAGCACTGTTGCCGGGATGAGAAGGATGTCAGGCTTTACTTCGTCAATCATCCTTGACAGGAGAGTCGTATATATTTCAGTGCTGTAGTGTTTTATGCCTTCATTCCTGAGGTTTATTACCTTAAATGCTCCATGATGTCCTGCCTGTTCAAGCGCCTCATCCGAAACATTGCCTATCACTGCTCCGACTACGTTGTAGCCCAGGTTCGGCCTGCCCGATACCAGCTTGTTTGCCTCTCCGAGGAGTTCAAGGGAAGCATCATGTATCTTGCCGTCCCTTATCTCGCAAAAGACGTATATGTCCTTGTATTCCTTAATATTCATCATATCGTCTCCTTACTTCAGTATGTACTGCTTCTCAAAGAGGAGCTCAGCTATCTTCTTTGCTGAATCTTCAGCGTTGAGCGTAAACATTTGTGATGTGGTCCCGACTTCCTTTGTGAAGGTCTTCTTGACCTTTGTCGGTGATCCCTTAAGTCCAATTATCGCAGGGTCAATTTCTACGTCGTTGAAGGTCAGCCTCTTGATTTCCTTCTTGAAGCAGTCGGAGATTCCCCTGACTCTCATGTACCTTGGCTTCGCTATGGTGCTTAGTGTGGTAATAAGTACCGGAAGCTTTGCTTCAAGGATTTCGTAGGTGTCTTCGAGCGATTTTTTGACAGTTATTTTTCCATCTTTAACGTCAATGATATCTTCAACATAGGTAATTTGAGGGATCCCCAGCTTTTCAGCGGTCTGCGGTCCCACCTGGGCGGTGTCTCCGTCGATTGCCTGTCGTCCTGCGATGATCAGGTCATAGCTCATGTTCTTTAGTACTGCGGTAAGTGTGTTGGAAGTTGCCCACGTATCAGCTCCTCCGAACTTTGCGTCGGTAATGAGCACTGCATCATCTGCACCCATTGCATATAGCTCCCTGAGCATGGATTCAGCCTGTGGAGGCCCCATAGTTACAGCAGTGACCTTTGCACCCATCTTGTCCTTGAGCCTGAGTGCAGCCTCGAAGCCTGCAAGGTCGTCCGGATTGGTTATCGTCGGCACGCCTGCCCTTATTAGTGTTCCTGTCTCCTTGTCGACCTTCATCTCTGTGGTGTCTGGTACCTGCTTAAGCAAAACAATTATATTCATATTATCCCACCCGTCCTATTTCAGAATGAAGGCAGAGATGACCATTCTCTGGACTTCGGAAGTGCCTTCGTATATTTCGGTAATCTTCGCATCCCTGTACATTCTCTCTATAGGATACTCTCTTGTGTAGCCGTATCCGCCTAGTAGCTGGATTGCCTTGTTGGTTACCCTTGATGCTGTCTCTGATGCATAAAGCTTGGCCATTGCAGCTTCCTTAGAATATGGAAGTCCTGCATCCTTCATAAATGCTGCTCTGTAGGTAAGAAGCCTTGCAGCATCTGTTTCAGTCTGAAGGTCTGCAATTGCGAACTGCGTGTTCTGGAATGCTGAAATGGGCTTTCCGAACTGCTTCCTCTGCTTGACGTACTCAACGGCTTCATCGATCGCTCCCTGGGCTATGCCTAGAGCCTGTGCTGCTATTCCGATCCTGCCTCCGTCAAGTGTCTGCATGGCTATCTTGAAGCCCATGCCTTCCTTTCCGAGAAGATTCTCAACCGGAACTACTACATCCTTGAATATGAGCTCTGTTGTTGAGCTTCCCCTAATTCCTAGCTTCAGCTCCTTCTTTCCTATGCTGAAGCCTGGCATGTCCTTTTCGACTATGAATGCGGAAATGCCCTTGGTGCCCTTCGCCTTGTCAGTCATGGCGAAGACTATGTATATGTCAGCGTAGCCGCCGTTGGTTATGAAGATTTTTGATCCGTTCAGGATGTAGTGGTCGCCGTCAAGGACAGCCTTTGATTCCTGCATGGCTGAATCAGATCCTGCATTTGGCTCGGTTAACCCGAATGCTCCCAGCTTTTCTCCTTTAAGAAGCGGTTTCAGGTACTTCTCCTTCTGTGCAGGTGTTCCATAGCTTGCTATTGGACTTGCACCAAGTGAGGTGTGGGCGGAGAGTATTACTCCTGTGGTGCCGCACACCCTGGACATCTCTTCGACTGCTATCGCGTATGAAAGGTTGTCACCGTCGCATCCGCCGTACTCAGATGAGAATGGTATTCCCAGCATTCCAATCTCTGCCATCTTTACGACAGTTTCAACCGGGAACCTCTCTTCCTCATCAATGTCGTGCGCCAGAGGCTTCACTTCATTGACTGCGAAATCCCTGAACAGCTTCTGCATCATCTTTTGCTTTTCATTAAGTAAAAAATCCATTTTATCTCTCCTATCTTGGTGGCATAACAGTCGCGAAGCCCTTTACCACGACATCGCCATTTTGGTTGTAGGCGACAGTCTCGAAAGTGACCTTGTTCTTCTCTGCGTTGATTTCAGTAGCTGTGACGACGGCCTTTATCGTGTCGTGGAATTTTACCGGCTTCAGGAATTTCAGATCCTGCGCAAGGTAGATTGTCCCGGGTCCTGGAAGGTAAGTGCCTAATACAGTCGAGAAATAGGACGCAGTGAGCATGCCATGCACTATCCTTCCTTTGAACATAGTATCTTTGGCGTATTCATCATTGAAATGAGCCGGATTGAGGTCTCCTGATATTCCTCCGAACATAGCCACGTCCGCTTCTGTTACTGTCCTCTGATAAGAGGCGGTGTCCCCGATTTTGATTTCGTTAACTGTCAAACCTTTCATTAAATTCCCTCCACCATTTGATAAGACCCTCAGAACAAACATGAAGGGTCTTTCATGTTGAGTTCATTATAACCATAGAGAAAAGGATAATGCAATAGAATATTGTTAAATTTTTATTTATTAGCAAAATGGAAAATAGATGCGTGCTAAACTGATTAAATGATACTTTTCCAGCTGTTAAATTCATACAAAATCACGTTGCTGAGAAAATATGAAAATATCAAAATTAACAAATTATCAACAAATTAATCAGATATCTTGTAAGTGAATAATTGAAGACGTTAATTTCAACAGTTTATTCAATAAAATTTAAAAACATGAGGCTGATATCATGTTTTGGATGGTCATGGCAATTTCATGTTGCCATGACCCTTTATTTACGAAGCATAATTAGAATAGATGGATTTTTATATTATTAAAAGCTTTTCATTGTGAAATAATTGACTGTGATGGAATGGCGGTTCATTTTTAGTTCGATTGGACACCGAATAAATGGTAGACTAAAGCAAAGCGGCATTGAAATTGAGAAGTATAGTAAATCTGGAGGTGACATATGAAGGGAAGTGTGGGAATAGTCGGTACCGGGCTGTACATTCCTAAAGGTTTCATGACAGCAAAAGAAATAGCTGAAGCGTCAAACGGAGCATGGAGCGAAGCAGCTGTCGTAGATAAGCTCGGCATACGAAGGAAATACGTGCCCGGTGACGGACCTGAAGACGGGACTCAGGAAATGGGAGCGCTCGCTGCGCTGGAGTGCCTTAAGAATACCGGAACTGACCCCCTGGACATCGATATCATCATTTCAATCGGTGAAGAATGGAAGGAATTTCCGCTAACCACGACTGCGCTATATATACAGGAAAGGATAGGCGCATGGAATGCGTGGGGAGTTGATATGCAGAACAGGTGCTGTACAACTGTCACTGCCATGAAGATAGCCTGTGATATGCTAATTGCAGATGAGGATGCGAAGACAGTACTCATTGCAGGCGGCTACAGGAACGGGGACTTCATAGACTACACGGACAATGATGTTTCGATGATGTTCGACCTGTCAGCCGGAGGGGGAGCAATCCTACTGAAAAAGGGATACGGAAGGAACCTTATCCTCGGATCCCACATCATATCAGACGGGAGTCTTTCAAGGAGTGTGGGAGTTGAAATAGGCGGAACCGAAAGGGTAGTCACACAAGATAATGTTGAGGAATCAAAGAAGAGCCTGAGAGTGCTCGAACCTTCGAAGATGAAGTCGAGGCTCAAAGAGGTTTCAATTAGGAACTGGCTGAAGTGCATAGACGAGTCGCTCAGGAAGGCCTCCCTAGAAAGGGCTGACTTAGGGTACCTTGCCATACTTCATATAAAAAGGTCTGAGCACCAGAACCTTCTAAAGGAGCTAGGTATGGGTGAAGGTCAGACTACATACCTTGAGGACTACGGGCATATGGGGCAGATAGACCAGATACTTTCTCTGCAAATGGCACTTGAGTCAGGTAAGGTAAGCGATGGAACTGTAGTTGCCATGATAGCTGCTGGAATAGGATATGCATGGGCTGCCAATATCATACGTTGGGGCGAGAATCCAACGTCTTAAATGACGTCAGGTGTATCAGATTGGAAAAACTTTGACATGGCACCAATGCATCAATAGAATGTATGTATGGACAACAGGCTGAGGACCTGACATAATGCGGAAAATCTTTAATTGGAATGAGGTATGGCTTTGAATGATGTTATAAAGAAACCTAAGACAAAACGTGGTCAGGCAACAATGGACAGGATACTCGAATCTGCAGAGAGCCTATTCTATGAGAAGGGGTACCATAGCACATCCATTACTGATATTACCAGCGAAGCTGATGTTGCACTGGGTACATTCTATATATATTTCAAGGATAAGTTCAGCCTTTATCGGTATCTTCTTCTTGGATACAACCATGACATAAGGAAGGCGATAGCCTCAAACATAGTTGAAGGCGATTCCAGGATCGAGATGGAACGTAAGGGACTGAAGTCATATCTTGAGTTTGTAAGAGCCAACAAGCACGCCTACAACATCATCTGGGAATCCCTCTATATTGATAAGGGGCTGTTCATGGATTACTATGAGGAGTTCGGCAGAAGATACGGGAAGGGGCTTGACGAGGCGAAGGTGAGTGGCGAAGCAAGAGATTTTGACACTTCGGTAATGTCATATGTGCTGATGGGAGTTTCCACATTCCTCGGTCTGAAGTATGTCATGTTCCAGGACGAAGAGGAAGTAGACCTGGATCTTGTTGTAGAACAGGTCATGTCTATGCTGGAGAATGGTCTGTTCATAAGAAAGAAATAGCAAAATCAGAATGCGCTTCCTTAGGGAGGTGCATTTTTTTGATTTTGTTGGAAAAATTTTCCTTAAAGTGATGAATTTTTGGACAAAAATTGTTAACATCTGTCTATAAGCCTTTTTTTGATATCCTTTTGAGGTATAATCAAGGTGAATTTATCGTAAAATAGGAGGAATGAATATGCAGGCAGATATCGGTATACTTGGCTTCAGGGTAATGGGAGAGAATCTCGCAAGGAACATGGAGTCAAAAGGTTATAAGGTTGCGATATACAACAGGACATCGAGCGTAATATCAGAATTTATGGAAGGCACCGGAAAGGGCAAGAACTTTGTCCCTGCAATGACAATCGAGGATTTCGTGAACTCACTTTCGAAACCGAGGAAGATCATGCTAATGATCAAGGCTGGTTCGACAGTAGATTCTACTATAGAACAGCTGATTTCCTTCGTGGATGAAGGGGACATCATAATCGATGGAGGAAACTCCAACTTCGAAGACTCCGAAAGAAGATACAAGTACCTCTATGACAAGGGCATCTACTTCGTTGGCTCAGGTGTTTCGGGTGGAGAGCTTGGAGCGCTATACGGACCATCGCTCATGCCCGGAGGTGCCAAGGAAGCCTGGGATAGTATAAAGGATATTTTCAAGGCTGTATCTGCCAAGGTTGGTGAGAATAATGAGCCGTGCACAGCCTGGATCGGATATGGCGGAGCAGGACATTATGTCAAGACCATACATAACGGCATCGAATACGGAGACATGCAGCTGATCACTGAAGTCTATGCGATAATGAGGGATGTCCTGAAGCTCACATATGATGAGATGGGCGACATATTCGAGAAATGGAACGATGGAGTGCTCAAGAGCTATCTCGTTGAGATAACGAGAGATATCCTGAGGACCAAAGATACTGATGGGGAACCTCTTGTGGAGAAGATCCTCGATACTGCGATGCAGAAGGGTACCGGAAAGTGGGCTGTAATTTCTGCGCTCGACGAGGGAGAACCGCTTTCACTTATAACGGAAGCAGTATATGCCAGGGTGCTGTCCTCAATGAAGGACGAGAGGGTAGTGGCAGCCAGGATGGTTCCATTCATTGAAAAGTCATTTGAAGGTGACAAGGCAGCGATCATTGAGAATCTTGGCAAAGCGCTCTATGCAGCCAAGATAATATCCTATGCTCAAGGGTTCTCTCTGCTTGCAAGCGCTTCTCTATCCAGGAAGTGGGACCTGAACCTTGGAGAGATCGCTACAATATGGAGAGGCGGCTGCATCATAAGGTCGGCGTTCCTCGATGACATAAGGACGGCGTATGACAAGAATCCGGGACTTTCAAACCTCATGATGGATGGCTTCTTCAACGAGACATTGAACGATGCTTCCAAAGGCCTGAGGGAAGCAGTCATACTCGGGGTAAGGAACGGGATATCCCTTCCTGCAATGAGTTCAGCACTATCATACTATGACGGCTACCACACCGATAGGCTGCCTGCAAACCTGCTTCAGGCTCAGAGAGACTATTTCGGAGCCCACATGTTCGAAAGGCTTGACAGGAAGAGGGGAGAATTCTTCCACTATGACTGGTCTGGAGAAGGCGGAGACACGCACGCAAGCGTATACTCAGTATAATTCAGTAATTTCAGGAGGGTGCCGCAGAGCTTTGCGGCATCCTTTTTTTTGTTAACGAAAATGGTAGAATATAGGTATCCTTCAAAAACGGGGCTGATAACGTGGATCTATTAGAGTATATTCAACAAAATCTTATGAAAAAGAGAAAGACAGAGCTGCTCGACCTCTGCAGCGAGCTCGGTGTTGAGTCCAAATCCCGATGGACCAAGGGGGTTCTCACTGATGCCTTATCTTCAGTTCTTTCTAATCCTGAGGAGCTTGCATACCTGCTTCCGAGGCATGCTTTCCTTGCCTTGTCCGGAAGAACGGAAAGAGGAGCTGCCAGCTCAGGAATCCTTGGGCATTTCGGCCTGGAGGGAAACGCCGGGAATGTTTTTCCGGAGCTATCAAACAAATCTGCCCTGAAGCTGGTAAAAAGGCTCGATATCATCGAGGAACTTGTAAAAGTTCAGGTAATGGTATGCGGACTGATACCCGTCGAGGAATTTGTACGTCTTGTCAGATATTCGCTCAGGAATGCACAGGGGAAAGAATGGAGGAACCTGTACTCTGACGATGAGAGGCTTGAAGCAGAGACAAGGAGATTTCTTGACAGAAGATTTAGCCTTGTCCGTGTGAACCTGAAGGATAAGGGGTTTGTCATCTGCAGAGATGATGTGACAGAACCGGCAAATGTAGCCTATGCCCAGGAGATTTCAAATGTTGCAGAATACAAGCAGCTTGCAGCTGATGAGCTGCTGGATCCAAATTCCCACATGGAAAGCGATGAGTTGGAAAAGCTTAATGGTATTCTGGATCTCCTCGGTACCTATGCCAGCGACAATGAAATGGCAGCCATGAAGGAAGCGCTGTATATTGCCCGTGACAAGATAGCGTCAGGCTACAATGAGCTTGACACTGTAAGGGGCCTGGCGGAACTTGCTGCATTTCCCGGTTCTGATGAGCTGGTGGCTTTCATTGGAGCAATTACCAGCTGGTGCGGATCTATACGAAGATGGGAGCTGAAAGGCCATACTAGGGATGAAATTGATGATAGAATATGTGATTCAGGCGACTGATAGTCGCCTGAATCTGTTTGAGGGGGTAATAACTAAATAGAAAAATATGACAGACATTTCAACATTTGAAACGTTCATTTCATATGAAACAATCATTTCAATTTGAAATGATGTTTGCAGCCTTATGAAATGGAAGTTAACCTGTGAAATCATGATGTTTTAGATTGAGTACAATCAAAAGTCATTTTGTCCAGTATTTAACACGGTTTTTACGATTTCGTAAAAAAGTTTTAACTTGAAAACGGTTTTGGCATGGCTCTTGCTATATGTTATGGTGCGTAAACGATGCAACACATCGAAGTAATCGATTGACAGGATTTAACGATTGTCAAAAGAATAACCAGGTGTGGAGTAGTGAAGGGGGATAAAAATGAAATTCAAAAAGTATAATGACCTGATAGTCGGACTTTCTATGCTTGCATTCGGCCTGTTCTATCTCATTATGACAATGCAGATTCCAAGAAAAGGCAAACTCATCGATGCAACTTTCTTCCCGTACATACTTAGTACGATAATGCTCATTGTGGGACTGCTGCAGACTGTAAAGGGTGCAGCTTCAGCTAAGAAGTTCGATGTTAGTACCTTCGAAGAAACAAAGACTGGCCAAAAGGGCGACATGAAGACGGTGCTAATTACAGTAGTATTGATACTCGTATACGTAGCACTCCTAAAACCGCTTGGATTCGTAATATCGTCATCATTGTATCTTTTCGCCCAGATACTTGTGCTGGTTCCGATGAGGATCAAGAAGAACTATCTTCTTTACGCACTGGTGGCAGTGATAACTTCAGCAATTATTTATGTATCATTCAGGTTTGGTCTGGATCTTATGCTTCCAGCCGGACTATTGGGATAGGGGGGCTAAAGCATGGAATTATTCGCACAAGGACTGGTTGCCATAATGCAGCCTGGCACACTTATCCTCATGATCGCAGGAACGGCGATCGGTATACTCTTCGGAGCTCTTCCGGGACTCACTGCCACTATGGCAGTTGCACTGTTTCTGCCTGTGACATACGGCATGAAGCCGGCCATGGGTCTGGCAATACTCATTGCACTTTGGATTGGAGCAACATCAGGCGGACTCATATCCGCAATACTCCTTAAGATACCGGGAACACCTTCATCAGTCGCGACCTGCTTTGACGGTCATCCGTTGCAGGAGAAGGGCGAAGGAGCTAAGGCGCTGGGAGTTGGAATAGTGTTCTCATTCCTGGGAACGATGTTCAGTCTTGTAGCTCTGATTTTCATTGCACCGCCGCTTGCAAAGGTTGCACTTAGCTTCGGACCGGTAGAATACTTTTCAATCGCAATATTCTCACTCATGCTTATCGTATCGCTCTCGACGGACTCAATGCTTAAGGGCATATTTTCCGGGCTTGTAGGATTTGTATTCGCTACAGTAGGTATAGCTCCGGTTGATGCTGTTTTAAGATACACCTTCGGAACTGTGGAGCTGACATCAGGGTTCAATACCTTATGCGTGCTAATAGGACTCTTTGCAATATCAGAAGTCATAAAGACTGCTGAATCTTCAAAGCTTGAAGGTAAGGCTGAGATTGCTCAGGTGACTAAGATAAGGGGCTTCGGCTTTACTATGAAGGAATTCATGAGCCAGAAGTGGAACTTCCTGATTTCAGCACTGATCGGTACAGGAATTGGAATACTGCCTGGAATAGGCGGAGGAACATCCAATCTTGTAGCCTACATGGTAGTCAAGAAATCTTCGAAGTATCCAGATAAGTTCGGTACAGGCGTCATAGATGGAATCGTAGCATCCGAAACTGCTAACAACGCTTCAATCGGAGGAGCTCTCATACCGCTGATGACTCTGGGTATCCCTGGAGATGCTGTTACAGCACTTCTTCTCGGTGGATTCATGATCCATGGCATTGCGCCGGGACCGATGCTCTTCGTAAATTACGGACCACTTGTATACACAGTCTTTGCGGCCGTTTTCATATCAACAATACTCATGATAATCCTTGAGTTTGCAGGTATAAGGATATTCGTAAAGCTGCTAAGCATACCAAACTACATCCTTCTTCCGATAGTGTTCGTACTCTGTGTGGTAGGTGCATTCGGACTTTCATCAAGGATTTTCGATGTATGGTCGATTCTCCTGTTTGGAGCGGTAGGCTACTACTTCGTGAAGTTCAAGATTCCGCAGGCTCCTTTCATTATAGGATTCGTACTCGGACCTATGGCTGAGACGAACTTCAGACGAGGACTCATGATGACAGACGACAGCTTCATAGGATTCTTTAAAAGCCCGATAGCTGCAGTTTTTATGGTGCTTACGGTAGTCATAATGCTTTGGACTATCTACAGTGAAGTCAGGAAAAAACAGTCGATACTGAGAAGCGGCGACTAGAACAGAAGACAGGGGTGGATATATGAACATCAAAGGTACTCCAGTAGTAACTGAAATGATGGTTGTCCCGGTTGCGGGATTTGACAGCATGACAATGACACTCAGCGGCGCACATGCCCCGATGTTCACAAGGAACATCGTGATCATGAAGGACAGCGCAGGAAACACCGGCCTTGGAGAAGTCCACGGTGGTGAAGACATAACAAAGGCACTTGAAAGCTACAAGCCTCTTATCATAGGGAAGCAGATAGGAGATTACAGGAACATAGTCCAGACGGTAAAGCGCGGAGGATACCTCGCTGGAGGAAACGACGGCGAAGGGCTCCAGGGACTTGACCTGAAGAACCTGAAGTTCGTGGTAAAGGCTGAAACAGCAATAGAGTCAGCTCTTCTCGACCTCCTTGGAAAGTTCATGGGACTGCCTGTGTGCTCTCTGCTCGGAGACGGAAGGCAAAGGGAAGACATTACGATACTCGGATATCTGTTCTATGTATCGGACAGGACCAAGGTAAATCTGCCATACATAGATGAATCTTCAAGCAGCGATCCATGGTTCAGGATAAGAAGGAATGTGGCGCTGACTCCTGAAGCGATAGTTGAGCAGGCTTACGCTACAAAGGAAAGATACGGCTTCAAGGACTTCAAGCTTAAGGCTGGTGTCCTTGATGGAGAAGAGGAAATGAAGGCGATAAGGGCTCTCAAGAAAGAGTTCCCAGATGCCAGGATAAACATCGACCCTAACGGAGCGTGGTCCCTGAATGAGGCGATTAAGCTTACAAAGGACATGCACGGGATACTGACATATGTTGAGGATCCGTGCGGACCTGAGAAGGGCTTCTCAAGCAGGGAAATAATGTCAGAGTACAAGATGGCGACCGGACACAGGGTTGCGACAAACATGATAGCGACAGACTGGAGACAGCTTCACCACTCAGTTGTAAGCAAAGCTGTTGACATAGTCCTTGCAGACCCTCATTTCTGGACCATGAGCGGCTCGATTCGGGCAGGACAGGTCCTGAACGACTGGGGAATGACGTGGGGCAGCCACTCTAACAACCACTTCGACATTTCGCTTGCGATATTCGCACAGACTGCAGCGGCAGCACCTGGAGAAATCACAGCCATGGATACACACTGGATATGGCAGGACGGACAGGAGCTATGCGGCGAGTCAATTGCAATAAAGGACGGAAAGATCAAGGTAACCGACAAGCCCGGTCTCGGAATTGAAATAGACATGGACAGGGTCATGAAGGCGAACGAGCTGTATAACAAGATGGATTCCCATGACAGGGATGACGCCATGGCGATGCAGCACCTTATTCCGAACTGGAAGTTCGACAGCAAGAAACCTTGCCTGGTTAGATAGGCAGAATAAATTTGGTTCCAATTACAAAGGGATATATATTACAAAAAAGGGAGAGAAAAGAATGAAATTCAAAGCAATTTCCATCATTTCAGCAATGGTCCTCACAGTTGGCGTGCTTGCAGGCTGCGGAGCCAAGACTCCGACAACACCTACAACAGCACCTTCAGGCACTTCAGCACCGACTGAGACTGCATGGCCTACAAAGACTGTAGAGGTTCTTGTAACAGCTTCAGCAGGCGGCGACACAGACTTCAACGCAAGGACATTTGCGAAGTACTTCGAAGAGATCACTGGCCAGACCATGATCATAACCAACATGGGAGGCGGAGGCGGTTCAGTTGCAACATCACAGGTTAAGAATTCCGCTACAGACGGAAATACAATCCTCTTTACACACACTGGACCTATGATAGTCAATGAAGTCGCAGGACTTGTTGATTATGGATACGATGCTTTTGATGTTGCTGCAATACCTGCAGTTGACAAGGGCGTAATACTTGTAGCAAGCAAGCAGTCCGGACTTACAGATGCAGCTGACCTTGTTGCAAAGGCAAAGGCTACACCTGGCGACATAATATTCGGAACAGAGCTTGGCGGATATTCTCACCTTCAGGGACTCATGCTCATGGACCAGGCCGGAATCGACCTTAAAGTCGTAGACGTAGGTTCAGCAGCTGAAAAGGTTACTAACCTTCTTGGTGGAAGAATAGATGTAGCGGCGATTTCCTACGGAACAATCCAGGATTACCTGAAGACTGGCGACATGGTTGCACTCGGACAGTTCTCTGCTGAGAGAAACGAATTCCTTGGCGACATAAAGACACTCACTGAGCAGGGCCTTGACTTCGCAATGGAGAAGCCATACATCATAGCGTTCCCTAAGGGAACTGATGCCAAGATAATAGAGAAGATGAGCAGCATTGCAAAGCAGATATCTACTGATCCTGACTATGCGAAGGACCTTGAGACTGGCTTCAAGCAGCCTGTAACAGTTTATGAGACTGCTGATGCAATACAGCTCATAAAGGAAACAAGAGACGAGTTCTTCAAGTTCCAGGCTCTACTTAAAAAGTAACATACCCAAAAATTAGCAGCATAGAGTTGGGGAAATAGAGATATTTCCCCAATCTCATAAGTAAAGGATATCAAGGGGATTTAACTGATATGAATGAGTTGTATATTAAAGTCAATGACAGGGACAATGTGGCGATCATAGTCAGGGAAGGCGGAGCCAAGGAAGGCAGTACCTTCGAGGGTGGTCTTGTTGCTAAAGAAGACATTCCACAGGCCCATAAGATAGCTCTTTCTGACATACCAGAGGGATCTGAAGTACTTAGGTACGGTGAGGTCATCGGACATGCGAAGGAAGATATCAAAAAAGGCTGCTGGGTCAACGAGCGCAATGTGAAGATAAGGGAAGCGGTTCCGGTTGAGAGCCTTAAGAGCTCTTTTGACCACAAATGGACGGCACCTGAAGTCGGACTCAGGACCTTCATGGGCTACAGGAATGCTGACGGTACCTTCGGTACAAGGAACATACTTGCCATAACAACAACAGTGCAGTGCGTTGAAGGTGTAGTGAACGTGGCTGTCGACAGGATAAGGAGGGAGCTTCTCCCGAAGTACCCGAATGTAGATGATGTTGCTGCATTAAATCATGCATACGGCTGCGGTGTGGCAATAAGCGCAAAGAATTCCGAAATCCCAATCAGGACGATACTCAACATGTCAAAGAACCCGAATTTCGGCGGCGAGCTGTTAACCGTATCCCTGGGATGCGAGAAGCTTACACCGCAGAAGCTGTTTACTGAGATAGATGACAGAGATCTTGTTGTCCTTCAGGACTGCAAGGGTTTCCAGGAAATAATGGATGAGATCATGGACAAGGCAGAAGAAAAGCTCGAAAGGCTTAACAGAAGGCAGAGGGAAGAATGTCCGGTTTCAGGTCTGGTTGTAGGGCTGCAGTGCGGGGGGAGCGATGCTTTTTCCGGTGTGACTGCTAACCCTGCAATAGGATATGCTGCCGATATGCTGGTTGCTGCCGGAGCCAGGGTCATGTTCTCAGAAGTGTCCGAGGTAAGGGATGGAGTTCATCTCCTCGCACCAAGGACAGTATCCCCTGAAGTCCTTGAAAAGCTTAAAAGGGAGATGTCATGGTATGACGACTACCTTGCAGGCGGAGAAGTGGACAGGGATGCGAATCCGACACCCGGCAACAAGCAGGGCGGACTTGCAAACATAATCGAAAAATCACTGGGCTCGGTCGTAAAATCCGGCACAAGCCCCATAGTTGACGTACTGTCACCGGGCGAGAGGATCAGGAAACCGGGACTTACATTCGCTGCAACCCCCGCATCGGACTTCGTGTGCGGAACGCAGCAGTTCTCATCAGGGATGACGATCCAGGTGTTCTCTACAGGCAGAGGTACTACCTACAACCTGAGAGTTGCGCCGGTAATCAAGGTATCCTCGAACACGGCACTAAAGAACAAATGGTTTGACCTGATAGACATCAACGCAGGAGACATAGCATCCGGTGAAAAGACACTGGAGGAGAAGGGCAGAGAAATCTTCGAGTTCATAATCGATGTGGCAGGAGGCAGGAAGAAGACCTTCAGCGATGAGTACGGCCTATACAATGCGCTGACAGTATTCAACCCCGCTCCGATCACATAGACGCTGAATAATTGAATAATCTGCATACATTCGATCATACAAAGGAAAGGTGAAATTAAATGAAGATAGGATTTATAGGACTTGGAATAATGGGAAAGCCGATGAGCAAGAATCTGCTCAAGGCTGGATATGAGCTTATTGTAAATGACAGGAACACTGTTGCCGTTGCTGAACTGGTAGCGCTTGGTGCTGAAAAGGCTGAAACTGCCAAGGAAGTTGCTGAAAAGACAGACATCATCATTACGATGCTTCCGAATTCCCCTCACGTCAAGACAGTATGCCTTGGTGAAAATGGAATATCCAGCGGAGCGAAGGCTGGTACGATAGTCATCGACATGAGTTCAATAGCTCCACTTGCAAGCAGGGAAGTAAGCGCAGAGCTTGCCAAGTTCGGCATCGATCTTCTTGATGCACCTGTAAGTGGCGGAGAGCCTAAGGCAATCGATGGAACTCTGTCAGTAATGGTCGGCGGAAACAAGGAAACCTTCGACAAGTGCTACGACATAATGAAGACAGTGGCTGGATCTGTTGTCTACGTTGGAGAAATCGGCGCAGGTAACATAACAAAGCTTGCAAACCAGATAATCGTTGCTCTTAACATAGCGGCAATGAGTGAGGCTCTCGTACTTGCAAAGAAGGCAGGAGTAGATCCTGAGCTTGTTTACAAGGCAATAAGAGGCGGACTTGCAGGGAGCACAGTGCTTGATGCTAAGGCTCCGATGGTTTTGGACAGAAGGTTCGACCCTGGCTTCAGGATTGAGCTCCATATCAAGGACCTTCAGAATGCTCTTGATACATCACACGAGCTGGCAGCTTCACTTCCTCTTACCTCACAGGTAATGGAGATGATGCTCGGGCTTAAGGCTGACGGACTTGAGAAAGAGGACCATTCCGCACTCGTCAAGTACTACGAGAAGCTGAACAATCTCGAAGTAACAAGAAACTAGGCGGAGGTAGCGATATGACTCCAAAAGTAATAGAGATGACCGTTATTCCGGTAGCAGGCTATGACAGCATGCTTCTTAACCTCTCAGGCGCTCACGGACCATACTTCACAAGGAACCTTGTAATCCTTAAGGATGACACAGGCAACCAGGGAGTAGGAGAAGTTCCGGGCGGAGAAAAGATCAGACAGACACTTGAGGATTCAAGGGAGCTTGTCGTAGGACAGTCGCTTGGAAACTACAAGAATGTCATGAATGAGATATTCAACAAGTTCAAGGACAGGGACAAGGAAGGCAGAGGCCTTCAGACCTTCGACCTGAGGACTACGGTTCACGTGGTGACTGCAGTAGAATCAGCACTCCTCGACCTTCTCGGAAAGTATCTGGAAGTTCCTGTAGCGGCACTACTTGGTGACGGACAGCAGAGGGAAAAGGTAAAGGCACTTGGCTACCTGTTCTACATAGCAGACCCTAAGAAGACAGACCTTGGCTACCTCATAGAGGATGAGTTCAAGGACGACTGGGAAGCTGTAAGAAGATTCGAGGCAATGACTCCGGAAGCCATTGTAAGGCTTGCAGAGGCAGCGCAGGAAAGATACGGATTCCAGGACTTCAAGCTGAAAGGCGGAGTTCTTGAAGGTAAAGAGGAGATCAAGGCAATTAAGGCTCTCCATGAGAGATTCCCTGAAGCGAGGATAACTCTTGACCCAAATGGTGCATGGTCACTTGAGGAAGCGGTATCTCTCTGCAAGGACATGCACGGGATAATGGCATACGCTGAGGATCCGTGCGGAGCCGAAGCAGGCTTCTCCGGAAGGGAAGTCATGGCAGAATTCAGGAAGAGGACAGGACTTCCTACAGCTACCAATATGATCGCAACTGACTGGAGACAGATGTCCCATGCAGTAGCTCTGCACAGCGTGGACATTCCACTTGCAGACCCTCATTTCTGGACCATGTCCGGATCAGTAAGAGTCGCGCAGATGTGCAATGAGTTCGGACTCACCTGGGGATCCCACTCAAACAACCATTTCGATGTATCCCTTGCCATGTTCTGCCATGCAGCAGCAGCGGCACCTGGAAACATAACAGCCATAGACACGCACTGGATATGGCAGGATGGACAGGACCTTACAAAGAACGCAATGAAGATAGTTGATGGTGAGGTTACCATAGCCAAAGACATGAAGGGACTCGGAATTGAGCTCGACATGGAGAAGGTAATGAAGGCCCATGAGCTTTATCTTGAGAAGGGCCTCGGAGCAAGGGATGACTCCATGGCAATGCAGTACCTTATCAAGGACTGGAAGTTCGATAACAAGAAACCTTGTCTGGTCAGGTAGGCACAAAAAGAAATCAACAAGGCTTATGCCTTGATAAGTAAGGATGGAATGAAAATGGATTTTAAACCGTATGGCGTCATACCTCCTCTGGTGACCCCCCTGACCAAAGAGGGTAAGCTGGACGAGAAGGCACTGAGGCTGATGATCAATCATCTGATAAAAAACGGACTGCACGGTGTATTCCCTGCAGGAACAACAGGCGAGTTCTATGGATTGACAGATGATGAATACAGGGAACTTCTCATGATAACTGTTGATGAGGTAAAGGGCAGGGTTCCTGTCTATGCCGGAGTCAACCACATAACCACCAGGGGAGCTGTAAGGCTGGCTGAAATTGCAGATGAATGCAAGGTTGATGCTCTGTCAATACTGACTCCGATGTTCATAACCCCGACACAGGAAGACCTCATCAGGCATTATGAGACAATTGCGAAGTGTACGGACCTTCCGATAATCATGTACAACAACAAGCCAAAGACTGGTGTGGACATATTCCCTCCGACTGTGGCAAAGCTCGCTGATGTCAAGAACATCATAGGAGTCAAGGATTCGACAGGAGATATGACTAACACTGAAGAGTATCTGAGACTTACAAAAGGCAAGGACTTCCACGTAATGATGGGCAGGGATACCCTGATATATGCAGCTCTATGCTATGGAGCAGCAGGTGCCATTGCATCATGCTCCAACGTTGCACCGAGACTTGCAGCTGACATTTATGACAAGTATATGGCCGGCGACAGGGAAGGTGCCCTCGAAGCACAGTTCAAGCTTGCTCCTTTAAGGATAGCCTTTAACCTCGGGACATTCCCGGCGGTTATCAAGGAAGGACTTGCAATGCAGGGAATCGATGTAGGATGCTCCTATGAACCAGTAGGACCTCTTAAGGAACATGAAAGAGAGAGTCTCAGGAAGATCCTCAAGGAAATGGAGCTCATCTAAAGCTTGTCTTTGACATAAGCTTTTGGGAACTCTATTATAGTAATAAAAGAGGGAGGTGAGGACTTGGCAAAGATAGCATTCATGGCGCCTAGGAAAGAGATGATTGAGCTTGCAGAAAGCATCGTGAAGAAGATGGATGCCGAGGTCCTCATGCAGCTCTCAACATCAGAGAAAATTGTTGAAATGACAAAGGAAGCCATGGACAAGGGCTATGACGTGGTCATAGCACGAGGTACCCAGGCATCGATGATCAAGGACTCAGGACTCGGAATACCTTTGGTTGAAATCAGGATTACAGGTCAGGAAATCGCTATGCTCATGCACGAGGCGAAAAAGCTTCTTAACAAGGAGCGGCCCAAGCTTGCATTCATAGGCTTCGAGAACATGTATACGGATATCATGATATTTGGAGACATCGTGGGTGTAGAGGTAAAGACATATCTTATCAATAACAGGGAGGACCTTCTGCCGGCAGTCGACAGGGCGGTTAGAGATAAGGCTGATGCACTGATCGGAGGAGACATAGTGAACACCTATGCCAAAGGGCTTGGTGTGCCGTGTCTCTTTTTGGAATCAACTGAAGATTCAATTAGCCAGGCCTTTGAAATCGCTGAGAAGATTGTCATGGCCCTTGACATAGAGAAGAAGCAGAGCGCTGAGTTCAAGGCGGTTGTTGATTACTCGTTTGATGCGATAATAAAGACAGACAATAGCGGAATAATCACCATATTCAACCACAATGCGGAAGAGAGCTTCAGGACAAAGGACAAGAATGCCATTGGCAAGCGAATAACGAGCATAATTCCTGAAATAGATTCTGCTGACCTTGCTAAGGTCAAGAAAGGGCAGGAGGTGTTCGGCACCATACTGACCCACAATGAGACCGTATATATCGCAAACTATGCTCCTATCAATGTTGATGGCAAGGTGGAGGGTGTAATATTCTCATTCTCACCTGTAGAGAAGATTGAGGATATGGCTGCAGAGATCAAGAGAGAAATCTATCTTAAGGGTCACATTGCAAAGTACACCTTCAAAGATATACATGGCATTTCGAACAAGATGAGGAGCCTTAAGGACATGGCTCTGAAATATTCGAAGAACAATTCCACAGTTCTCATCTCAGGGGAATCGGGAACCGGCAAGGAGCTCTTTGCCCAGAGCATACACAACGAGAGCCTGAGGAAGAACAATCCTTTCGTTGCGGTGAACTGCGCGGCACTCCCTTCGAATCTGCTTGAAAGCGAGCTCTTCGGTTATGTCGAAGGCGCATTCACAGGGGCTTCCAAGGGAGGCAAGAGAGGACTTTTCCATCTTGCTGACACAGGAACCATATTCCTCGATGAGATATCTGAAATGGACCTCTACGGCCAGGTAAGGCTTCTCAGGGTAATACAGGAGAAGAACATCATGAGGGTTGGGGACGACAAGGTCACTCCAATAGATGTCAGGATCATCGCGGCAACGAACAAGAACCTGATGGACCTTATCAGGCAGGGTAAGTTCAGGGAAGACCTTTACTACAGGCTTAACATCCTCTCCCTTCATATACCTCCACTTAGGGAAAGAAGGGAAGACATCCTTGTGCTTACCGATTTCTTCACAAGGGATTACTCAGCGCAGCTTAACAAGAATGTGACCTTCAGTGAAGGCGCAAGAAAGCTGATGAGCGAATATGACTGGTATGGAAACATAAGGCAGCTGAAGAACTTTGTTGAGAAGGTAGTCACCATTAGCTCTGAAAGGGTGATATCTGAAGAACTGGTCAGATTTCATATCGAGGACAGTTTTCCTATTGACCAGTCCCAGAAATATGGTACAATTCACTCCAATGGGTCATCACATGTTGAGGAGATCAAACCATACACTGAGGCTGGAGAGTATACCAGGATCGTGGCACTGCTCGACAAGCACTCAGGAAACAGGATAGCGGTAGCCAAGGAGCTTGGCATAAGCACCACCACATTGTGGCGGAAGATAAAGAAGTACAATATTTCAACGACATACGGAGGGGAGAAGATTTAGTCTTCTCCTCTCTATTCAAAGGAGGAAGCCACATGGACAACAGGTTCGGATTCGAAGAGGAGAACAGGGGTTACACGCCAAAGGAGGCGGTCGCTGAGGCCAAGAGGTGCCTTGATTGCAAGAAGCCCCTTTGCAAGACGGGTTGCCCCATAGAACAGTCGATCCCTGAATTCATAAAAGAGGTATCTAAGGGAAACTTTGGTACCGCCAGAAGGATAATCTCTGAGAGGAGCAACCTTCCGGCTATATGCGGCAGGGTATGCCCCCACGAGCTTCAATGCGAAGGGCATTGCATTCTGCATGCTAAGGGCAAGGAGATAAGGGTAGGCAAGCTTGAAAGGTTTGTGGCTGATTTTGACTATGAAGCAGGAATAATCACTGATCCGACAGTAGCGAAGACAAGAGGCAAGGTGGCAGTCATAGGCTCAGGACCGGCTGGACTTACCGTTGCCGGAGACCTGGCAAGGCAGGGCTTCAATGTGGTGGTCTATGAGGCTCAGGAAGAGCCCGGCGGAGTGCTTCTATATGGCATACCGGAGTTCAGACTGAACAAGGATGTTGTGAGAAGGGAAATTGCGAGAATAGCCTCCCTTGGAGTAACATTCATCACAAATTCTACGGCAGGTGAAAGCTTCACGCTTGAAACGCTCTTCAAGGCCGGCTTCGATGCTGCGTTCATTGGAACCGGAACGAACCTGTCCAAGGACCTAAAGCTGCCTGGACGTGAAAACAGCGGAATAGAGCAGGCTAGCTACTTCCTGAGAATGGTTGTAATGGCTGGAGAAGGTAAGGTTACCGCAGACGAGGTCCTGATCAATCCTGGCGACAGAGTTGTCGTTGTAGGGGCAGGCAATGTGGCCATGGATGCTGCAAGGTCTGCAAAAAGACTTGGTGCGGGAACCGTAACTGTTGCATACAGGAGAACCGAGAAGGATATGCCTGCAACAAGGGGAGAATATGAAGGCGCGATAGCTGATGGCGTCGAGTTCAGATTCTCTGCACTGCCCAAGGCCTACGCAGGAAATGAGGGCAAGGTGACCGGACTTGTGGTTGAGACTGAAGGTGCTGAAGACATCATTGATGCCGATGTCATACTTCTGGCCATCGGGTCAAGGCCTGCCAAGAGGATAGTCTCGACAACGCCAGGCATAGAGACAAGTGACAGGGGCTATGTAATAACAAGAGAAAAGCCTTATGGCATGACCACCCTTGCCGGAGTCTTCGCAGGCGGTGATGTAGTGCATGAGCCTGCGACTGTAGTCAGGGCAATGAAGGAAGCCAAGAAGGTAGCTGATGGTATTGCAGCATATATCGATGCAAAAAAGCTCCTGGGAATATAATCTAAAGAATGAGGCCGCGGTTTCCCGTGGCCTCTTATCCTGGAAGGCCCCGCAAAGGAGTGAGCTCGCGGGACCATGACATGGGGAAGACTTATCATGACTTTACTATATTTCATGTTATATCCGAAAAAGCGGACAGCAAGTTGTTAGTCATCTGAAGTCGTGAGAACGTCAAAATCTGGCAATCTGGTTGAATAACGTTGTATAATAGCCTTATAGATTATTGGGAGAGTGATAAGTTTGAAGAAGGTAGGATTTATAGGTATAGGTATCATGGGTGAACCAATGTGCAGGAATACCATGAAAGCTGGATTTGAAACTGTGGTATACAACCACCATGACAACGAGAGGGTGCAAAGGCTCGTAAGTGAAGGTGCAGTACAGGCATTCTCGCCCAAAGAGGTGGCAGGCCTTTGTGATGTTGTAATAACGATGCTGCCGGATTCACCGCAGGTGGAGGAAGTGGCACTTGGAACAAATGGAATAGTTGAAGGCGGCAGGGTAGGACTGGTCGTTATTGACATGAGCTCCATATCTCCTGTGGCAACCAAGAGGATAGCAGCGAAGCTCAGGGAAAAGGGAATCGACATGATGGATGCGCCTGTAAGCGGAGGAGAGCCTGGAGCTGTTGCCGGAACCCTTGCAATCATGGTAGGAGGAGAACAGGATGTTTTCGACTCATGCTATGACATACTCAAGTCAATGGGTTCGACCGTCACCCTTGTAGGTTCAGTCGGTGCAGGACATACCACAAAGCTTGCTAACAACATGATAGTGGCGCTTAACATAGCTGCCGTATCAGAAGCCATCGCCTTCTGCGTCAAGTCTGGAGTTGACCCTGAAAAGGTCCATCAGGCTATAAGGGCAGGGAGTGCGGGGTCAAGTGTCCTTGATGCAAAGCTTCCGAAGATGGTGTCAGGTGACTTCACTCCGGGATTCAAGATGAGCCTGCATATCAAGGACCTGAAGAATGCCCTTGATGCAGGACACGAAATAGGATCGCCGATGCCGTTCACTGCAGAAATAATGGAGATAATGCAGTCACTCAAGGCTGATGGGCATGACAATACCGACCACAGCGCAATAGTGAAGTATTTCGAGTACATGTCCAAAGTCAGCGTAGCTAAATCAAAATAGCAAGCCTTAGAGACACCCGGCATAAATACACCGGGTGTCTCAATTATATGTTAACTCTGTGTTAAATTAAGATATATTGTATATCAATATATTTCAAAGTATTTATGGTTTACTCGATTATGGAAACTGTGATAGAATAAAGAGTAAATGTATTAAGCTTGAAAGGAATTGAACAATGGAAGATGAAATGACGCTTGACCTGCGAGACCTATTTAACATGATAAGAAAGAGAAAGAAACTAATTATAATAATAACAATAATTTGCACACTTGCATCTGGAGTTATTAGCTTCTTTATTCTAAGACCAGTATATGAAGCTCAGACTAGTATCATTGTGGGAAAACCACAAGGAACTGAACAGACCGTTTATTCGGATATCGTCATGTATCAGAACCTTGTAAAGACTTATGTACAAATAGCTAAGTCGAAAATTGTTGCAGATGAAACTGCTACTAGACTTGGAGAAGGTTATACTCCGAAGGATGTCCAGGATGCTATTACTGTTACCCCTCAGTCAGACACTCAGATAATGGTAATTAAGGCAAGGAATGAAGATCCTTCTGTATCGGTTCAAATTGCCACAGCAGCAGCCGGAGCATTCATAGATACATCGAAAACAGTGTTTCCTACTGGAGGAAATATACAGATAATGGACAGGGCGCAGATTCCTACAAACCCTGTGAGTCCAAACAAAAAACTGAATATTGCAATAGCTTTCCTTATCGGACTTATGGGATCAATGGGGGTCGTATTTGTTATAGAGTATCTCGACAATACAATAAAATCTGAAGACGACATAGCGAGATATCTCGATCTTCCTGTCATAGGCATAATTCCCAAGGAGGTTGAGGATAATGGAAACAAGAGGCGAAAGAATGATAGACGTCCACAGTCACGTACTTCCAGGGCTTGACGATGGTTCTAAAGATCTGGAGACTTCTATCGCAATGCTTAAGAAGTATATGCAGGAAGGTACTGATGGAATTATTGTCACACCACACTATGCAAAGGGACGATATGAAGTTAGCCACGAGATGATGCTTGAAAGTCTGGAAACCCTCAAAGATAATATCAAGAATTTGGGTATGAATATTGAATTATATCCAGGTCAGGAGATTTTTCTCGACAATAGTTCCATTGATTTATATAAGAACGGAATAATAAAAGGACTTAACGGAAGTAGGTATATACTTGTCGAATTACCAATGGATAGTTGGTCAGATTCATATATTGATTTAATGTATGAGTTAGGTGTTCTTGGTGCAGTTCCTATACTAGCACATCCCGAAAGATACAGGTATATTCAGGATGACTTAAGGGTCTTAAATGGACTAATCAGAGAAGGGTGTCTGTTTCAAATAAATGCAGGAAGTCTTCTTGGTACATCAGGAAAGTCTGCAGAGGCAACAGCGATTGACATGATAAAGAATGGGCTTGCCAACTTCATGGCTTCTGATGCGCACAATAGTACTAGAAGACCAGCAGGCTTGATTGAGGCGTTTGATAAAGCATATAAGATTGATCGCAAATTTGAAGATTATGTACTAGATAATGCTGAACTTATAATCGAAGACCAGGAAATTGATGCGAATTTTGAACTGCCTGTACGAAAGAGTATCTTTCAAATGATTAGAAGAAATATATAATATTTATAATGGAGATATGTAATGGAAAAAATTGATATAATTACTGTCAGGGATCCTAAATCGCCAATTGCTGAAGCGTTTAGGACACTAAGGACCAACATACAGTTCTCTTCGTTTGATAAAAGCGTACAGACTGTTTGCATAACTAGTTCAGGTCCGGGCGAAGGCAAGTCCACAGTTTCAGCGAATCTTGCAGTTGTCATGGCAGAGGCAGGAAAGAGGACTCTATTAATTGATTGTGATCAGAGAAAACCCATGACTCACAAGATATTCAAAGCATCCAATTTAGTTGGACTCTCTAACCTATTAGCCGGTGAAGTCACGATTGATAATGCTATAAAGCCAACAGTCGTAGATAATTTGAGTATAATAACTGCAGGAATCAGACCACCTAATCCATCAGAGCTTTTGGCATCAGCAAAAATGAAGCATTTTATTGAGGATATGAAGGAGAAGTTTGACTTTATCATATTCGATACTCCACCAGTGCTTATTGTTACTGATGCACAGTTATTAGCAGGTCATACAGACGGATACCTACTTGTAGTATCATCAGGTACGGCAGAGAGGAATGCTGCAATCAAGTCAAAGGAACTCCTTGAAAAAGTAAACGCAAAGATTCTTGGAGTTATCCTAAATAAACTTGATGTTTCTGAAAACAGCGGATACGGAAAGTACTATCAGTACTATTATACTGAGGAAGTTGCTAAGCCCACAAAAAAAAGGAAATAGCAGAGGATGGTGTTCCAAATGGCATCATACACTAGGCATGCAAATATTATTCATATTTTAGGGGATACCTATGTAGTTGATACAGGAGACCAGTATATCCCATTCTACGACCTTGGAACGGGCAATGTAGTCCTTATAGACTCGGGCTACAATGAAGACCGGGATATTATCGAAGCTGCCCTGCTGTCACGAGGTTTTAAGGTCGCTGGTATCGCATGCTCACATTCACATGTGGACCACACTGGAAACAATGCCTACTTCCGTGAAAAGTATGGGTGTATCATAGCTATGCCTGAGCTTGATGCTATACTGACAACCAATTTATTGAACCTCAAGTTTATGAACCCTTATCTTTCAATGACGGATATCAATGAAAGGTTCAGCCATTTGATTTGCAAGACTGATATAAAGGTGCCGCCTGAGGACACGACAGTGGACATATGCGGAAAAAAATTCAGGTTCATACCGACACTCGGGCACACAACTTCCCATATGAGCATAGTGACACCTGATGATGTTATTTATCTTGGTGATGCAATAATAAGCATCGAAGTCCTTTCAGGCCTGAAGCTCCCGTATATGTACTCTGTCCCGGATTATCTCGAGACACTGAAGGTCATCCAGAATTTCAGCTTCAAAAAGTACATTATTTCCCACAGGGGATCCAGCGATGAAATCTATAATATTGCGAAGAAAAACATAGAAGGCTGCATGGCAAGGATTGAGATAATATATAACCTTATCGACAAGCCAATGACCATGGAGGATATTTTCAAGGCAGCGGTCAACGAGTTCTACATCAATGTAGGGACGATCAAGAAGCACCTTGTGATAGAAAGAATGTTCAAGCCATATGCAGATTACCTGTTTGAGACCGGAAGACTCAGGCGTATCCTTGAGAACGGATTTCTGAAATATATGAAAGCATAGAAAAGGTGCATTCCAAAGCCAAAAGGCCATGGAATGCACCTTAATCATTTAATGAACAAATTCGGGAAGACAGAAATTTTGAGTGTGAACTGTATCTTGAAATTGTAGCTTAGCTGAAATCGATAAGTTCCAGAAGCTATTGCAGGCTGTTCTCAGGAAGGTTCAAACCCTGCTCAATAAGGTCAAGTATGACTGACCTTTCCCTGAGTCCATTACCTATAAGCTCAGCAAGACCCTGGATTATAAGGGTCACCATCAGTTCAGGATGCCTGATGTTAAGTGCGCCAGATGAGGTTCCTTCAGCCATGAGAGCGTTGATGACATCTGCGGTAGTGCTTGTCAGTCTCGTCTTTATGATGTCGTAAAGCTGGCTGGTATAAACAAGGTTTGTGACACTTCCTGTACTTTCATCCAATATACCGAATGAATCAAGAAACATGTCGACTACAATTGTAATCCTTTGGTTGAAACCCATATCTTTTATTTCAAGTGATGATTTGATGCTTCGTTCTATTGAGTCCATGATATGGTCAGCGACAGCAGCAATGATGTCGTCCTTGGATTTGAAGTAGTAATAGAAGAGACCCTGTGCCACTCCAACGGTTTTGACAATCTGGCTGACTGGGGTATTGTCTATTCCCTGTGCGATGAACAGTTCTCTTGCGGTCTCAACTATTTCCTGTCTGCGTTCTTCCCTGGGCTTTGATATTCTCAAGGTGCACCTCCTAATCCACTGACTTCAGTGATTCGACCATGTTGATCTTCTTCAGCCTGAAGTACATTACAAAATTTACTATGCATGAGAACCCCATGGTCAGTATAACAGCGTATAGGTAGCTTGGCCAAAGTATTTCACGACCGAACATGATGTAGTCAAGCTCAACGGTAGCTATGATATATATGTGGAGCAGATAACCTAGAACAAGACCCAGGAGGCTTCCTATAAAGCTGAGGATTATGTTTTCACGGAATACGTAGGTTGAAACCTCCATGTCCCTGAATCCCAATACCTTGATTGTCGCTATCTCCCTCATCCTTTCAGTGATGTTGATGTTCGTGAGGTTGAAAAGAACTACGAATGCCAGTGCTCCTGACGCGATTATCAGTACAAGGACTACCAGGTTGAAGGAGCCCAGTGACTTGGTGAAGTCCAGAATTGACCCTGAGAGGAATACTGTCGCAAGTACACTCTCGTTCTCAAGGAGCTTTTCACTAAGAGCAGCCTCTTTTTCCTCAGTTGACTCATCCAGGTTAAATAGTATGGAATTGCGTTGAGGCTCCCGGGAAAAGACCTGAGAATAATATTCCTTTGAAATGTATATGTAGTGGAGCATGTAGTTTTCAGTGATTCCTGATACTTTGATGCTGAATTTCTCTTTATCTGAATTCTCGAGGGTGATCCTGTCACCAGGGCCTACGCCAAGAAGCATCGACAGTTTTTCAGAAATTACCGCGCCGTCATTATCTAGCGGTATCGGTGAATGGGATGTTCTGTCCCTTAGCACTATGTAGTCTGAAAGGCTTTCGGTGTCATCGGGCGCAATAAGGGTAACCTCGTGTGATTTGCCGATCAAATCGGATGATGCAGTAAGGCTCTCCGTTACTGCATACATTTCTTCGGTGACTGATGGTTCTGTTTTGAGCAGTTCAATAACATTATCAGCCGAAGACCCATCATCAAGTACTACCATGGCATCATAGACCTGCAGTTCCTTAAAATGTGTCCCCATCATGGATAGTATGGAGTCACGAAGACCAAAGCCAGTGAGGAGCAGTGCTGTGCAGCCCGAAATTCCGATTACAGTCATGAGAAATCTCTTTTTATAACGGAACAGGTTTCTGATTGTGACCTTTTTCATGAAGCTGAGCTTGTCCCAGATAAAAGGTATCCTTTCCAGAAGCACCTTCCTTCCTGGAGGAGGGGCTTTGGGAAGCATGAGCTGTGACGGGCTTTCCCTGAGTGACTTGGCGGTAGCTGAATATGCAGCAACCAATGTAACAACTGTTGCGATGAAATATGAAATCAGCGCATAATCCCAATGGAAGGGAGTGACTGGTGATGGAAGCAGGTAAAGTATCTTGTATGCTTCTATGATAATCGTAGGAAAAAGAGTGAATCCTATGGCGAAGCCTATGAGTGAACCCAGAGTGCTTGCAGCGAGGGCATACGTGGTATACTTTGCTGAAATTGTGTTCTTGGCATATCCAAGAGCCTTGAGGGTTCCTATCTGGGTCCTTTCTTCTTCGACCATCCTGGTCATGGTTGTCAGGCATACGAGGGATGCCACCAAAAAGAAGAACAGAGGGAATACCTTGGCAACATTTCCTATCCTTAAGGAATCATCCTCAAAATTGGTATATCCGGGATTGTCGTCCCTGGTGAATACATACCATTCACCCTTGATGTCAGTAAGCTTGCCTTCAGCATCCCTAAGCTCATTCTCTGCATCAAGGAACTCTGAATCAGCCTTTGCAAGACCTTCTTCGTACGCTGCGAGACCTTCCCTGTAGTCAGCCCAACCCTGGTCAAGCTTTACACGGCCTGCAGCAAGCTCTGAATTCAGTGTCTTCTCACTGGCATTAAGTGTCTTCTCAGCCTGGTCAAGGGATCTGTCATTCTTTTCAAGAGTGCTTTTTGCAGCAGAGAGCTGCTTCTTTCCGGCTTCAATTTCACTGTTTGCAGCTTCAATCTGTCCAGTCATGTCACTTACAAGTCTAACCATCTCATCGTATCTGGTCCTGTTTTCCTCAATGAAGGTTGTAAGTATAGCAAGCTCTTCCTCGCTCAGTTCGCCGGTCTCATTGAATTTCCTGATCAGGATATTTATCTCTTCAATGTCTTCCCTAATCCCATCCGGGTCATCAAGTTCCTCAAGTGGAGGCAAGCCGTATTCTTCAGCAAGACTTTCATATTCATCACCATAATCTGCCTGATACTGTACCAAAAGTTCACGAAGAGCTGAGAGGTCTTGTGAATCATCCAGTCCCTCAGTTGGTATCTCGGGCACCACGGGAATTTCACCTTCCCCGGTATTTATGTATTCAACCATCCTGTCATATGCGTCTTCAGCCGGTCCAAGCTCCAGGTTCATGGCATCCAGCAGTTTTTCAGACTCTGCCAGAAGCAGGAGTGGAATCCTCAGCTCTTCTTCAGCTGCTGTTATTATAGCGAGATTTTTATCGTACTCGGCCCATCCGGCAGAAATCTGCTTTCTTCCCGCAGCAATCTGAGCCCTGCCGTCTGCTATCTGCTTCCTGTATTTCGCATCATTGACCTTGAGTTCTGTTTCACCGGACTCCAGCTGGTCTCTGGCATCATTAAGACTGATAAGGGCATCATCCAGCTCAGCGTATGCTTTTTTCTTTTCATCTGTAAGCTCTGCCCAGCCATCTTCAATCTTCTTTCTGAGTTCATCCAGCTCCTGTGCTATCCTTTCCTTACCCAAAGCTGTAAAGGCTGATTTTAGGACTGAAACCTTTTCATCGTATTCATCCTCATAAGCGCTGATTTCCTTAAGTCCTGTTCCGGTTACATAAACCTCTGTTATGCGCTCGAAGGTGAAGGCTTCTTTAGGCACCAGCATGAAGAACCGGATATTGCCATCTCCTATGGTTGTCTGTCCTCTCGCCTGGTCAATGTACATTGGCGACTGAATCTTTCCCACTATAGTATAGGAGTCTTCTCTCAGACTGTCTTCAAGGTCTTCTCCGGAGGGGGCTTCCATTTTAACTTCAGAACCAAGGCTGAAGGATGAAGGTACATTCGGGGAATCCTCGACAAGGACTTCGTTTGAGGCAGCCGGGTATCTTCCCTCAGTAAGGATAACCCTGTTAATTGAAACCGCAGAAGCTTCCGAACCCATATCATACGCGTAGAGCCTGACTGTGCTCTTGTCTTCCCCGGAAATGGCGAATATATCCTTGGTGTGGGATTCTCTGACATCCTTAACCCCTTCAGTACCCCGTATCATCTCAAGGTCTGACTCCCTGAACCCCATTGGCGACAGTAACCGAAGGTCCATAAGGTTCATCTCGTCAAAATACTTGTCGCTGGTAAGCCTCATGTCAGGGCTGGTCGCGTTAATGCCGGCATAGAAGCCTACACCTATGGCTATTATGGCGGTTATCGAAAGAAACCTGGGAAGGGTACGCCTTATGGCCCTTACCAGGTCTGTTAGGAGGGATTTATTGAACATTACCATTCAATCCTTTCGACGGGGATGGGATTGCTGTTTACCTCCACTGATAACACCTTGCCGCTCTTCATGCGTATGACCCTGTCAGCCATTGCAGTTATCGCAGCATTATGTGTAATGACCACAACAGTCATGCCGGTCTTCCTGCAGGTATCCTGAAGAAGCTTAAGTATCTGTTTTCCAGTCTGGTCATCAAGTGCTCCTGTCGGCTCATCACATAGCAAAAGCTTGGGGTTTTTCGCAAGCGCTCTTGCAATGGATACCCTCTGCTGTTCACCGCCTGATAGCTGTGAAGGAAAATTATACATCCTGTCCTCAAGCCCGACAAGTTTCAGGACCTCCTTTGCATCAAGGGGGTTTCTGCTTATTTCTGCAGCAAGTTCAACATTTTCTTTCGCAGTCAGGTTCTGGATAAGGTTATAGAACTGGAAAACGAAGCCTATGTCATAGCGTCTGTAATCTGTAAGCATTCTGGAATTATAGCCATGGATTTCGCTGCCGTCGACAGTAATCCTGCCGGTATCGGACATATCCATGCCTCCGAGAATGTTGAGTATAGTGCTCTTACCTGCTCCGCTCTGGCCGACGACCACCGCGAATTCACCCTTTTCTATGCTGAAGCTGACCATGTCGGCTGCAACTATGCTTATTTCACCCATTTTGTAGCTTTTTGTGACTTCACTTAAAGCTATATAACTCATATGATCATCCCTTGCTTTCATTCTTAAGTCAATTTTAGTACACTACTGACTGACAGTCAATCAGTTCACTAATAATTAAGGTATGTAAAAGCAGCCCAGATTTTCCGGGCTGCTAACATTACAGGCTATGAAGGTTTTCTCAGATGACATATCTGGATATAAGGAAAATTACCAAAAGGTGAAGAGGGTAGGCTGCATAGTAGAAGTACTGGATTGCCTTCGACCTGGGGCCGGGGTTTCCGTTATATGCGATTATGAAAATGAAGGCAAGTGACGAATATAGCTGCAGGCCGCCTGTCAAAAGGAAATTCGAGAGAGTGAAGACAACGAATGCAATGAGATGCCTCATGGGACCGGTCATCAGCCTTGTGTGGTAGAAGATAAGTATGTAGAGTATGCCGATGTACCCGTAGTCAGTATTTAGAAGCGAAGCAAGGACCATTGCGACAACCACCGAGACCAGCCCGATGTATGGCAGCTCCTTACCTTTTGTATCCATTAGATATATCGCAATCAGACCCAGGGTCAGCGTGAAGAATATGTTCTGGTGTGTTAGTTCAAGCTTTCCGAAAAATGCCAGATCGAAAGGAAGCTCTGATATTATTGCAAAGGCAGCAAGCCTTCTTATATATTTCTTCACATCTCCTGAATGCCTGAAGCCTTCAACAAGGAGAAAACAGTATATTGGGAATGCTATCCTTCCTATTATCCTGAATGAATCCACACCAGGGAAGAATACCGCTCCGGTATGGTCTATTATCATGGTAATCAGTGCTATTGTCCTTAAAATAAGTGAGTTCATACTGCACCTCTGGTGTTTTTATCTAAGTATACAATAATTCAATATGCCATGACAAACAAAGAGGGCAGTGGAATCTGCCCTCAAAACAACTATTTCAGATATTCCGATACCTTGTTTACCGTATCGTCTATAAGCATCTGCCTTTTTCCGCTTCCCCAGTTCACGATTGATGTTACCGGAACTTTGGCACCCTTCTTCTCCAGCAAGGCGGTAATCTTTCTGACCGTACCGTTGCCACCCATCCAGGGGAATGGTAACTGCTGCGTGATTACCAGAGGAATGTTCTTTCCATTCAGATCATCTGATCCCTCAATCCATCTGACTATAGCCGCAGTTGGTGAGAAACCATGAACAGGACCTGCAAGAACAACTGAATCGAATCCTGAAGCTGATGGTGCCGAGACTAGCTTAATCTTTGATTTGTCAGGCTGGTCCTCATTGTCCGGTACTATGCGTTCAATTGATACTGTGTGTCCGTTCTTCCTTAGCCTGTCTTCGAGGAGCTTGACGACCGAGAGTGTGTTGCCTGTCTTAGAATGTACGAGTATCCCGATGTTCATTTCTTTCCCCCATATTATATTGCGATTTGAAGACATTTATATCTTCAATATAAATATATATCTGCCATTTTAGAAGTCAATGAGAAAATGGTAAAAATCACATTAAATATACGATGCCAAAATTGTAAGCATGAGGCTTAGGAAATATTGCAGCTCTACTCTCTAATACCCTATAGCTCAACGCCCAGGAAATTCTTCACCGCGATGCCTATGAAGAACGATAGTGCAGCAACTCCAAGACTTATGGATGCCATTTCAAGGAACCTGGTCTTGAAATCGTAGTCCTTGGCAACTGAAAGGTAGAAGTTGAAGACAAAGATTATGCCCACAACAATGATCATGGTGAGAAACAGTGCCTGATAATGCATCTGGTCCGGAAGCAGGAGGAAAGGCATGATCATAAGGACAACGGCAATAAGGTACGCAAAGCCTGTGTAAATGCTGGACTTGAGTGGGTTGCTGCTTCCTTCAGACCTGTTCGAGAGATACTCCGAGCTGGCCATGGAAAGCGTCGCGGAGATTCCGGTAATAAGTCCTGCCATGGATATGAGCTTGTTAGAGCCCATTGCGAAGGTAAATCCGGCAAGGCTTCCTGAAATCTCGACGAGTGCATCATTAAGGCCGAGAACTATCGATCCCATGTACTTGAGCTTTTCTTCATCAAGCATTCCAATCAATGCGTCCTCATGAGCTTCTTCTTCTTCAGTAATACGTGCTGATTCAGGCACGGCCTTGATGAATTCAGGGTCCTTGGTATAATTGTCAATTGTGGCGTTTTCACCCTTCTCCATGAGCTTGATTGCAAAGGTATAACCGAAGAGCTTTGCAAGAAGCGTATAGAAGAGGACATGCCACCTGTTGTAGCCAATGCTTGTCTTCGTGTACCTTTTCCAGATGGCAGCATGGCGGTCCTCTTCTGTTGCTATCTTCAATAAAGTAGCCTTATCATTCTCATCTTTTACGATTCCGGATATCCTTCTGTATATTTCAGCTCCGGTAGCTTCGCTCTTCTGATATTCGAGAAGGGTTTTTCGTATGTTTTCAGTAATTTCCATAATTCACTCCTGATTATTAGATTTTATAAAATATGATTGATTTCAATTTATAATCATTATAAATTATGTCCTGAGGAAATGCAATCTCAATTCTGCTTTATTGCAAGAAAAGAGGCAGGTGCATCAAGCGCCTGCCTTATATCAAGGGCTTCCCATGACAAGGTGTGAGGCATGTCATGAGGTATCATTCAGGAGTGTGTTCGGGAAGCCCCGGATGGCTAAAGTGCGCTCGGACCTCTTTCGCCTGTCCTAATCCTTACTGCGTCTTCCAGCTCATATATGAATATCTTGCCGTCGCCGTAGCTTCCGGTAGATATCTCCTTGAGTACCTTGCCGATTATCTTTTCTGCTATGTCCGCAGAGACAACTGTCTCAACCTTGACCTTTGGGAGCAGGTTTACCATGTACTCGGTTCCTCTATAAACATGCATGAATCCCTTCTGGTTTCCATATCCCATGATGTTTGTTATCATCATTCCGCTTGCATTGCAGTCGGAGAGTATCTTTTTTAGTGCTTCAAGCTTTTCCGGCTTGATCACAATCTCCAGCTTCTTCATTTAAATCATCTCCATCAGTATCATTGTGGCTGTTCTTATGATGTAAGCTTCTTGCCTGCTGCATAGCCAAATGGCTTGTAGTTAGGCAGCTGCTTTATCTCCATGTTGTCTGAATTGTCAAAGTCAAGCTCTGACTTGGCAAGCTGCAGTTCAGGATAAGCTGAAACACCCATCTCAGGAAGATCCAGACCCTCAAGCTCTGCTTCAGCACTTACTCTCAGACCCCAGACCTTGTCAAGTACCTTGAAGAACACATAGGAGAGGCCAAAGCCATATACTATGAGGACTCCGACAGCTGCGAGCTGTGCAAATAGCTGGGATGCATCTCCATAGAATAGTCCTCTTACTCCGCCAGCAACACCGTTCAGACCATCGCCATAGGTGCCGTCTGCGAAAAGTCCTACAGCAAGGGTTCCCCAGATGCCGTTTATGCAGTGTACTGATATCGCTCCAACAGGATCGTCAAGCTTAAGCTTGTTTTCCACGAATGATACAGCTACGCACACAAGAAGTCCGCCTAAGAGTCCGATTACAAATGCTGCACCCGCATTTACGAAAGCGCTTGGTGCTGTTATTGCAACAAGTCCGGCAAGTGCTCCGTTTGCTGTCATCGACGGATCCGGCTTTCCATGCCTTACCCACATATAGAACATTGCTGAAAGTCCGCCGATTGCGCCTGCAATCATAGTATTTGTTGCAACAATGGCCAGTCTGAAATCAGATGCGTTGAGCGTCGAGCCAGCGTTGAAGGAGAACCAGCAGAAGAATAGGATTATCGTTCCGATTATGGCCATCGGTATGTCATGTCCGGGGAAAGCCCTGGCAGTCCCATCCTTCTTGAACTTTCCTATCCTGGGCCCTATGACTATGGCACCAGCAAGTGCCAGCATACCGCCCATGGAATGTACTACTGCAGAGCCTGCGAAATCAACGACTCCATGTCCCAGTCCGAAGTTCTTGCCTAGAGTTGCAAGCCATCCGCCGCCCCATACCCAGTTTCCGAAAAGAGGGTAGAGGAACATCGAAATGAAGAACGAGGTGATGACCATTGATGAGTATTTGACTCTTTCTGCCATTGCTCCGGTAGGTATGGTTACTGTAGTATCCATGAACACCATCTGGAAGAAGAACAGAGCGTATATGCCTGGATCATAGACTCCAAGCCCTGAAAGCATGAATCCGTTGTAGCCAAGGATTCCACCGAGTCCTGGGATTGAAAGCATGCTTCCGAGTGCTGAACCGCCAGTTCCAAGTCCCGCAGCTCCACCGGAGCCTCCAAACTGAAGTGCGAAGCCTACAAGGAAATAGCCTATTGCACCTACAAGGAATACCATGAAGTTCATGGTCATTGTGTGTGCTGCGTTCTTTCCTCTCGTGAAGCCAGTTTCAACCATTGCAAACCCGCACTGGAAGAAGAATACCATGAAGCCTGTGAGCATTATCCAGGTGAAGTTTGCCCCGTAATATGCCTTGGAAGCGGTCGTCGCAACCTCCGAAAGCGTTTCAGCTCCTGTTGCCGCTACATACGCAGCTCCTGTTGGATCGGATCCTGTGGTAGGCGTGATTGAGATCATTGCTGCTATTGCAAATATCCCGAGTACCAGCAGCGCTCCAGCGATTTTCCATGATTTTTTCATTATTTCCACCCTCCTGATTTTTAAGCTTCCCGCTTAACCTATTTCCCTTTGCGACTGAAGTTTTTGATGGAGAACCTCGACGATGGCTTGTAAACTTCGGTTCTGAGCTTTCTTACCGAGATCCAGTATTTGAATCCCAGATATAGAACGAGGAGACCGAATACGGAACCAGGCACCGATGCATTGATGACTTTGATAGTAATTCCGTTTTTCGTGCTATGGACGATGTAGTAAGCTCCAAGCACCATAATGACCAGCGATAATAATGACAACGCAGCGATGGAGGCAGCCTTGGTCTTAGTGACCTTGTTATTCTCCAATTGATCATCCCCCTTCTTCGAGACAGAAAAGCAAAAAAACGGGGTCAAAGCTGTAAAGCTTTGACCTCGTTGCCAATCCGTATCTATTAATATGGCGTTAGTGTAGCACCGTTAAAGAAGCAAATCAATAGGAAAATTGAGAAAAAATAAAATAATGCGACTATGCTAATTTGATAAATTAAATTCCATGATTTAAAAGAGATATCAGTAGAAGTTACCCTGGCAAAGTGGGAAGTGGAAGTTAATCTGACAGAAGGGT
>NZ_JAGGKC010000006.1 GCF_017873395.1 Youngiibacter multivorans | reverse complement strand
CTTATCCCACACGATAAGGTAACCCTGCACCCATCTCTTCTCAAAAAATAACTAATTGACTTGAGGCACCATCCGGATTGACTAAATCATAGTGTTCCAGAAGGGGTGGAATTTACTCTTTCAAAAAGTCAGCAAAATCTCACCCTTGGTTTACTATGCCCAAAAAAGGGCCGGATTATTACTTCCGTCAGCATCATTGTACTCCATCAGAAACCAAAAATCATTAAGTGAACTGTCTAAAAAACCATGTACATCAAAGAAATCCCAGATTCCTAAATTAGTGGAATTCTATTTGGCAAAGTGGAAGTTGCTTTTTCAATTAACCACGTGGTTTGGACCGGAATTTTGTAAATGTGACTGCTGCCCTTTATTTAATGACCAGAATGGGTACAGCCGAAGCGATAACTGATGATTTCTACCGGCTTACCGGTAAGCATCCTAAAAGCTTTTCAGATTTTGTGATTGAAAACATAGAGAGATTCAATAGAGACCAGAAGAAACGCAGCTGACTTTTGGGTAACAGTTCATGCATCTGAATCCATTGGAAGCAGCTGATCACCCTTAACAAAATGAAGGGCAAAAGATGCATTTATGGTTAATAAATCAGATTACCGGATAAAAATACAGTTGACAAAAATTCTTTGAGAGGATAAAATTCATCTTATCATATTGAACGACATTGATTGGAAATATTAACCGCATGCATCCATCTTCAGAGAGTTCCCGGCAGGTGAGAGGGGCAGAAAAGGGATGCGGAGAACACATCCATGAGTCGGGATCCTGAAATTGCAGTAGGGGCCCCCGGTAATCCCTGCACCCGTTATCGTGCTAGAGTATCTGAGTACTCGAAGAGGCCGTCGTCGTGAGGCGTCGGTGAAACAAGGTGGAACCACGGAAGTAATATCCCGTCCTTGATGCTGTAGCATCACGGACGGGTTTTTTGTTTTTGGCCGGCATATTGAAAAAGAATAAGAATATCGGAGGAAAAGAAGATGAAAATGATGAAGAAAATCATGATGGTAGCAATGGCAGGGGTAATGCTCTCAGCATATGCATGCGGAGCGAAGGAGCCGACACCAACCACTCCACCTGCACCTAAGGACAATACTGCTGATATCAAGGCTAGGGGCGAGATAATCGTAGGGCTTGATGATACATTCGTTCCGATGGGCTTCAGGGATGCAGCGGGTAACTTTACAGGATTTGACGTAGAACTCGCTACAGAGGCTGCAAAGAGAATGGGACTTAAGGTAAAGTTCCAGCCAATCGACTGGACGCTTAAGGAAACTGAGCTTGATTCAAAGAACATCGACCTTATTTGGAATGGATACACTATTACAGACAGCAGGAAAGAGAAGGTAAACTTCACGACACCATACCTTGACAACAGTCAGGCGATAGTGACATTGGCGGGTTCAGACATCAAGAGCAAGGCTGACCTTGCTGGAAAGTCGGTAGCGACACAGACAGCATCAAGTGCATATGAAGCTATATCTGCAGATGCTGAGACCATGAAGGGCTTCAAAGATGGCGAGCCTGTTCTCTTCGACACATACGATGATGCGTTCAGGGACCTTGAAGCTGGAAGGGTAGATGCCATAGTTGCAGACCTCATCCTTGCAAGATACTATACCGCACAGAGGGGAACAGAAAAGTATGCTTTCCTCGATGACAATTTCGGTGATGAGGAATATGGAATCGGTGTGAGGAAGTCCGATGTATTGCTTCTTGCTGACCTCAACAAGGCGATGGACGACATGAAGAAGGACGGCACTGCAGCAGCGATATCAGTAAAATGGTTCGGAGAGAACATAGTCAAGTAGTCTTATAAAGGCCGAAAGGAAAACAGATGGAATATATACTTTTGATCCTGCCATACATGCTCGAGGGACTTGGCACGACCCTCATAGTCTTTGCAATTACCGCCATAGTAAGCATTCCATTGGGATTTTTCCTGGCGATTGCAAGGCTTAGAGGGAGTAAGGCTTTAAGCTGGATTGTCCAGACCTATATCCTCATAATGCGAGGTACGCCGCTTCTCCTCCAGCTCATATTCATATATCTCGGACTGCCTCTTGTCGGAATTACTCTCGACAGGCTTCCGGCATCACTTCTTGCTTTCATACTTAACTATGCAGCATATTTTGCTGAAATATTCAGGGCAGGGATCGAATCCATACCCCAGGGGCAGTATGAAGCGGGAAGAGTGCTCGGACTCAAGGAGCACGAGATATTCCTGAAGGTTGTGCTTCCTCAGGTTGTGAAGAGGGTCATACCTCCGACAGCAAATGAACTGATGACCCTTGTCAAGGATACATCCTTAGTTTATGTGGTCGGCATGGGCGACGTATTGAGAGCGGCGAAGATAGCAGCTGTAAGGGATGTTACGCTTATCCCGCTTGGTCTGGCCGGAGTACTTTACCTGATAGTAATCGGTATACTCACCATGCTATTCAAGAGAGCTGAGACAAAGCTTTCATACTACAGGTAGATTAGGAGGACATGATATGCTCAAGATAACCGACCTGTCAAAAAGCTTTGGTGGAAAGCAGGTATTCAGCGGCATAAGCGCCGAATTTGAAAAAGGCAGGATATATTCCATTACAGGCCCTTCAGGTGTTGGAAAGACAACACTCTTAAGGTGTCTGACGCTTCTTGAAAAACAGGATAAAGGAACCATAACGATTGACGGAATGCCGCTTGAGGATAAGAGGCTTTCGATAGGCCTAGTATTCCAGTCATTCAACCTATTTCCGCACATGAGTGCAATTGAAAACATAACATTCCCGTTAATACGGGTAAAGGGAGTCAGCAAAAAGGATGCCGAGGCTATTGCCATGGGGCTCCTTGAAGACCTTGGTCTTCAGGATAAGGCTGACTTCTACGAGCACATGCTGAGCGGAGGACAAAGACAGAGAGTGGCTATTGCAAGAGCGATGGCTCTGGCACCGGACTTTCTGTTCTTCGATGAGCCGACCTCTGCACTTGACGAGGACCTGAGCGAAAGCGTCGGAAACGTAATGCTTAAGCTTAAGGAGAAGGGTATGGGAATAATAGTCATAACCCATGACCTGGATTTTGCAAAGAAGATCTCAGATGAGGTCTACCTGCTCAGGGATACCCTCATAAGAAGGGACCTGGTTACATAGCAATGTATCTGGATACATAGCAATGTATCTGGATACATAGTAATCTATCGGAATACATGAAAAAGTCTCGCAGAGGACGATTCCTCTGCGAGACTTGTATTTTGTCTACTTTACAGTATTCACTGTTCCGATGAATATTGGCAGCCCTGTCGAGTTGTCGATTATAGCATATATGAAGGGCCTGTCGAGCCTGACAATCTTAGTTTCGATGAAGGACTCATCCCTGATTTCTACCTTTGTGACAGCGCCTGCTTTGGTTCCCAGCTCGTCTACGCTTATGAATGTCTTGTGAAGGACCTCGCCGATGTAAAGGTTGCCCCTTGATGACTTTCCAAGCTTTGAGAAATCAGCTTTTTCTGATGAGAATGCGGTTGGCATTCCGAGCTTCTTGAGAGCGTCGTTCAAATTGATTTTGTAATCGTAACTGAATTTTGGCAGAGATGCAGTAACCAGAGTTTTCTCAGCACCACCAATCATCTCCAGGAACCCTTTTCCAGTCATTGAACCGACATAGTCATCCACTGACATTCCTTCGTTGGGGAGAATTGCGGCAAAGCTGTACAGACCCTTGGAATAGGGCTTGATGAAACCAGTTGACATCCCATCGTCAAGGTAGAGCTCCTCCTCGGAGTTCATGAACTGTGCGTCTTCAGTTGTACCGGAAGCAGAAATGAAGCTTCCGGACTGAAGGTTCTCCTTGCTGTAGACCTTGTCCCATTCTGCATCGAATACGATGGCATTGATCAGATACATGACTGCATCTGGATTTATGCTGTCAAGGATCCTGTCGATCATCCCGTCGGTGTTCTTTTCGACCCAGTCGTTGATGTCATCAAGTGTTGCATCGTCGAATTTTGATTTGTATGCGGCAGCGCTATAGTAATCCGCATTAGTCTGAAGGAACTCCTTCTCGACTGTAAGCCTTCCCTCGTCGTCTCTGAACCAGATCGAGTTGGCTATCCTCAGTTTCGACTTTTCTTCGTCTGGAAGCCCGTCTGCATAGGAATTCAGATATGCATTCAGATCAATAAGAGGTATATCTTGTCCCAGCAGCTTCTCCATTTCGTCGAGGGTATTGCCGTCAGCTCCGTTTGCGGTCATTGAAAGAGCCAGTATAACTGATAGAGGGGAAACAAGAGAGTTTTCCTGGTCTGAAATTGTCTCCCTGAATAGGTAAAATGCAAAGTCTGAGTAGCTTCCAATGAATTGACTGTCAGGGGATTTTGATGCTGCAGCCGATTTTGAAATGCCTGCCATAAGGTCATCTGATGCTGCTGCTGGTGAAGTCCCAGTGCAGGCGGAAAGACCAGAGGTAAGCGCAACTGCCAGTGATATTGATAGCATCTTCTTAATATGACCCCTGAATATCTTGACTTTCAAGTTTTTCACCTCATCCTGTTTTCTGATTATCGTCCTAAGTCCCTATTTGAATTATAAACAATCACCATTAAATAAAAAATACGGGAAGGTAACAGAGGTAAACGTGCGAATAAAAAACTCCATGCTTGTTGCATGAAGTTAAATAGTGTACAATTAAATTGGCGGGAACGTGTAGGAATCGAACCTACCCAGGATGTTTCAAGCACCCCGAAATGGTTTTGAAGACCACAGAATACGCCAGTATCCATCCGCTCCCGTAGCAATGTTATTCTACATTGAAAAGGCGTTCATGTCAAAGACTGGCTGGAATAGAAGAAAGGAGGCATGCAAATGCCGGATTTTAACAGTAGTATAGGGTTCTACAAATCGAGGAAATTCAAGAACAATGCAATAAGCGTGATAATCCCTGTAGGAATGGGGGAGAATGTTACCGGATACAATGTACTTTCACAGGTGCTGAAGCGAGGGACAGAAAGATTCGCCACATCGTCTGAGATCTCAAGGTACCTGCAGGATATGTATGGCAGCTTCTTTGACATCATAATCGGAAAGAGAGGAGACAAACTGTTCCTCACATTCTACATATCTTTCCTCGACAACAGGTTCACCCTTTACGGTGAGGACCTTTGGGAGAAGGCTGTGGACCTTATTAAAGAGGTCATCTACAGGCCCAGGCTTGTGGACGGAGGATTCCAGTCAGATATTGTTAGTCAGGAGATTGACGACCAGAAGCTGTATATTGAGTCTCAATATGACGACAAGGGCCACTACAATTCAATCAAAGTCATGGAACAGGGACTTCTTGATTCATACAGCAAGCCTGAGTTCGGTACGATGGAGGAGCTTGCTGGACTGAACGGCGACTTGCTTCTTAAATTGTGGAATGATCTCAGGTCCAGTGAAGCATACATACAGGCTTCAGGGAACATTGAGGACGAGAACAGGGTGTCCGAACTGCTTTCCGGAATATTTGATGAGGCGAATGGAGGCCTGAGGGTCGGCAGAGGTCTGCATGACCATGTGGAGCCTGTCTTCGTGAAAGATCTGCCTAAGGTTGAAGAGGCGATGAAGATAAACCAGGGCAAGATGTCGCTTCTGTACTCCACCAACACGGATATCTTCAGAGGAGATTATTTTTCCCTTGCTGTAATGAATTCCATTTTCGGCGGCGGTGCACATTCAAAGCTTTTCAATGAGGTCAGGGAGAAGCACAGCCTATGCTACTATGTCTATTCAACCTTCGACAAGTTCAAGGGTGTGATGACCATATCAAGCGGAGTTGATTTCAAGAACTTCGACAAGGCGAGGGAGCTCATAGAGCTTGAGCTTGAGAAGATGAAGACAGGTGACTTTACCGACGAGGAAATCACCATGAGCAAGACCAGACTGAAGGCAACACTTGTGGCAATGGAAGACTCCATGTACAACACAATGGAATACATTTCAAGCCTGAGGGTCTATGGAATAGATTATACCATTGAAGATGTCATTGAGGGAATTGAGAAAGTGGATAGGGACAGGATAATGGCAGTGGCAAGAAGGCTTCAATACATAACAAGCCACTACCTGGTGAAGGAGGACGTAAGTGATGTTTCAGACGATAGAGCTTGATCTCATAGATGAGAGGATCCTATACACCGAAATCAAGAATCTAAAGGTGTACTACATCCCCAAAAAGGGATTTGCGAAATCCTATGCAATGCTGACTTCGGATTTCGGTTCGAAGGATGTTGAATTCTCTGTGGATGGAGGAAAGACCTATAAAAGATATCCGGAAGGGATAGCCCATTTTCTGGAGCACAAGGTTTTCGAAATGCCCGGCGGGGAAAATATATTCAACAAATTCACCGAACTCGGAGCTTCCGTAAATGCATTCACCAACAACAGGCAGACATCATACTATTTTTCAACTACGGATAATTTCTATGAGAACCTGGAGCTTCTAGTAAAGATGGTGCTGACACCGCATCTGACTGAGGAGAACGTCGAAAAGGAGAAGGGGATAATAGCTGAAGAGATTGCCATGTACGATGACAATCCGGCTTTCAGGGGATATCTTGAAGCCATGAAGGCTCTGTACCATAACCACCCTGTCAGGGAAGACATCGCCGGCACAAAGGAGTCAATATACTCTCTTACGCCTAGGGACCTTCAGGAGTGCTACGATGCATTCTATGACCCCTCCAACATGGTGCTTGTTGTGGTAGGAGACCTTGACGAAGCCAGGGTCAGGTCTGTTGTGCAAGATAATATTTCTGACAGGAAGGCAGTCACCGTTACCAAGAAATCATGGACTGAGCCTTACGGAAGCAAAAGCAAGGAAGCTGAAGTATCCATGTCCCTACAGGTGCCAAACTATATACTGGCATGGAAGGTTCCGTCTGGAAACGGCGAACTCATGAAGGATACAATTGCAGGTTCCCTCATGGCAAAGCTTGTATTCGGTAAAAGCTCCACATTCTACGAGGAGCATCTGGCGGACGGGATAATAAACGACAGCTTCAGCGCGGAATTCAACCTTGAGGAGGACCATGGCGAAATGTTCATAGGCGGCGAATCCAAGAATCCTGAAAAGGACAGGGATGCCATACTGGAGTATATCGACAAGGTTAATAGAGATCCTGACTTCTTCACAAAGAGGACAAGTGAAATCGAGCTCCTTAAGAAATCCATGACAGGGCAGTTCATGAATATATTCAACAGCGTGGACAGCATCGGAATAACGGCAACAGGCAACATATTAAGAGGTAAAAATCTTCATGAATACATCCTGACTCTTCGTTCCATAACACAAGGTGATGTGGAAAACATGTTCAAAAGGGTGTTTGGTGTAGAAAATCGAGCATTTGTTGTTATCAAATGATGATATAACTAAAATAATTGTGAACTTTGTATACAAAACCCTTCAAAAGATTGAAGGGTTTTCTTTTTTTATGTAGAATATACATATAAGTGGTAAAAAGTGGTGAAAAGTGGTGAATTAACGATGTTGATCGGCGAACATACCCATGGAGTGGACAATAAGAACAGAATAATAGTTCCGTCCAAGTTCCGTGAGGACCTCGGCGATTCATTCGTGATTTCAAAAGGACTCGACGGATGTCTGTACATCTATCCGAAGGAAGAGTGGAAGGTGTTCGAGAACAAGCTCAAGAATCTGCCGCTAACCAACAAGAATTCAAGGACATTCGCCAGATTCTTCTTCTCAGGTGCCAATGAAGTGGTTCCTGACAAGATGGGCAGGATACTCATTCCTCAGCCTCTCAAGGAATACGCTGAGATTGAGGATGAGGTTGTGAGCATCGGAATGGATTCAAGGGTTGAAGTATGGTCCAGCAAGAAGTGGAAGGAATACTGCGAAAGGGAGATTGACATGGATGAGGTTGCCTCAGGCATGGAAGATCTTGGAATATAGGTGGGAATATGGAGTTCAAGCATGTATCGGTTTTGCTTGAGGAATGTCTGGAGGCACTTGCAATAAAGCCGGACGGGACATATGTGGATTGTACCCTTGGTGGGGCAGGCCACAGCATGGAAATACTGAAGAGGCTCGACAAGGGAAGGCTTATCGGAATCGACCAGGATATGGATGCCTTGAACAACGCAAGAAAGAAGCTTGAAGGATTTGGAAACGTTTCCCTGGTCCACAGCAACTTTGAGAATATCAAGGAAATACTCATTGAAAATGCTTCTGGCGGAGTAGATGGGATACTGATGGACCTGGGTGTTTCATCATATCAGCTTGACAACAGCGAGAGAGGGTTCTCGTACATGCAGGACGCGCCACTGGACATGAGGATGAACAGGGACGAGGTGCTTTCAGCATATGAGGTTGTCAACACGTACAGGGAAGAAGAGATTTACAGGATAATAAGGGATTACGGTGAAGAAAAATTTGCCAAGAGAGTCGCATCCTTCATTGTAAAAGCCAGGGAAGAGAAAAAGATAGAAACAACTCTCGAACTGGTTGACATCATAAAGGCTGCTATCCCTGCAAAGGCAAGGAGAGAAGGACCACATCCGGCAAAGAGGACATTCCAGGCCATAAGGATAGAGGTCAACAGAGAACTTTCAATACTCAGGCAGACAATTTTTGACGGAGCAGCGGGACTGAAGAGCGGCGGCAGGATGGCAATAATAACCTTCCATTCGCTGGAGGACAGGATAGTCAAGCATGCGTACAAGGAACTGCTGGAGCCCTGCACATGTCCAAGGAACATGCCATGCATATGCGGGCGGACGCCTAAGGTAATCATAATCACAAAGAAACCTATTGAACCGGGGACGCAAGAGATAGAGATGAACCCCAGGTCAAGGAGCGCCAAGCTCAGGGTAATAGAGAAAATCTGATTTTATTTTTTTCGGTATATTGGAGGGTATAATCATGGCACTTAAAAACAGGTCATATATTTCGGGGAATACTGTTTTAAAGCCAAAGGTTCAGACTGAGCCAGGGAGGATCGACAAGGACCTCCAGAAGCTTGAGAAGTCAAGGCGTGACTTCAACAGAAGAAACGCAGTAAGAGCCAACAGGGTGAAGAGGGGAATCCTCACCACCATTGCGATCATAGGAATCTTGTCATTCATAACCATATTCAGAAGTGCCATGGTCTACAACCTGCAGATGGAATATGTTAACCTGCAGAACGAAACCAGGCAGGTACAGAAGCAGAACGAGGCATTGAAGGCTGAACTTATCAAGGCATCTGCACTCGACGGCATTGTAACAGGCTCGGCAAGCCTTGCGCTTGTATCAGAGGATACTTCAAAGGCACTGGTCGTGGACCTGTCGCACGATAATTTCCTTCCTGAAGAGACAGTGATGCCTGAACCGGGATTTCTAGAGAAAATAATGGCTTTTCTTGATCCCAGAGCCTGATTACCGAGGTGAACCATGAACAGCAAAAGAAGACTGACCATACTGGCCGGCCTGTCGGCGATGGTATTCATGCTGCTGGCAGGAAGACTGGTATATGTCATGGCAATATCAAGGGATGAAATATACGAGAAGGCCATGGGTCAGATCGTAAGGGAAGTAACCGTCCCCGCAGCAAGGGGCGATCTGCTTGACAGGAACGGCAGTGTAATTGCCGCATCAGCAGACGCATACAGGCTGGACATAGACCTCAAGACATTCAGAAGGACCCTTGAGGCCAAGGAGAGGACTGCTGAATACTATGCAGTGCCGCTGGCATCTCTGCTTGGTGAGACTGTTGAGGATATACTTGCAATAATGAACAAGACCACAAGCAGTTCACTTGTAAAAAGGAAAATGGAAAAGGCTCAGGCTGATACGGTCAGGGCATGGATGAATGAAGCGGGAACGAATTTCCTGATATTAGGCTATGACAGCATAAGGTATTATCCGAACGGCCCATTCCTTTCACATGTCATAGGAACTGTCGGAAACGACGGCGATGGGACGATGGGAATAGAATACCTGTACAATGATCTGCTCAGGGGTGTAGATGGCATAAAGATATCTGAAATAGACGGGAAGAAACAGGACCTTCCATATACAGAAGTCGTTGCAACGCCTGCTGTTGACGGAAGCGACCTTGTCCTCACCATTGATGAGAAGATCCAGTATGCGGTGGAGAATATTGCAGCCGAGACAATGGAATCGACCAAGGCGAAAGCTGTTACCATAATCGTCTCAGATCCCAAGACAGGAGAAATTCTTGGGATGGCCAATCTTCCTGAATTTGACCCGACCGACCCCCAATTAGGGCTGACATCAGAAGAGTTCAGCGCAGTCACAAGGAACAGGGCGGTAAATGATACATATGAGCCTGGATCTACATTAAAGATGATAACCATGGCTGCAGCTCTTTCCGAAGGAAAAGTATCGCTTTCCGACACTTTCTTCTGCAAAGGCTACACATATGTCAACGGAGTGAAGATCAGATGCGCTAAGCATGAGGGGCACGGTCTGCAGACCCTTGAAGAGGTATTCCAGAACTCATGCAATCCAGGAGTAATCGAGATTGCCCAAAGGGTTGGTATAAAGACTCTGAATGAATACATCGCAAAATTCCATCTCGGTGAAAAGACTGGGATTGACCTTCCTGGTGAAGCGAAGGGAATAATAAAGAAGACAGATGATGTGACGCCGCTAGACCTTGCCACAATATCCATTGGACAGACTGATACTGCAACGCCGATTCAGATTCTCGGCACTCTCAACACAATTGCAAACGGTGGATACTATACCACATTGCATCTTGTCAAGGAGACGGTACCAAAGAATGGGGCAGGCGAAAGACTTGATCCGGTACCTTATGTTGAAAAACGTGGGGAGATGGTCATAGAGCAGGATGTCAACGCCGAGCTTATGAAGATGCTGGAGCTTGTTGTAGAGAAGGGCTCAGGCAAGAACGCCCGCATTGAGGGCGTCAGGGTCATAGGAAAGACGGGAACTGCAGAAAAGCTGGATCCATCAACAGGAAAATACAGTGAAGAGGACTTCATAGCTTCATTCGTTGGAGCAGCTCCTGCTGATGACCCTAAGATAAGCGTATATGTAGCAGTAGATTCTCCAAAGGATGTTGTTACAGGAGGAGCGGTAGCTGCACCTGTTGCAAAGAAGGTGTTCCTTGAGATAATGAAGCACATGGACCTTTCTTCAGATGGCAACTGAAAAATCGCATGTGATTATCGCATGCTTTTTTTCTATAAGATAATCAGTTGATTAATTCAGGGGATTTGTCTGCAAAAGTTTTCGTGTGGTATAATCTTACGTGGAAAAAACATGATTGGGAAAAGATATATTCATCGATATTTGGATATATCAGGGGTGGAATAATGAGGAACATCAGCGTCAGAGATATTGTAGACAAGCTGGACGGTACACTGTATGGCAGTCTGGATGCAGAATTTAGCGGAGTATATATCGATACCAGGAAGGTTCAGCCAGGATCGCTTTATATGGGATTCAAGGGCGAGAAGGTAGACGGCAATGAACTTTACGCCGAAGCCTTTTTAAAAGGTGCGACAGTCTGTGTGGTCGAACGTGAACCGGACTCGGTTCCTGAAGGCTGTGCTGTGATCAAGGTCTCATCCACCTACAGGGCTATACTCGACCTGTCTTTCTATTACAGAAGAAGCCTCAGGGTAAAGGTGATCGGAATAACAGGATCTACTGGAAAGACCTCCACCAAGGATATACTCCATGGCATGCTCTCGAAGAGATACAAGGTATTCAAGACAACAGGCAATTTCAACAATGAGATAGGGCTGCCACTGATGATATTCTCGCTGGACGAGACATATGACTATGCAATACTTGAAATGGGAATGAGCGCACCGCTTGAGATACATAATCTCGCTCGTGTTGCTAACCCCGACATAGCAATCATAACCAATATCGGGTTAAGCCATATCGAATCCCTTGGTTCACAGGAAAACATCCTGAAGGCCAAGATGGAGATTACGGACTTCTTCAACCAGAATTCGCTTCTTATACTCAATGGCGACGATGAGTATCTGGGAAGCATAAAGGAAAAGCCTTATAGAATTGCCAGAGGTGGAATATCAAGGGGAGACACGATAGCTAAAATCAAGGAACTCTCCTCTGACCATGTATCCTTCACCGTAAACGGAAAAGATATCATAGAGGTCGGAATACCCGGACGCCACAATGTCCAGAATGCTGTCCTGTGCTATATCGCTGCAAAGGAGCTTGGCATTTCCGATGAGGACCTGAGGTTTGTAGATGTCATGAAAAGCTCGATGAGGATGGACCTGGTAAGGATGAAGTCCCTGACTGTAATAAATGACTGCTACAATGCCAGCCCGGATTCAATGAAGGCAGGCATCGATTACCTGATATCATTTACTGGAAGAAAAGTGGCCATACTGGGCACCATGAGAGAATTGGGGCAGGAATCAGGCGAGTCCCACAGGAGAGTGGGTAAGTTTGCCCATGACAAGGGAGTTAAGTGCCTTATAGCTGTAGGAGAATACGAGAAGGAGTTCAGGGAGGGCTTCGGTGATGAGGGCTTCCATGGATTCTCAACATTCGAGGAAGCGAAAGCGGATCTCAATGGCCTTCTTGAGGAATCAGACATTGTACTCCTGAAGGCTTCAAGAGGAATGAACTTCGAGAGGTTTTTGCCTGTTCTTGAAGAGTTTGGAGGAAAATGATGCTTACATACCTTATCGGACTTTCTGCAACGCTTGCACTTACATTGTTAAGTGGCCCATTTGTAATAAAGAAACTGAGAGAACTGAAATTCGGGCAGAATGTAAGGTCCGACGGACCTGAAAGCCATCTTGTGAAGCAGGGCATACCATCCATGGGCGGCATAATGTTCCTCTCGTCAGCTTCAATAGTCGCTCTGATTGCATCAGGCTTTGATGCCGATGTGATGCTGATGGTTCTGACAATGCTTCTTTTCGGAGGCATTGGCTTCGCTGATGATTATCTGAAGATAAAAAAGAAGTCCTCAGACGGATTGTCTGCCAGGCAAAAGATGGCTCTTCTCATTGGATTTGGATTACTTGTAGCACTCCTATACAACGCTCTTTCCGGAGGAAGGACGGATTTACGAATTCCGTTTGCTGGAACCGGAATTGACATTGGAGTGTTTTTCATTCCATTCATTGTTCTGCTGTTTGCTTCAGTGACCAATGCAGTCAATCTGACTGATGGAATAGACGGCTTGTCAAGCTCGGTAACCATAGTTGTAGTATTGTTCTACATGGCGATCGGTTATAGAACTGGCATGAGTGATGCGACTCTTTTTGGAGCCTGCCTTACGGGAGGTCTTCTTGGATTCCTGAACTTCAACAGATATCCTGCCAAGGTATTCATGGGGGATACCGGATCCCTGGCACTTGGCGGTGCGGTTGGAATACTTGCTATCTTCACAGGCAATGAGCTGATCCTGATACTTGTTGGAATAATATATGTAGTAGAGACACTTTCAGTTGCAATACAGGTAATTTACTTCAAGAAGACTGGAAAGCGATTTTTCAGGATGGCGCCGCTGCACCATCATTTTGAAAAGCTTGGCTGGAAGGAGAACAAGGTGGTGGCTGTCTTCACTTCAATAACAGCTGTCGCCGCGATTCTATCCTACATCCTGGCATAGGAGGCACTATGGAACATAAGATGCGGAAAGAGGACACTCTCTCTAATAGGCATGGGAAACATGTTGTTAAGCGTGCTGCCAGGGCTGCAGTCTCACTTGGTGAAGCCGATTTCTACATGGTAGCTGCAGTAACAGCCCTTGTTGTTTTCGGGCTTCTCATGGTATACAGCGCCTCAAGCTATGACAACATCGTCAATGGAGGCAGTTCGTATTCGGATGTCATGAAGCAGGGCCTGTTCGCACTGATAGGAATTGTCGTGATGCTGGTCGTTTCGAACATAGACTATCATTTGTACAACAGGAGACGGACATGGTATATGTTCCTTGGAGCAGTTGTCCTGTGTCTGCTTGTTGTGCTGTTTCCAGCAAGGAACAATGCACACAGGTGGATATACCTTCCGTTCATATCGTTCCAGCCATCGGAAATCGCAAAGTATGCGGTTGTCCTTTATCTTGCGAATCTCCTGAAGAATGCCGATGACAAGAGAAGAAGTCCCGGTATGCAGGTTATAAGGGCGTTTCTGGCTGCCGGCCTGGTCTCAGGTATAATAGTAACTATACAGAGCAACCTGAGCATAGGAGCAATCATCGGCCTTACAGCCGCAACCATGGTAATCATATCAGGATATACCTTGTGGAAGACTCTTGTACCTGCAGTACTCGGAATTGGCTGCCTTGCTGCCGGAATGCTTCTGGTACCGTACAGGATGAGGAGGTTCACAAGCTTTATGGATCCATTCGCAGATCCTACCGGCGACGGACATCAGCTGGTGCAGTCATTATTTGCACTTGCCAGCGGCGGGCTGTTCGGAAGAGGCCTCTCGATGTCAAGGCTGAAGGCATACTGGATACCGGAAGCCCATAACGACTTCATATTCGCTGTAGTGGCTGAAGAACTTGGTCTTATAGGAGCTCTGGTGCTTCTGGCTCTAATCGTAGTGCTTATTTACCGGGGCATCAGGATTGCACTGAATGCGAAGGATAGGCTGGGATTTCTCATTGCTTCTGGTATAACAGTCGTACTTGCTTTGCAGTCGATGATTAACATTGCGGTCGTAATAGGGGCTTTTCCTGTAACCGGAGTCACTCTCCCGTTCATAAGCGCCGGTGGAACCTCTCTTATACTGAACCTCACGGCTACAGGCATACTTCTGAACATTTCACGGCACGGAAAAACAATGAAAAGCAGGACGTAGCCACTTAAGACAATAAGGGTGTGATCCAATGTCACTTGAAGAAATACAGGAAAAGATAAATAGACGCAAAAGGCGGAAGCGGCGGAGACGCATAATCTTCCTCATAATATTGCTTCTTATAGGTTTGGCAGCGTTTCTCACCAATTCTCCGATGTTTGATGTGACAGAGGTACAGGTCAGCGGGAACGTAAAGATTTCATCGGAGCTCATAGCTGGCGAAGTTGATTCATTGAAGGGACAGAACATATTCCTGTTTGACATGGATATGCTTATGGGTATATTGTCAAAGCAGCCGTATTTTTCAAGCATTGAAACAAAGAGGACTCTTCCAGGTAAGATAGAGATTGATATAGTTGAGAAAAAAGCTGAGATCTACTACCTGAAGGATGGAGTAGCCTACCTCCTTGAAAGGAACTCCACGCTTCTTGAAATAGGAGGGAATCCCCTTGAAGGAATGACTACCCTGATAGATTCCACTGATATTCCGGCCCTTGGAGAAAGGCTTTACAGCGAGGACAGCAAGAAAGGGATCTTCCTCAAGGAATTCAGATACCTGCAGGAGCGAAACATTAGCGATACGCATATTGAAACCATCGACCTGACTGACATGGCAAGAATAAGGACTTATTACAAGGAAATTGAAATCATACTTGGATACGACGACAGCCTCAAGGACAAGCTCAACAAGGCAATCAATATAATTGAAGGCGGCAGTCTCCAGGAGGAGAAGGGATATATAGACCTGTCGTACCCTGAAAAACCTGTAGTGTTCATAGAACCAATGCAGGATACTGAAGAGGAAGGGAATTCGGAAGGGACAGATACCGAAGCACCTGCTGATTGAAGATATAAAGGAGTCAACATGAACAAATACAAAGCCCAAATGGCAATTGCAGTAGTGTGCGCCATACTGGGATTCCTGCTGGTATATCAGTATAAGCTCCAGAGCGGGCAGAAAACAAATGAACAGACGCTTGGAAGCGTAGACCTGATTTCAGCAATAGAGCAGCTGAATAAAGAGAAGGAAGCACTTCTGGGAGAGAACACCGAGCTTTCAAGGCAGCTTAAGGAGTTTGAGGAAATGGCAGCTTCATCAAGTTCATCCAACAAGCTGCTGAAGGAGCAGCTTGACATGTCAAGGATCATCCTTGGTTTGGTGGATGTGGAAGGACCTGGTGTAACAGTTACACTCACTCCATCCAATCCAATAGTGAGCCAGGGTGTGCCGCAATACCTCACCGATGTGGAACTGGTATACGTGGTGAATGAGCTTAAGTTTGCCGGTGCTGAGGCTGTCAGCATAAACGACAAGAGGCTCACTTCCCAGTCAGGAATCAAGACTAGCTCAGGGAACAGCTTCATACTTGTCAATGATGAGAAGGTTTCACCATCCGATCCCATACAGATCAAGGCCATTGGAGACAGGGACAAGCTGATGGGTGCGCTGTCCTTCAGCGGGGCTCTTGATTTTCAGGCTCTGGTATATTATGACATCAGATTTGAGCCATCCGACGAAGTCTTCATACCAAAATACGGAAAGACATTTGGCACAAGCTTTGCAAAGCCGGCGGAGGATGCGAAATGATAGCGCTTATCGGACTATTAATAGGAATTGCACTTGGATTTGTCCTCGAAATACGCATTCCGGATGTTTTTGCCACATATCTATCCGTGGCGATACTGGCAGCCCTGGATTCGGTGTTTGGAGCGGTGAAATCAAACCTTGCCAAAACCTTCGAGCCAAACATATTCATATCAGGCTTCTTTGGCAATGCGCTCATAGCTGTAGCACTGACTTTTCTGGGAGACAAGCTAGGAATACCTATGTACCTTGCTGCAGTCCTTGTATTTGGCGGAAGGATATTCAACAATTTCGCTGTCATCAGAAGGCTTCTGTTCGAGAAGCTCTCGAAGAGGGAAGATTCAGATGAAGGCTAGGCACAAGGCTATGATATTCACGATAATGGTCATTCTCGGAATCATCACAGTACTGCTATTCAAGGTCTCTCAGGGGTCAATGGACAGCATACTGACAACAGCTGAATTCAAGAATGCGAATGACCAGAGGCTTAAGCTAATAAGCGATGTGGAGAGACTTGAGGACGATAACGCACAGATGAGGATAAAGCTTGAAACCTACAAGGAAGCTCTGAAGAATGACGAGACTACCATAGATGAGATCGAGAGCGAGCTTTCCAGAAATTCAGCTCTGGCTGGTTCAGTGCAGGTAAAGGGAAGCGGCATTGTAATAACAATGCAGGATGGTGTGATGACTACCGGAGAAGACAAGGATGATGTTCTAAACTATCTCATGACCATCCATAACACCGACATGCTAAAGATACTTAACGAATTGAGAAATTCAGGCGCGGAGGCTATTGCGATAAACGGCCAGAGGATCCTTGAGACATCCGAGGTATACTGCAGCTGGGCTTTCATAACCATCAACGGAGAAAAGCTGCCGGCACCATTTGTGATAGAGGTAATCGGTGATACCGACATGCTAAGGTCATATCTGGCATCAGACTATGGATTCGTCAGAATGATAGGCTACAGAGGAGTCCGGGTCGAGACTCGTGAGAGTGAAAGCATCACAATAGAGGGAACGGGTGGATTCAAGGTTCCGAATCACATGAAAATCGCAGAACCCAATATATAGGAGGTGGCTTCTTGGAAAATGACATTATTGAGAACATCGAAAGGGTAAGAGCCAGCCTGAAGGAAGGTGTCACTCTTGTGGCAGTGTCAAAGACACACACAGCTCAGGAGGCGAAGACAGCATACGACACAGGGATAAGGGATTTCGGTGAAAATCGAGTACAAGAGCTGCTTGAGAAGAAGGCGAATCTGCCGGATGACATAAAATGGCACCTTATAGGATCTCTTCAGACAAACAAGGTCAGGAAGGTGGTTGGAGAAGCTTTTCTGATACATTCTCTGGACCGCCCTGAGCTTGCTCTGGCTATTGAGAAGGAGTCGTCGAAAAAGGATATTGTGACGGATTGCCTGATTGAGATCAACATCGGATGTGAGGATTCAAAATCTGGAGTCCTCCCAGAGCATCTTGATGAACTCGTGGAACTTGCAAGGTCTTTGAAGCATATCAGGATAAGAGGCCTGATGGCAATAATCCCAAAAGGTACCCAGGAAGAGAACCGGGAATATTTCAAAAAAATGAAGCAGACCTTTGATGATTTGAAAAAGAAAGAGTCGGAGAACTTCAGCATGGAGATTCTGAGCATGGGGATGACTAACGACTATGTCACCGCCATCGATGAAGGCTCCACACTGGTTAGAGTCGGTGAAGGAATTTTTGGTGCAAGAGATAAAAACAGGGGAGGAAATCAAAATGGGTAAATTCATGACATCAATCAAATCAATGATAGGTATGGAAGATGAGGACATCTATGATGAGTTCGAGGAAGAAGTAGAAAAGGAAAAGGAATACGAGGAAGCGCCAGTGTCGGTATTGTCCAGAAGGAGAGAAGCTCAGCCGGTCAATAAGGTTGTACCGATCCATGGAAACGCAGGAACAAAGCTAACCATAATCAAGCCTACAACCTTTGATGAAGCACCGCAGATCTGCGACAACCTTAAATCCAAGATGATAGTCGTAGTCAACACCACAGGACTTGAACCGAAGGTAGCACAAAGGCTGCTTGATTTCATGGCAGGAGCTACATACGCAATGGCAGGAGACCTTCAGGAAGTGGAGAGCGGAGTCTATGTGCTTTCACCAAGCGGAATTGAAGTACTTAAGGAAACAAAGGCAGATACAACCACAAAGAGCTTCCTGAACTGGAGATAAATGGACAAGCAGAGTTTCCTGGCAGCATTTCCGGATGAGGATACCTACAGACTTGCAAAGCTCTACGAGTTTTTAGAGAGGATGAAGGATGCAGGCTGGTTCGACCACACTGACGAGTTCCTAACCCCGAATATCTGGACCAAGGTCATAGGAATGAAGGATTACAGGAACTTTGTGCTGCATCCGTCAGACAGCATGGAGAGAAGGCTGATATGCTCGACTGATGAAGTCGGGGACACCCTGGCGCTGATCAGGATGGAGCCGTCAAGCTTTGACAAGCCGCCTGTTCACCGTGACTACCTTGGGGCGATCATGGCTCTTGGCCTTTCAAGGGACCGCATTGGCGATGTGTTTATAAGGGATGACATCGGCTATGCTGTAGTTCTCAAAGAAAATGCAGATTTCCTGGCAAACAGCCTTGTTTCTGCAGGCAGGTGCGCCATCAGAACAACATGGACACCCCTTAGAAATTCAGACACCCTGGTATCGCCTAAGATGGAGGAGAGGACTGGAATAGTTGCGTCTCTAAGGCTTGACGGAGTAGTTGCCATGCTTGCAGGCACCTCGAGGACAAAAGCCCTCGAGTCAATTTCCAGGGGACAGGTCCTTCTCAACTATTCAGAGGAGAAGGAGAAATCCTGTGAGGTAAAGGAAGGCGACACCATTACAATAAGAGGCAAGGGAAAATTCAAGATGGGTCTGATTTCCGGGGAGACCCAGAAAGGGAACCTCAGGATAACGTATTTCAGATTCGTATAGGAGGCATTTCTGATGAAGATAACACCGATAGACATTACGAACAAAGAGTTCAAGAGGACCATGAGAGGCTACAGCACTGAAGAGGTGGATGAATTCCTCGATGAGATCGTGGAGGATTTTGAGGCACTCTACAGGGAGAATGCGAACCTGAAGGAAAAGATCGAAGGCTTCAATGAAAAGGTCAACCATTATGCAGCAATCGAAAATACAATCCAGAGTACGCTCATACTTGCTCAGAATACAGCTGACTCAACAAAGCAGCAGGCAACAAACGAGGCTGAGGCAATCATCAGGGGAGCCAATGAGAGGTCGAACATGATCCTCGACAAGGCAGCTGACGATGTGGAGCTTCTCAAGAGGGAATACGAGAAATACAGGCAGGAGTTCGCAAGCTACAGGAGAAAGGTAAGGCAATTTCTGGAGGACCAGATGGATAACTTCAACTTGCTTTCAGAGGAGCTGGACAAGACTCCGAAGACTCCGCTATTGAAGGTTGCTCCTCCCAGGGATGATGTCGCCATCGGCGAAGAAGCTGCAGAAGGCTAAGGACATGGAATCATTTAATGCAAATAGAAGATGAGGCGCGGATCTGCCGCAGCCTCTATTTTCTTGTTAAGGGACCTGCCTTATGGTAATATACCTATGAGGGAAGACTGCAGGATGTCCTGCACGACACAGAAACCTTTATGCAAGCTTTTTTCAACGGTGCGAGAAAGCTTTGTTTGTCGTTGCACCAAAAAGAACCATTTGGAGGAATTTATGGCTTTACTCATAGTAATAATCGGCCTTGTGCTGGACAGGATTTCAAAGGCCTGGGCAATTGCCGTGCTCAAGGGCAGCTCCGGAATAACAGTTATCGAAGGCTTCTTCGACCTTGCGTATCTTGAGAACAGAGGGGCAGCATTCGGAATATTCCAGGGAAAGGCATACATCCTAGCAGGAGCTACGACTCTTGTGATTCTGGGAATAATAATCAACTACTTCAGGACTAAAAAAAGGACGGTGCTGTTCACTCTCAGCAATGCAATGATAGTAGCCGGTGCCGTTGGAAACCTGGTGGACAGGGTAAGGCAGGGGTATGTTGTAGACTTCATTGAGTGGCACTGGAAGACAAGCTACTATTTCCCCTCGTTCAATGTGGCTGACATGTTCATTACAGTCGGTACTGCGCTTCTCATAATTTATATTTTGAAGGATGTTGATTAGATTTGGAAGAACTTCAGTTCCTTACAAAGGATGAGGATAACGGAAAAAGGCTTGATGTATTCATGACTGAAGTTCTCAAGGACCTTTCGAGGTCCTATGTTCAGAAGCTTCTGGATGATGGCCTCATAACAGTCGACGACAAGGACAGGAAAGCTTCATACCGGCTTAAGGGCACAGAGACCATACTCGTCTCGCTTCCTGAGCTTGATACACTTGAAGTGGTCCCCAAGGACCTGCCTATAGATGTTGTCTATGAGGACCAGGACCTGCTTGTGGTTGATAAGGCTAAAGGCATGGTTGTGCATCCCGCAGTAGGAAACTACACTGATACTCTGGTCAATGCGCTTCTTTTCCACATAAGCGACCTGTCAGGAATAAACGGTGTACTGAGACCCGGAATAGTCCACAGGATAGACAAGGATACAACAGGTCTCCTGGTTGTTGCGAAGAGCGACAAGGCACATCAGCTGCTTTCAGAGCAGCTGAAGGACCATTCCATGGACAGGGAATATATCGCCCTTTGCCATGGCAGCTTCAGAAACGACGAGGGAACAGTAGATGCGCCGATGGCAAGGTCGAAGAAGGACAGGCTGAAGATGGGCATCGACAAGGATGGGAAACGTGCCGTAACACACTGGAAGGTGATTGCAAGATACAAGGGCTGTACTCTCCTCAGGGTAAGGCTTGAAACAGGCAGGACTCACCAGATAAGGGTACATATGGCATCGGTCGGGCACCCGCTTGTCGGTGATTTCGTATATGGCACTAAAAAGGACAGGACCAAAGGGCAGATGCTGCATGCTGCAAAGCTGGGATTCTATGTTCCAGGCGGCAAAAGGCTCTTATTTTGGAGACCGGTTCATGATGAATTCAGAGAATACCTGAAAAACCTAAAAAGGCAGGGGGGCGCGATATGAACTTCAAATCAAACCTTTTGGATGAAATGGCCATAAAGAGGGCGATTGCGAGGATTTCACATGAAATCGTCGAAAAGAACAAGGGTGTGGAGGACATAGTCCTCATTGGAATCAAAAGAAGGGGGATGCCTCTTGCCGAGAGGATCGCAGAGAACATAAAGTCATTCGAGGATGCTAAGGTACCTGTCGGAAGCGTGGACATCACGTTCTACAGGGATGACCTTGAGCAGAGCTATGAGATGCCTATGATCAAGGATGCAGCAATTGATGTCCAGATAAAGGGGAAGAAGGTAATACTGGTGGATGATGTCATATTCACTGGTCGAACTGTAAGGGCTGCCATAGATGCGGTATTCTCAAACGGAAGGCCCCAGAGCATCCAGCTTGCCGTCCTTATAGACAGAGGCCACAGGGAGCTCCCAATCAGGGCAGATTACGTAGGGAAGAACATACCCACATCCAGGCAGGAGCTGATTCAGGTGGAGCTCATGGAAACAGACGGCAATGAGGCTGTAAAGCTGTATGAGCTATAGGAGAATAGAATGAAGATTGTTTCATGGAACGTAAACGGGCTCAGGGCGATAACTAAAAAAGGATTCAGGGAGAGCGTCGCTCTTCTTGATGCAGACATACTGCTGATACAGGAAACCAAGATGCAGGAAAGCCAGCTGGAGAATGATCATTTTCTGAAGGAAATGGGCTACACTCTCCACATGCATTCAGCACTCAGAAAAGGCTACAGCGGAGTCGCAGCTTACATCAGGGTACCTGTAGACAGCGTAAGGTATGGTATAGGGATTCCTGATTATGATGACGAAGGCAGGGTCATAAGGATAGACAATGGGACGGTCACTCTGTTCAACATCTATTTTCCGAACGGGGGAAGAGGAGAGGACAGGCTTGCCTACAAGATGAGGTTCTATGAAGACCTGCTACTGGAGTTCATGGCTTTAAGGGAAGCTGGCAGGAATGTGATCATAACTGGCGACTTCAACGTGGCCCACAATGAGATAGACCTTAAGAATCCAAAGTCCAACGAAACAACCTCTGGCTTTCTGCCTATTGAGAGAGAGTGGTTCACAAGGCTTCTCGCATCAGGCTTCAAGGATGTCTTCAGGGACAGGAACAAGGAAACTGAGATTTACACCTGGTGGGACCAGCGGTTCAAGGCGAGGGACAGGAATGTAGGTTGGCGCATAGACTATTTCGTGGTTTCTGACAATGCTGAAGGTCTAGTGCAAGACACTGGAATACACAACGAATATTTTGGCTCTGACCATTGCCCAATATCGCTGGTTATCGCCGAAGGAGAGAATGATGGATTATAAGATCATAGCCACGTGTGCCTTCGGACTTGAGAATGTTACCGCAAGGGAGCTGAAGGACCTGGGATACGAGGACCTTAAGCTTGAAAATGGCAGGGTCATGTTCGAGGGTGACGAGATGGACATAGCAATATGCAACATCCATCTCAGGACTGCGGAAAGAGTGCTCATCTGCCTTTCAGAATTTGAGGCATTTTCCTTCGAGGAGCTTTATCAGGGAACCCTTGCAGTAGATTTCCCTTCGATAGTTCCACTGGACGGTAAGATGCACGTAACGGGGAAATCGGTAAAGAGTACGCTCCACAGCGTTCCTGACTGCCAGAGCATAGTCAAGAAGGCAGTCGTTGACTCAATGAGAAAGACATACAGGAATGAATTGTTCCCTGAAGACGGACCTGTGTATAAGATTGAGGTCGGCATCCTAAAGGACAGGGTGACTCTGTCACTTGATACGTCTGGCCCCGGGCTTCACAAGAGAGGCTACAGGGAAAGCTCGGGAACAGCTCCGCTGAAGGAGACTCTTGCAGCGGCACTTGTACTGATCTCAGGCTATGACGGTGAGAGGCCGCTTGTGGATCCGTTCTGCGGGTCGGGAACAATACTGATTGAAGCGGCGATGATAGCCCAGAACATTACGCCTGGCATATCAAGGCCCTTCGTCTCAGAAACCTGGCCAACTTTCCCTTCGGACATCTGGGAGCAGGTCAGGGAGGGTGCCAAGCTGGCTGAGAAGAGAAGAAAGCTGTCAATAACCGGTTACGACAATGACTCTTATGTCTTAAGCACTGCAAGGATCAATGCCAAGAAGGCAGGTGTCTTTGACAACATATATTTCTACAAGGAAGATTTCAGGAACCTGACACTTAATGACAGGGATATCATCCTTATAACGAATCCACCCTACGGAGAAAGAATGGGAGAGGCTGCAGAGGTCACTGCACTAATGACAAAGCTCGGCCGAGACAAAGCCAGGATGCAGGATGCGGATTACTATGTCCTTTCAAGCATGGATGGCTTCGAAAAGGCATTCGGAAGAAAGGCCTCAAAAAACAGGAAGCTTTACAATGGAAGGATAATGACATACTACTACCAGTATTTCGCTGAAAAAAAGGTGACTTAAATGAGAAAAATCGCTGTGGTGTTCAACGGGGGAACCATCTCAATGAAGCTGGACCCGAAGCTCAAGGCTGCAGTTCCGACGCTTACCGGCGAGGAGATAATGAGCATGGTCACCGGAATTGAAGAACATGCTGAGGTGGTTTCACATAACTTCAGCTCAGTTCCGAGTCCTCACATGACCATAGACCGGATAATGGACCTGCAGGCCTATGTAACGAAGCTGCTGGAAGATGAAGGTATATACGGGATTGTAATAACCCATGGTACGGACACTCTGGAGGAAACAGCGTATCTTCTGGACCTTACGATTGAGACTGTAAAACCGATAGTTTTTACTGGCTCCATGAGGAGCGGTTCAGAGCTCGGCTATGACGGACCTTTCAACCTGGCCCAGGCGATTGTGGCTGCCTCCACGGAAACATCCAAAGGGCGGGGAGTCCTTGTCTGCATGAATGGCGAGCTGCATTCCGCGTCTGAGGTCACCAAGGCCAATTCCATGGCTCTCAACGCTTTCAGGACACCTTTATTCGGTCCCATAGGGATAATAGACAACAATAGTGTGATATACTACAGGGTAGCGTCAGGCAGGCAATGCAGGAGCGTGTCAAAGGTAGAATCGAGGGTTTCATTGATCAAGGCCTGTGCCGGAATGGATTCCTCATTTATCAGGTTCTCAGTTGACAAGGGCGACAAGGGGATCGTAATCGAGGCCCTTGGTAGAGGAAACGTACCTCCGCAGATGGTTGAAGGCATAAGATATGCCCTGTCCAAAGGCATACCTGTGGTTATTGTCTCCAGATGCTACGAAGGAAGGGTTTACGAGAGCTATGGCTACGAGGGTGGAGGAAAACACCTGAGGTCCATGGGAGTAATATTCGGGGAAAGTCTGCCGGGCCAGAAGGCAAGGATAAAGCTTATGGTGGCACTTTCACTCTTCAATGACCCGAATGATGTGAGGGAATGGTTTGAGCATGACCTGTATCCGCATCTCGTGACATAGTGCCTTGTGCTTGAACTTTGTGCCGCCGTACAGCTATAATGTTTATAAACTGAAATCGGAGGATCTCATGATAAAAAGTATGACAGGCTTCGGAAGAGCCCTGGCCGATGACGGCAAAAGAAGCGTCATTGTGGAGCTTAAGGGAGTAAACCACAGATATTTCGACGTCAACATAAGAATGCCAAAGAGCCTGTTCCCGTTGGAAGACAGGATGAGGAAGACTCTCCAGGAATATATAACCAGGGGAAAGCTCGACATGTTCATAACCTACAGGAACCATATCAAGGATGACCTTGAGGTCAAGTACAATGAATCTCTGGCTGGAAGATATGCATCTATCCTTAAGCAAATGAGGGATGAATTGGGTCTTGTCGATGATGTTTCGGTTTCGCTGATTTCGAAGTTTCCAGACGTGGTCTATACTGAAGAGACTGAAGAGAACCTGGATGAGATCTGGATACTTCTCGAAAAGGCAGTAAGGGATTCAGCAGCCATAATGCAGGTCATGAGACAGAAGGAAGGGGAGCTTTTGAAGCGAGACATGCTTCAAAAGGCTGATTCCATTCTGGAAAAGCTTGAGGTCATAAAGGCTCGGGAGATTACAGTCATGCCCGCATACAGGGAGAAGCTGTTTGAAAGGCTCAAGGGCATAATGGACCAGATACCCGTAGATGAGAACAGAGTGGCGCTTGAGGTTGCCCTGTATACTGACAGAGCCAGCATAGACGAGGAGATAACGAGGCTTTCAAGCCATATGGAGCAGTTCAGGTCATTCCTCGCAGAGGAGGAACCTGTCGGAAGGAAGCTTGATTTCCTGGCTCAGGAGATGAACAGAGAAGCTAACACCATGGCATCCAAATCGGTGGACATCACAATAACGAACACCGTCCTGGAAATAAAGAACGACATCGAAAAAATAAGGGAGCAGATGCAGAACATAGAGTGATGCATTCTCCATTGAACTTAAGGAGGTTCTCATGGCGATAAAGCTTGTCAACATAGGATTCGGGAACATAGTCTCTGCCAACAAGCTGGTAGCGATAGTAAGCCCGGAATCAGCACCAATAAAAAGGATAATCCAGGAGGCAAGGGACAGGGGCATGCTCATAGATGCCACATATGGAAGAAGGACCAGAGCCGTCATTATCACGGATTCAGACCATATCATACTCTCCGCAGTGCAGCCGGAGACCGTTGCACACAGGCTTCAGTCCATGGACGGCCAGATCGATGAGGTCGGCATAGATGAATAGAGGATTGCTTCTGGTCCTCTCAGGACCTTCAGGTGCAGGCAAGGGAACAGTCTGCAGGGAATATACGGAAAAGAACAGGGACGTGTGGAATTCTGTGTCTGCAACAACGAGGCAGCCGCGAGCCGGAGAGGTACATGGTGAAAGCTACTTTTTCTTAAGCCGGGAGGAATTCGAGAGGAGGATCGCTGAAGACGACTTTCTCGAATATGCCGAGGTATACGGCAACTATTACGGGACTCCCCGTTCAGAGGTTGAAAAGAAGCTTTCTGAAGGGGTAGACGTCATACTGGAGATAGATATCCAGGGGGCGCTGAACGTCCAGGAGAATACAACAGAAGGCATATTTGTCTTCATTCTGCCTCCTACCATGAGCGAGCTTAAGAAGAGGATAGTGGGAAGAGGAAGCGAAACACCTGAATCACTGATCACAAGGTTCAGGGCAGCCTTCGACGAGCTCAACTATGTTTCCAAGTATAATTACGCTATAATAAACAAGACTGTGGCAGAGTCCTATGAAAAACTCAGGAGCATAGTAGTAGCTGAGAAATGTCGTGTAACCAGGATAAGCAAGGAATTAATATCCTTGAAGGAGGAAAATTTTAATGCATTCAATGATTGAACCATCGGTGACTGAACTTCTCGAAAAGGTGGACAACAGGTACAGGCTTGTGACCGTTACAGCAAGAAGAGCAAGGCAGATTCTTGACGGGAGTCCGCTGCTTACTGAATTTGACAGCAACAAACCGCTTTCAATAGCTATAAATGAGGTCAATGAAGGACTGATACATTACGAGACTCTGAAGGACGGAGTGAAGTAAATTGAAGAACGTGGTGATAGGTGTTACAGGGGGCATTGCTGCATACAAGGCCCTTGAGGTCGTGTCTGCACTAAAGAAGCTTGGAGTTGAGGTAGACGTAGCCATGTCTGCGTCAGCCCAGGAATTCGTGCGCCCGCTGTCGTTCCAGTCACTCAGCCAGAATCCTGTCCTTACGGACATGTTCATGGAACCAAAGACCTGGGAGATAGCTCATATATCACTGGCGAAAAAGGCTGATGTGTTCGCAATCGTGCCTGCTACGGCAAATATCATAGGGAAAATTGCAGGAGGAATCGCCGACGATTTCATTACAACTTCAATAATGGCTACTGAAGCCAAAAAGCTCATAGCACCTGCAATGAATACCAAGATGTTCGGGAATCCAATTGTACAGGAAAATATTGCAAAGCTAAAAAGCCTTGGCTACAGCTTCACAATGCCCGGATCCGGAAGGCTGGCATGCGGAGATGTGGGTGAAGGGAAGCTGGCGAACGTACAGGATATTGTGGATGATATAATCAGGCTGCTTTACCCTAAGAATGATTTTCAAGGTAAAAAGGTCCTTGTCACTGCAGGTGGAACGGTAGCTCCCATTGACCCGGTAAGGTTCATCAGCAACAGGTCCTCAGGAAAGATGGGGATAAGCATCGCTGAAGCGGCAAGGGACAGAGGAGCGGACGTGACACTTGTTTATGGTGAGGTTACCGTGCCTCTTCCAAGTGGAGTCAGGCTTCTTGAAGCAAGGACGAACAGTGAGATGAGAGATGCTGCGTTGTCCGTGTATGACTCAATGGACTATGTCATAAAGGCTGCTGCTGTCTCAGATTTCAAGGTCAGAAAATATTCTGAGACCAAAATAAAGAAGACTGAAGGTCCCCTTATCATCGAGCTCGAGAAGGACAATGACATACTCCGTGAGATGGGAGAGAGAAAGAAGCAGCAGGTGCTTGTAGGATTTGCAGCGGAATCCCACGATATCGAAAAATATGCTGTTGATAAGCTGGAAAAGAAGAACCTCGACTTCATAGCGGCGAATGACATTTCCGGAGGCAAGGTTTTTGGAGAGGACAGGAATTCTCTGGTGCTTTATTCCAGGGATGGCAAAAAGACAGCCTTTGGAGAATTGACCAAAAGGGAAACAGCCGACAGGCTTCTTGACGAAATCCTCAAAGGGGAATAGGCAGATAAAGGACCATGGAATCACGTGGTCCTTTGAATTTCTGCAATATTTCTGCATTCCTTCTCCGTAAGTTCCTGTAGACTGGTCAAGGCTGTATAATCTAAGTATATAGTACCAGGAGGTAGAGGCATGGACAAAAGGATTGAGATAGTAAAGGGAGATATAACTCAGCTTAACACAGATGCAATCGTCAATGCCGCCAACAGCAGCCTGCTTGGTGGCGGGGGTGTAGATGGAGCGATACACAGGGCTGCAGGTCCCGGTCTCCTTGAAGAATGCAGAAGCCTTAACGGCTGCAGAACAGGAGAAGCTAAGATCACCAAAGGCTACAGTCTCAAGGCCCGCCATGTAATTCACACGGTAGGTCCGATCTACAGGAATGGCCAGGACAATGCCATTCTTCTTCGCAGCTGCTACCTGAGGTCCCTGGAGCTTGCGGTTTCGAATGGTATTAAAAGCATAGCGTTCCCCTCGATAAGCACTGGAGTATATGGATACCCTTTGGAGGAAGCTGCCATGGTTGCATTGACAGCCGTGAACGACTTCCTTGGAAAGGATGATACTTTGGAGAAGGTTGTCATGGTCTGCTTCGATGACAGGAACCTTAAGGTCCTGAGCACCGCTGCAGCGGGTGTTTGAGAATGAAGGCGTATAGGGTTGCAGCCCAGGCTTCATCAGGTATGGCAGCATTAAGGTGCGAGGATGCATATGTTTCACTGATCAAAAGAACTTTGGAAAGGCTGAACACAGATATTACAAGGCACTTTGCAGATTCAGAGGATCCTGAACCTGTGCATGATGCGAGAGTGGATATCAGGGTCCTTACCTCCATACTCTATTTGTTCTATCCTCTGTTCAATGGCTCCGATTTTGAATCTGCTGATGAAATGCTCAAGGATGCCATAAGTGCTTTCGGTGAAAAGCGTGAGGCTGACATGCTTATAAAATCATTGAAGGATTATGCAGAGAAAAATCCGGACCACAAGGACAGTGCCAACGACACAATCATGAAGATCGAAGCAGGATCAATGTCTGGAAAAGAAGACAGGGAACTGATCCTGAAAAGAGTGAAGAAGCTTGGGAATATGGTGGTATCACTGAAGCTGACGGATGAAGCGAAGGACCATGGGAATTTCGAATCATTTGCAAAGCTCAGGTTAAGCAGCATGATCGAGGAACTCAGGGAAGAAGCAGGCAAAAGCTTTGGGAAAAAGCGCAGTATACATAAGTACAGGATTGCTGTAAAGAAGGCACTATACAGTCTGGAGCTTGCAGAGGAAGAGCGCGACTTTGGAGGTGCCGTCTGGCGTGCACGTCTGAAGGCTGTTCAGGATATAGCCGGCAGCATTCATGATGCCGAGGTCAACATGAAGCTTGTCGGGGATTATGGCATTGAGGATAAGATTTTCAATGAGGGTTTTGAAGATTTTCTCGAAGAGAAGATTTCAGAAGGTCGGGAAAGATTCATGTTCCTGATGGATGAAATTAGAGAAATGGAAACGGATATTGGTTGAAGAATCGGAGCAATGAGACAGTTGAGGGGGTGAGCGAATGGGATTCGCCGGGGTAGTTGTAAACAACGAATCGCAGGCCATGGACAGGATTTTTACATACAGGATACCGGATAAAATGAATATATCCGTTGGAAGCCGGGTGAAGGTACCGTTCGGAGCATCCAACAGGAAGCTTGACGGATTTGTTGTTGGGATCATGCCTGAAGCAGATGTCAGGGGAATCAAGGATGTCTCATCGGTACTTCCGGGAACTCTTTTTGACAGCTGGTCTGTTGAAGTAGTGGAGGAGATGAGGAAAAGATACCTCTGCACATATCTTGAAGGCATAAGGCTTTTCATTCCGGTTGGGACCCTCAAGGGTGCTGATTTCAAGACCGAGGAAAAGCTGTATCCGAGTATCGCCCTTTCAGGAAAGCTGGACAAGGAGCCATATATTTCAATAGCCGACCTTATTGGAAAGAATCCTGGGAAATTCATAAGGGCCGACATCTCCCGGATGGGCTTTTCAACAAGCTCCCTTAATACACTCATCAGGCATGGTGTGATCGAGGTGTCTTCAGTCAGGAGCAGCAGGCATGATGTCAGGGATTATGAAAACTATGCTGCGCCTAAGCTTAACAAGGAGCAGACCAGCGCCTCCGATACGATAATGGCGAGGCCGGGGACATATCTTGTACACGGTATAACAGGTAGCGGAAAGACCGAAGTTTTCATGGATGTCATAAAGAGGATGCTTAAGGAAAACAAGGACAGCATAGTTCTCGTGCCTGAGATAAGCCTCACTCCCCAGATGATCGAGAGGTTCAAGGGAAGGTTCGGGAAGGATATTTCGATATTCCATTCCAGGCTTTCCGAAGGTGAAAGGTTCGATGAATGGCACAGGGTTAAGAATGGCGAGGTAAAGATAGCAGTAGGTGCAAGGTCAGCACTTTTCCTGCCGTTCAGGGACCTGGGTCTCATAGTTGTTGATGAGGAGCATGAGACATCCTACAAGTCGGAAATGAGCCCAAAGTATTCTGCTGTGGAAATGGCTGAATTCATGATGATGAGAAAAGGCGGGAGACTTGTACTCGCATCTGCGACGCCTTCAATTAACAGCTATCATAGGGCTGTATCTGGTGAAATAGGGCTGATAACCCTGGATAAAAGGGCAACCAGAGGTACCCTTCCACAAATGACTACGGTGGATATGAGGGATGAGCTCAAAGCAGGGAACAGGACCATGTTCTCAAGGGTACTGAGGGGCGAGATTGAAAAGGCGCTGGAATCCAAAGAACAGGTAATACTGTTCCTGAACAGGAGAGGTTATTCGACATTCGTATCCTGCCGCTCATGCGGACATGTGTTCAATTGCCCCAACTGCAGCGTAAGCCTCACATATCATACCTCCAGGGACCTCTCCTGCCATCATTGCGGCTATAGGCAGGCTCTTCCGGAAACCTGTCCATCCTGTTCAAGCAAATACATAAAGCAGTTCGGAACAGGTACTGAGAAGGTAGAGGAGATGGTAAAGAAGGAGTTTCCCGGAGCAAGGGTAGTAAGGATGGACAGGGACACAGCAAAGAACAAGTCAGACTACGAGGATATGTACAATTCCTTCAAGAACAGCGAAGGGGACATTCTGATAGGAACACAGATGATCACCAAGGGTCTTGATTTCCGGAATGTGACGCTGGTTGGCATAATCGCTGCAGACCTCTCACTGAACCTTCCTGATTTCAGGTCAGGTGAGAGGACATTCCAGCTCATAACCCAGGTTGCAGGCAGGGCAGGACGTCATGACAAGCCGGGAAAAGTGGTGATCCAGAGCTACACGCCGGAGGACCCCTCCATAGTGAGCGCAAAGGAGCATGACTACAAGGGCTTCTACAGGCGTGAAATCGCAGCAAGGGAAATGATGAACAATCCACCGTTTTCAAGGATCATGTCGATTGTTCAAAGTTCTGAGGATGAAGCCCTGTTAATAAAAAATATACAAACAATCGGAACTGAATTAAGAAAATTTTTATTTGGCTGTGATAAAATCATCATGTTAGGTCCAAGCCCCTGCCTTATCTCCAAGATAAAGCAGAACCACAGATGGCAGATACTGCTCAAAGGTGAACTGGACCCGGATATTGCAAGAAGAATAAAGGACCTTGTGCTCGAGAAGAGCGTGAGGGATGTCAGGACAAGCATAGACCTTGATCCGACAAGCATGCTATGACAAGGAGATAAGATATGGCACTAAGAACTATAAGGACAGTAGGGGACGATGTCCTCAGAAAGACAGCCAAGCCTGTGGCTGAGATAACACCAAGAATAAAGACTTTGATCAAGGACATGTTTGACACCATGGTCCATGAGGATGGGGTCGGACTTGCCGCACCTCAGGTCGGAATCCTCAAGAGGATTTTCGTGATTGGACTGGAAGAAAAGAGATATGTATTCATAAACCCTGAAATCCTTCAGATGGAGGGTGAGTACCTTGACTATGAGGGCTGCCTTTCGGTTCCTGGCGAATCCGGTGTGGTCAAGAGACCAAGGTTTGTAAAGGTAAAGGCCCTGAACGAGGACGGGGAGGAGTTCACTCTGGAAGCTTCCATGCTTCTTGCCCGGGCTATCTGCCACGAGAATGACCACCTCAACGGAAGCCTGTTCACGGATAAGCTTGAGGATGTTCCTGAGGATTTCGAGCCTGAAGAGGAGACGGTGTAATTTGGACATAATTTTCATGGGAACTCCTGATTTTTCGGTGCCTTCACTGTCTGCGCTGGACGAAAGACATGGAGTGAAGCTGGTTGTAGCTCAGCCTGACAAGGAGAAGGGACGAGGAAAGAAGGTTCTGTTTCCGCCTGTAAAGGACGAAGCACTTAAGAGAGGCATCCGGGTAATCCAGCCATCAAAGCTGCGGACCGATAGGGATGCGATAGAAGAGATGAGGTCCCTGAAGCCTGATTTCATAGTTGTTGTAGCATATGGACAGATACTGAGCGAGGAAGTGCTTTCGATACCGAAGTACGGATGCATCAATCTGCATGCATCGCTTCTTCCGAAGCTTAGAGGAGCAGCACCAATAAACTGGGCAATCATAGAAGGCCATGAAAAGACAGGAAATACTACGATGCTTATGGAAAAGGGACTTGATACAGGACCGATGCTCCTGAAGGATGAGGTTGCCATAGGAGAAACAATGACAGCCGGTGAGCTTCATGACCTTCTGAGTAAAAGGGGTGCGGACCTGCTGCTGAGGACGATCGATGGAATCGCTGCAGGCACAATAAGGCCTGAAGCGCAGGACCATGATTCCCATACCTATGCTCCCATGCTTAAGAAAGAAACCGGACTGATCGACTGGACTAAGGATGCAGCGGAGATAGAGAGGCTGATCCGTGGCCTTGCCCCTTCACCGGGAGCATATTCCTTCATAGGAGACGACCAGGTGAAGCTTTTGGAGGCTAAGGTCATTAAGGAGACCACTGGCAAACCGGGAGCGATAATAGAGGTCTCCAAGGCTGGACTTCTGGTGTCCACAGGAAATGGATCACTTAGCATACAGAAGGTCCAGTATCCGAACAAAAAGCCTATGGCCATCAGGGATTTCCTTAACGGAAACAAGATTGATGCGACTGAATTCAAGGGAGGTTTGTAATAGTGTATTATCCGATGTATGGATTTGATTCTTCGATGCTGATTCTTCTTCCGGCGATACTTATCGCCATGTATGCACAGAACAAGGTGAGGTCCACCTATGCCCAGTACTCAAGGGTTGCCAACAGGAGCGGAATGACCGGAAGCGATGCTGCAAGGCTGATCCTGGACAAGGCAGGCCTTTATGAGGTTCCGATTGAACAGGTTGCAGGAAACCTGACCGACCATTACGACCCGAGGAGCAAGAAGCTTAGGCTTTCCCAGGGTGTATACAGTTCGAACTCAATAGCTGCACTTGGAATAGCTGCCCATGAAGTAGGGCATGCAATTCAGGACCAGCAGGAGTATCTGCCGATGAAAATAAGAGGAGCTTTGGTTCCTGTCGCCTCAATCGGAGGAAACTTCGGATTCGGCATATTCATACTTGGTCTCTTTCTGTCAATACCCGTATTTCAGACCATAGGAATAGTTCTGTTCTCAGCAACTGTATTTTTCCAGCTTGTAACCCTTCCTGTGGAATTCAATGCGTCTAGCAGGGCCATGGCTGTCCTTGAAGGATACAGCATACTGGAGAGCGATGAACTCGGAAAAGCCAGGCAGGTATTGAATGCGGCTGCACTTACATACATTGCGGCTGCACTTTCCGGAATAGCCAACCTTGCAAGGCTCCTTGTACTTCGAAACAGGAGAAGATAAAAGGTGGTTGCAAAAGCGAGAACGGTCGCACTTGAGACTTTGATGAAAATTTTGAATGAAGGGGCATATTCAAACATCGCTTTGGATAATGCCCTTTCTTCAGTGAACCTGAAAGACGATGACAAGGCACTTGCCACCGAGCTGGTCTATGGAACCCTTAAGAGGCTTGTGACGATAGATGATATGATTGGCAGAAACTCGACGACTCCAATGAAGAAGATAGAGGACAGGGTCCTTGGTATATTGAGGATGTCTGTATATCAGCTCAAGTACCTGGACAGGATACCAGACTATGCCATCGTAAGCGACGCTGTTGAGCTTGCAAGGGAGTGGAACCCAAGGGTTTCAGGATTTGTGAATGCGGTGCTGAGAAGCATTTCCAGGGATGATACTGTTCCCAGATTCCGGTCAAAGCTTGAAAAGATGGCGTACGAAGAGTCATTTCCGTTATGGATGGTCATGCACTTCAGCAGAAACTACAAGTCAAGGACCCTGGAGATACTTGAAGGTCTGAATGAAAGGCCTGCAGTGACATATCGGGTGAACACACTCAGGATTACAAGGGAGGATGCTCTCACTGAGCTTCAAAAGGATGGGTTCAGTGCGGAGCCGACAGCCGTATCCCCGTTCGGAATAATAATTTCCGGCGGTGGTTCAGTAGCTGCAAACAGGTTATTTTCTGAAGGCTTCCTAACTGTCCAGGATGAAAGCTCGATGCTTGCCGCTCCACTGCTTGAGCCTGTGGAAGGCGGTACCTACCTTGACCTGTGCAGCGCTCCCGGAGGTAAAGCCACTCATATAGCAGAGCTCTCAGGAGACAGGGCAAGGGTACTTGCATATGACATATACGAGGCCAAGATAAGGACAATCATGGAGAATGCAGCAAGGCTCAAGCTTAAGGGCATAGAGGCCGGACTGCACGATGCTGGTGAGCCCATGCCTGAGTTCTTCGGTATAGGCTCGGTTCTACTTGACGCACCATGCTCGGGCCTGGGTATAATCAGAAAGAAGCCTGACATAAAGCATACGAAGACGCAGGAGGAGCTGGATGGACTTCCAGAACTCCAGAGAAGGCTTATGGATGTCGCGAAGCTGTATGTGAAGACCGGTGGATCACTGGTTTATTCGACGTGTACCCTGAATCCTTCAGAGAATGAGGATAACGTAAGGTGGTTCCTTGAAAACAATCCTGATTTCGAGGCAAAAAGGATTCAGCTTGGGGACCATCCTAACCTGATATACTCTGAGGAAGGTTTCGTGACTGTGCTTCCTTCTGGTACCATGGATGGATTTTTCCTGTCAAAGCTTGTAAGGAGAACTTCCAAATCTTAAAATATTCCTATGATTTCCTTTAGGCTGCAGTGTTTTTCAGTATCTGCAGCGATTTATGATATAATCTTTGGAGAACTAAACAAGAGGTGTTTTTTTGGACAATATATTCGACTGGAGCTATGATGAACTGAAGGAATGGTTCAAAGGCAGAGGTGAAGGCTCATTCAGGGCAAAGCAGTTACTTGACTACCTTTATAAGGGAGCTGAATCCTTCGAGGATATGAAGAACCTTAACGGCTCATCGATAGAGAAGCTGAAGGAAGCGTTTGTCATATACGTTCCTCAGGTCATCGACAAGAGGGTATCGAAGGATGGGACAGTGAAGATGCTTCTTGCACTTTCGGACGGCAATATCATCGAAACCGTCGTGATGAAGTACGTGTACGGCTACTCAGTATGCGTGTCATCTCAGGTCGGCTGTGCCATGGGCTGCTCCTTCTGTGCTTCCACAAAGGGTGGAATGGTGAGGAACCTTCTGCCGGGTGAGATACTCGGGCAGGTTTTGGCAGCCTCGAAGGAAGCCGGAGAAAGGATGTCACACATAGTACTTATGGGAAGCGGCGAGCCGCTCGACAATTTTGAAAATGTCCTGAAATTCCTTGAGCTTGTCAACATGAAAGAAGGGCTTGGCCTTTCTCACAGGAACATAACCCTTTCGACATGCGGCTTGGTGGACAAAATAAGGGAACTTGCAGACATGAAGCTGCAGATAACCCTTGCCATATCCCTCCATGCCGTAACTGACGACAAGAGGCGAGAGATCATGCCGATAGCCAGGCGCTGGTCCATTGCGGAGATACTTGATTCTGTCAGATACTACATGGACACGACAGGAAGAAGGGTAAGCTTCGAATACTCACTGGTCAACGGTGTCAACGACAGCCTGGAGGATGCATATGCGCTCGCGGCCCTGCTCAGAGGGATGAAGACGCATGTCAATCTGATTCCGGTAAACGTAATTAAGGAGATGCTTTTCAGGCCTTCTCAGAACAAGGCTGTGGAAAGCTTCAGGAATGCCCTTGATTCAAGGGGAATAGAAGCCACAGTAAGAAGAGAAATGGGTTCAGACATAGATGCTGCATGCGGACAGCTCAGAAGAAGCTATCTTGATGGCATGTAGGACAGGAGACAGCACATGGTAGATTTGATTTCCGATATAGGTAACATCAGAAAACTGAATGAAGACAGTGCCGGCTGGCTTGAGGGTGATGGATTCGCGCTTTTCGTCGTATGCGACGGAATGGGCGGGCACAATGCCGGAGAAGTGGCCAGCGAAATGGCGTTAAATACCATAAGGGAGGCTTTCGGAAGCGGTCTTTCCGCATTACCGGACCAGCAGCTGAGAAAGGCTGTAGAATCCGCCAACAGGGCTATTTACAGCATGTCAGGCACGGATAATCACCTTAAGGGTATGGGCACCACGGTATCAGCAGTACTTTCAGAGCATGGAAGGATTCATGTCGCTCATGTGGGTGACAGCTCTCTATTCAGGATAAGGGAGCATTCCATAACCAAGCTTACCAAGGACCATTCACTGGTACAGGCGCTTGTGGACATGGGCACCATAACTGCTGAAGAGGCAAAGCACCATTCCAACAAGAACATAATAACAAGGGCAGTAGGAACCAACGAGGAAGTGGAAATCGACCTGCAAACGCTAAAGTCGAATCCTGGCGACATATACCTTCTCTGCACCGATGGGCTCACTGACTACATCTCCGAGGAAGAGATCCTCGAGATCAGCGAAAAGGGCGAGAACGGGAATAGCCTCAAGCATCTGGTTTCAACAGCAAAGGAAAGAGGCGGCAAGGATAACATAACTCTTTTGGTATTTGGAGGAGAAGCAGTAAAATGATAGGAAAAATACTTGGCAACCGTTACGAAATCGTGGAGAAGATCGCCCAGGGCGGTATGTCTACCGTATACAAGGCCCTGGACACGAAGCTGAACAGATATGATGCTGTCAAAGTGCTCAAGGAAGAATTTATCTCGAACAGGGAGATTCTTGACAGGTTCAAGCAGGAAGCCAATGCCGTGGCTTTCCTTTCGCATCCCAACATAGTCAACATTTACAATGTGGGAAGCGAGGATGATATCCACTACATAGTAATGGAATACGTCAGGGGAAAGACCCTTAAACAGATCATAAGGGAAAAAGGCAAGCTCTCCAACGATGAGATACTGGACTACTCGATGCAGATCGGAAGAGCCCTTGAATGCGCGCACAACAACAACATAATCCACAGGGACATAAAGCCGCAAAACATAATGATAACCGGAGATAACCTGGTTAAGGTCACTGATTTCGGTATAGCAAAGCATTCTGATTCAAACACAATCACCCACTCAGGCAAGATATTCGGTTCAGCGCACTACTTCTCGCCTGAACAGGCGAGGGGCAACCTGACCGACAGACGATCAGATATCTACTCATTGGGCATAGTCATGTTTGAAATGGCGACAGGGGCAGTACCATTTGATGCTGAGAGCCCTATAACCATAGCACTGAAGCACATGCAGGAGGACATCAAGCCTCCGAAGACTGTTAATCCTCTTCTGGCGGAAGGGCTTAACAGAGTCATACTCAAGGCAACAGCAAAGGATCCAATAGCAAGATATCAGAAGATAGAGGAATTCCTAGTTGACCTAAGGACTGTAAAGGCCGGCGAGAACATCGAATCAGCAGCCACGTTCAGTGGTGAAACTCAGGTGATGTCTGCAGTAAAGCCTAAGAGAGATCCGCTTGAGGACGACATATTTGATGATGAAAAGCCAACAGGAAAGAATAAGACAGCACTCATAGTGGGCCTTGTGATGGTGGTATTCCTGACTCTGGGAGCACTTCTCGGGCAATTCGTATTCGGGGGAGGCACCAAGAACCCCACAACAGTTGTTGATGAAAACACCAAGGTTCCGGTAATTGTCGGAATGTTGAAGGACAATGCCGAGGATACGATTATAGATGCCGGCCTGGTCATGCAGGTAGGGTCTACAGAGAATTCTGACCTTCCTGAGGGGACTGTCCTCAGGTCGCTGCCAGGCGAAGGAGAAAGCGTCAAGAAGGGCTCGACTGTACAAGTTGTTCTAAGTGCAGGTCAGGTAATACTGAAGGTTCCTGATATCATAAACATGACTCTTGAATCTGCAGAGACCCTTCTTGCAAACAATAACTTCATTAAGGGCACAGTGACTGAAGAATACAGCGATACCGTTCCGCAGGGTCAGATAATAAGCCAGGAGCCGCTGGCTTTGACAGACATGCCAAAGGGCAGCCCGGTTAATATTGTGATATCGAAGGGACCTGAGTTACAGATTTCAAAGGTGCCAAACCTATTGTCGCTCTCGGAAACTGAAGCCAGAAGTATTCTCGAGTCCGTAAAGCTTGAGCTTGGATCGGTAACCAAACAGCCTACCGGGGACAAGAAGCTTGATGGTTCCATAAAGGCTCAGGAAATACCTGAGAACACTGAAGTCAAGCAGGGCTCTAAGGTGAATGTGACCGTATATGAATACAGGGAGGTCCTGATTGGAGACTTTACAGGAATGACTGTGGCAGCATACGAATCTGAACTGGAATCATTGGGGCTGAAGGTTGTTCTTGGCGGAGACACATTGCGGACTGACAACGTGGTGGATGTGAACCCGAATGTCGGCAGGGCAGTTCCATACGGAAGCACTGTGGAGATCCTTGGTGAACCGGAACCGGAGCCAATACCCGAGCCAACGTCTGCACCAACAACAGCACCAACAACCCAGCCATAAATAAATTTTTTCAAATCAGCCCTTCGGGGCTTTTTTGATTTGTGCAGACATGATTGAAAGGCTGATGACATATAAATTGTGGAATAAAGATTAATTGAAGGATATAATTAAGGAAGGGGCAATAAGGCCAAGAGGCAATGCCCAAATAAATCACGGGACCGGTGCCATGGAAGGATTGATTATAAAGGGAATAGGCGGCTTCTACTACGTAAGCACTGAAGGCGGAGTAGTCGAATGCAAAGCCAAGGGAATATTCAGGCTGAGGAATGTGACCCCGATGGTAGGAGACAAGGTTGTCATCGAGGTTGAGAGGGATTCGAATGTGATCTCTGAGATACTTCCGAGGTCATCGGAGCTTGAAAGGCCGATGGTTGCTAATGTAACCCAGGCTTTTGTGGTGTCAGCCATGAGGAATCCTGATATCAACGAGGAGCTTCTTATGAAGTTCATTGTCATGCTCGAAAAGTCCAACATAACTCCAGTACTTGTGTTCAACAAGGTAGACTTGTCCTATCAGGGTCAGATGAAAGAGCTTACGGACCTTTTCATGGGTACCGGCTACAGGCTGCTTTTCATCGGTGCCAAGGAAGGAAAAGACTTTGACGTTATCCTGAAGGAACTTACAGGAAACATAACTGTGTTCTGCGGACCGTCGGGAGCCGGCAAATCGACCATGCTGAACCGTATACTGGGGAAGGAGCATATGGAGACAGGAGTCGTATCTGAAAGGCTCAAAAGGGGCAAGCACACCACAAGGCACAGCGAGCTTGTAAATGTTAATGACGGCTTTGTTGTGGATACACCGGGGTTCTCATCTATCGAGCTTTCGATGGAAACTGAAGAGCTCAAGGACTATTTCCCTGAATTCCACGAGCATGAGGGGAACTGCAGGTTCACCGGATGTTCCCACAACAAGGAGCCGGGCTGCAGTGTAAAGGATGCGGTGGGCAAGACAATTTCCGAGAAAAGGTATTACTACTATCTTAGATTTCTGAATGAACTTATGGAGGTAAACAAGAAAAAATGGTCAAGATAGCACCATCATTATTATCAGCAGACTTTGCCAACCTGGGACGGGACATTGAGGTAACAGAGACAGCCGGGGCTGACTGGATCCATATAGATGTCATGGACGGCTCTTTCGTCCCAAACATCAGCTTCGGACTGCCAGTAATCAAGGCGATAAGACCACTTACCAAGCTCACATTTGATGTACACCTTATGATCAGGGAGCCTTCGAATTTCTTCGAGGCCTTCGCGGAAGCGGGAGCGGACCTGATAAATTTCCACTATGAAGCTGAGACTCATATAGACAGGGCGATACAAAGGATAAAGGGACTTGGGGTAATGGCAGGCATAACGCTTAATCCGGCAACTCCTGTTTCGGTTCTGAAGCATATTCTGCCTGAACTCGACCTTGTTCTTATTATGTCAGTGAATCCAGGGTTCGGTGGTCAGTCATTCATTCCATATTCGCTCGATAAGGTGAGGGAGCTCAGGCAAATGGCAGACGTGCTCAACCCTTCGCTTATGATCGAGATAGACGGGGGAATTGGCGAGAACAACATCAGGGCAGCTGCCGAGGCAGGTGCAGATGTCATCGTGGCAGGATCTGCTGTCTACAGGAACAATGAGATATCAGAGAACATGATGAAGCTGAGGAAAGCCCTCAGATGAAGGCTCTTATAGTCTCAGGGGGGAAAAGCCCTGGAAAGGACCTCTTCATCTCGTATCTGAAGCCAGGTGATGTAATAATTGCGGCTGACCGGGGAGGAGAATTCCTAAAGGAAATTGGGGTAATGCCTGATGTGCTGCTCGGTGATTTCGACTCGCTCAGTGAGGAAACACTGGAGTTCTTTCAGGGCAGGTGTGAAATCCAGAAGTTTGATGCTGTCAAGGATTTTACGGACACTGAAGCGGCATATCTGAAGGCAAGGGAATATTCCCCTGATTCATACCTTTTCTTCGGATGCACCGGAGTGAGGCTCGATCACTTCCTGGGAAACCTTGGACTTCTTGAAGAGGCCCTCAGTGAAGGGAAGGAAGCTTTCATAATCGACGGCAACAACATGATAAGCATGATCAGCAGACCGGGAACCATCATCCGCGATTTCGGGGACTTCATCTCATTCCAGGCCTTCAGGGGCGATGTGGAAGGCTTTACGATCAAAGGGGCAAGATATCCTCTTAATGACTACAGGCTCAGGATGGGGGATCCCAGGACCGTCTCGAACGAGTTTGAAGGGGAGACCATCGAAGTTTCCTTCAAAAGCGGGATTGTGATTGTAATGAAGTCAAGGGACTGAAAAAAAACGGACGTTAGAAAACCCAGGGAACTTAATCCCTGGGTTTTCTAACGGATGATTTATCCTGTCAATCTTTAATTATATCGCACGCTCAACCTTGCCAGAACGCAAGCATCTTGTACATACGACAACTCTCTGTGGAGTTCCGTCGACAATAGCTCTAACCTTCTGTAGATTTGGGGCCCACTTTCTAAGTGACTGCCTGTGTGAGTGTGAGTAAGATTTTCCTGATATGACACCCTTGTTGCATACTTCGCATACTCTTGCCATCAGATTTACACCTCCTCCATGAGAGTTTATGAAATCGAAAACTAATATCCCGATTGGAACAAATAACATTCTAACATAACGGTGGACTTGAATGCAACATAATTTTCGTGTACATTCAGGATACTTAGGATAAACGCTCAATAATAATATTCAGACTGTTGAGGTTATCCTGCGTGTACATTAGCTTATCTTGAAGTTACAATGAAAATATAATATTATATAAGATGAATTCAGTCAAGGAGGGAGTAAATTGATAGGATTAACCAACAGCAACGGCAACATAACCTACTCAGACGAGGTGATCGCCAAGATAGTCGGTCTTTCCACTATGGAATGCTATGGTGTCGTGGGCATGGCCTCCAAGAATACAGCTGACGGACTTTGGGAGCTGATCAAGATAGAGCACCTGAACAAGGGCGTCAAGATAAACTACAAGAACAACGAGCTTTCCATTGATCTGTTTGTAGTGGTAGAGTATGGAACCAAGATTTCAGTAATCGCCGGAAACATCATACAGAAGGTAAGGTACAACGTAGAGAACCATACCGGACTCAAGGTTGCGAATATCACAGTAAATATTGAGGGTATAAGGTTCTAAGTCCAATTCTTAAATAAACCTGACTTTTCAGGTATTTCTATTCAAATATGGCCTATTATGGAAGAATATGATTCTTGGACTTAAGGTTGAAGCAGAAAACAATATTGATATAAAGAGATTTGTAAAAGCTGGACATTCCCTATGTTGTCCATTTTTACGGGAGGTTATTTTCAGATGAAATACAGCAAGATCAATGGACAGCAATTCATAAGCATGGTACTGAACGCCAGTGCGAAGCTGGAGGATGAGAAGGCATATGTCGATTCTCTCAATGTCTTTCCAGTACCTGACGGAGATACCGGTACTAACATGTCCATGACATTCCGGGCAGCAGTCAGGGAGGTTGAAGGGCACAAGTCCACGAATATCGGTGAAGTATCGAAGACCCTTGCAAAGGGTGCCCTTATGGGAGCCAGAGGGAATTCAGGAGTAATACTATCTCAGATATTCAGAGGAATTGCAAAAGGCCTCGAGGGCAAAGATGAAGTCAATCCGTTCGAGCTGACGCTGAGCTTCATAGAGGGCTCCAAATCGGCTTACAGGGCAGTCATGAGACCAACCGAGGGAACTATCCTGACAGTCATCAGAGAGGTCGGAGAAAAGGCTGTGGAGCTGCACACGGATGACTGTACCGAACTCATGAGGAATATAGTGGAGATTTCCAAAGACACACTTGAAAGGACACCCGAGATGCTTCCCCAGCTGAAGGCAGCGAAGGTTGTGGATTCTGGCGGAATGGGGCTTGTAATAATACTCCAGGGAATGTACGAAGCGCTTTCAGGTGAGATGACCGAGAGAAAGTCAGAAGACAAGGCTCCTGCAGAGAGCTACGTGGCAGCCAGAGACACCCATACCGAGATAACCTTCGGATACTGTACCGAGTTCATAATACTGGCTGAGCCTGACAATGGCGCTTTCAGGGAGTATCTTGAAACCATGGGAGACTCGATCGTATATGTCGGTTATGATGACATCATTAAGGTCCATATTCATACGGATGAACCAGGACTTGTGCTTGCAGAGGCTGGCAAGCTGGGCGAGCTCACCAAGATAAAGATCGAGAACATGAGGGAACAGCACAGGAACCTCCAGGATGTTCCCGAGACATTGGGTCATGGCGAGAATCTTATTGCTGAGGAAAATATAGTCGCTGAAGCCAAGAAGTATGCCTTCATTTCGGTTTCAGTAGGTGAGGGACTCAAGGCTGCGTTCCTTGACCTTGGTGCAGATGTGATCATAGAAGGCGGACAGACCATGAACCCTTCGACAGAGGATATAGTGAAGGCAGTGGAAAGCCTGAATGCAGAACATATCTTCATTCTGCCGAACAACAAGAATATAATCATGGCGGCGAACCAGGCTAAGGAAATTTCCCACAAGGACGTTCATGTCATCGGAACAAAGACGATTCCGCAGGGTATAACCGCACTGACGGCATTCAATCCTGAATCGGAGCTTGATGCGAACATCAGATCAATGACAGGCAGCCTTTCAGAAGTGAAGTCAGGTTCGGTCACTTACGCTGTGAGGGATACCGAGATTGATGGAATCGAAATCAGGCAGGGAGATTACCTGGGACTTCTTGACAACAAGATTGTCGAGGTCGAAAGGGATCTGTACCAGCTCACTGAAGACCTGATCGGCAGGATGGTTGACGAGCATAGTTCAGCTCTTACAGTATTCTACGGCAGCGACGCTGCTGAAGAGGACGTTCAGGTGTTCATGGAAAAGCTTGAAGAAAAGTATGGAGACCTTGATGTGATGAGCCTGGCTGGAAAGCAGCCACTCTACTACTTCATAATCTCTGTAGAGTAATTAAGTACAAGGAAGGCAGAAGCCTTCCTTCTTTGCATGGAGGAAACATGGAAGTTCATGACTCGGTGATCACGCTTAAGGGCGTCGGTGAAAAAACTGCTGAAAAGCTTGAAGAAATGGGAATCAGGACAATACTTGACCTGCTTCTGTATTTTCCGAGAGGTTATGATAAACTTTTTGATGCATGCGAATCGGTGTTCAACGGACAGGACAAATCAGTAGTCGAAGCCCAGCTGATAAAAATCGGCAGACCCGTGAAGCTGAGGAAGGGACTTGCCATGGTGAGTGCCACATTCAGCTCTGAGTTTGGTGATATCAGGGCAACTTGGTTCAATATGCCTTATATTTCCGGAAACTATAGTGCGAGCACTTCCTACCATCTGGCAGGTAAATTCGTAAGGAAGGGAAAAGGCCTTGAGGTCGTGAATCCCTCCTCCGTAAGGGAGATTGTGGATATAACACCAATATATCCTCAGAAGGAGGGTGTTACAGGAACCCTTATAAGGAAGCTGCTGAGGCAGGTGCTTGATTCCGTTATAATCAACGAGAACCTTCCAAGGGAGATACTCATTGAGGAGAACCTGATGGAGCTGGATAAGGCTGTAAGGGCTGTCCATTTCCCGGGTGATGACAAGGACCTTTCTGAAGCTCTCGAAAGGCTCAGATTCCAGGAGATGTTCTCATATTCCCTGAAGATCATGATTGCGAGAAATAGAAGGAAGGATGCAGCAAACGGCATACCCTTCAGGATGAGCGGAAGACTAACCGAATTCAAGGAAAGCATGCCTTATGAACTGACAAGGGCGCAGTCAAGGTGCATACGTGAAATCCTTCTTGACGAGAAGAAACCGTACCCGATGAACAGGCTTCTTCAGGGCGATGTAGGATCAGGCAAGACCATAGTGGCCCTTACTGCTCTTTTCAACGTTGTCGAGAACGGATACCAGGGTGCCCTCATGGTACCTACCGAAATACTTGCAACCCAGCACAAGGAGGAGGCCGAATCCCTTCTTTCAAGGTTCGGAACGAGGATCGAGGTCCTTACCGGTTCGACGAAAAGGAAGGAAGCGGATAGGATTAAGAAGGACCTTGCGGAGGGTATTCCAATGATCATAATCGGTACACATGCTCTGCTTGAGGAGAGTGTGTCAATGCCTAAGCTTGGACTCGCAGTTACCGATGAGCAGCACAGGTTCGGAGTGAACCAGCGGGCAAAGCTAATTGGAAAAGGCCAGGAGATTGACGTGCTTGTAATGTCTGCAACTCCGATTCCAAGGACCATGGCCCTGGCTCTTTATTCTGATCTTGATGTGTCGACAATCGACGAGCTGCCACCGGGACGAAAGAACATAAGAACCATGCTGTTTCCTGAAGAGAAAAGGAAGCAGTGCTACAGCAAGGTGATCGAGGAGATAAAAAATGGCAGACAGGCGTATATCGTAACGCCACTCATCGAAGAGGACTCTGAGCTTGAGGCAAGCTCCGTGGAAGGGCTCTTCACCGAACTGTCGGAAGGGATGATGAAGGGCATACCCATGGGTATGCTTCATGGCAGAATGAAGGGTGCAGAAAAGGACAAGGCCATGAGAGCATTCAAGGATGGAGAGCTGAAGGCACTTGTATCCACAACTGTCATCGAAGTCGGGGTCAATGTCGGCAACGCTACAGTAATGCTCATAGAGAATGCGGAACGGTTCGGACTTGCCCAGCTGCATCAGCTGAGGGGAAGGGTCGGAAGAGGTGAGCACCAGTCATGGTGTCTGATGGTTTCAAAGATGAACTCTGAAGAGACGAGGACCAGGCTGGAGACGCTTGCAAAAAGCAATGACGGCTTCTTTATAGCTGAGGAGGACATGAAACAGCGTGGAACCGGCCAGCTTTTTGGAGTAAGCCAGTCCGGGGGGTCAGGGCTCTCAATTTCCGACCTCGCAAGGGACTACTCCATTTTTACAAGGGCAGGCAAGTTTGCTGCCAGGGTCTTCCATGAGGAGACCGATGAATACAAAAGGGTTAAAGCAGAATTTACACGGATGCTTGAGGATTCCATGGAATTCATCTGCCTTAACTGACAGGAGGAATAAATGAGGATAATTGCAGGAAGCGCGAAGGGCAGAAAGCTTCTGTCTCCGCTCAATCAGGGAAGAGTTACCGAGAAGGGCGACATCAATGCCACGAGGCCAACACTTGACAGGATCAAGGAGTCGATGTTCAGCATCATCAGCGGGAAAATTCAGGATGCAAGGGTACTAGACATGTTTTCCGGTACGGGAAGCCTAGGCCTGGAAAGCATAAGCCGAGGTGCCGGCAGTGCTGTAATGGTCGAAAAATCCAGGGAAACCTATGATATACTTAGTAAGAACATAGAAAATCTCGGATTTTCCGGAAAATCCACCGCCATTCTCTCAGATTCATATGAATATTGTAAAAAAGCAGGGTATAAGGGCGATGTTTTTGATATAATATTTGTGGACCCTCCGTATCTGAACAATATGGTGAAAACATCAGTCCTGCTGATTGAGGAGCTTGGTCTTCTTTCAAGTCAGGGAGTGATAGTATCCAAATATGATATATCTGAAGAAATATTCGAACCGGAAGCAGGTCTCGAATTAGTGGACAGGAGAAAGTACGGCAAGACAGTCCTTGCCTTCTACCAGCATCGAAAGGAGCATGTATGATAACAGCCGTATACCCAGGCAGCTTCGATCCCGTTACAAACGGTCACCTTGACATCATGCAAAGATCCGCGAGGGTCTTTGACAGAGTTATTGTCGCTGTACTTAACAACATCGACAAGAGGTGCATGTTCACAGTAGAAGAAAGATTGGCGATGATACAGAAAGTTGTCGGCAATTATGATAATATTGAAGTGAAGAGTTTTGAAGGGCTGCTTGTGGATTTCCTCGAAGTAGAGGGAGCTGATGTCATAGTCAAGGGACTTAGGGGAGTCGCTGATTTCGACTACGAGATGCAGATGGCCCACACGAACATGAAGCTTTCACAGGATATTGAGACAGTGCTGCTGATGACAGATCCATGCAATTCATACATCAGCTCTTCCAATATAAAGCAGATCGTGCATTTTGGGGGAGATATCAGGGGCCTTGTGCCTGATGTGCTTCTGGACGAAATATATGCCAAGGAAAGAAAAAACAGGGGGATTTGACATGAATGAAAGCTATGAGGTAACTTCAAAGAAAATCGAGATAACCAGCCTTGTGGAGGTTCTTCAGGAAATTGTGGAGGACGGACAGAAGGTCTTCTTCAGCAAGAAGGTCATGGTAGACAAGGATGAGCTCACATCCGTACTGGATGAGCTTACACAGGCGCTGCCTGAAGACCTGAGGACAGCCCAGTGGGTGCTTTCTGAAAAGGACAGGATACTTAACGAGGCAAGGAGTGAATACGAAAGGTCCAAGGCTGAAGTGGCTGAGCTGATGAAAGCGAAGCTGGACAACCATGACCTGGTCAAGGAAGCTGAAGTCAGAGCTAAGGAGATAATCGCAAAGGCCCAGTCTGATGCTAAGATGGTAAGGCTGTCTGCAAGGGACTACGCCGACAATCTTCTTACAGACCTCGAGAAGGAGCTCCAGTCAAAGAACAGCGAGATGATGGTAAACCTGAAGAAGCTGTTCGAAGGGTTCATATCTGACTACAACAGGGACATAACAGGAACTGCGGCAGTTGTCAGGGAAAACATCAAGGAACTCAGGGAAATGAAATAGACAGCAGGAAGGCTCGCAAACATCCAAGTATGGATGCTGGGAGCCTTGCTTTTTGTCATATGTAACCTTTGAAATCCCAGGAAGCGTCATAGTCTCTGCAAAGCAGACCGTAGACCTTCGAAGCCTTTGAATCTAGGGCATGGTATTCATCTATTTCTCTTCCGAAGTTGTGGATGAGTCTTATTTCAGTATCCTTCCTTATCGAAGCGAGGAACTCGTTGCCTCTTGGGGTCGACTCGAGGATCTTTACAGCACCGGGAGTACCCCTCCTAAGGCTGTCAAGGTCGCATCTGTCGAAGGAGAGAAGGAACTGCATCAGTATCCTGGATATCCTGGTATGAGTGTATCTCCGGGTTTTGACAGCTTCTATGAAGCTGCTCACTCCAGATGTCCCTATCAGATGAGAATGCTGGACCATGCGTTCGCAAAGCCCTCCCGAAGCATCGGGAAGGTTTGACAGGCAGTCTCCATCAACGGTCAGCCTGTAAAGCAGAAGGTCTTTGCAGCTTTCAAGCGTTACCATCGAATACCCTGATGAGAGAAGCCTGGCAAGCTCTTCACCTGAGCTATCCGGAAGAAGTCCTTCTGCAGCGCCTCCATCAAGGAGCAGCTTCCTTATCCCGGTAGCCGATGGAAGTGACTTCTCAAGGTCTTCCTCATGGTAGCCGGCTCCCTGTCTCCTTATTGTAAACGGTTCTATGGATGAGGCTGTCTTTCGAAGTGCCTTCAGATACTCAACTCCTAGAATATTGTTAGGGCTTGAAAGAACACCTGGAGGAATATCCGGAAGCAGTGCTTCGAGTGCTTTTGACCTGGCACCGGGAAATGACTGTCCAAGGTCAAGGTATTTCCTCAGGAGAAGCCTGTATTCATCAGGTTCTTCCGAGACGATCTCTGTGATTCTTGATAGGGTGCCTAAATCTCCGGCTTCTGATCCGAAGGATAGCATGCTTATGCCATGAAGGCGGTTCAATATGTCAACAGAACCCCTTGCGAAAAATTCAGCAGAGGATAGGGCGTATACTGAAGGCAGCTCGAGAACCAGGTCTACCCCGCCAAGAACAGCCATATGGGCTCTCCTGTATTTGTCGAAAAGTGCTGGTGCACCGCGCTGTACGAAGTTTCCAGACATCAGTGCGATGACGTGGGTGGCACCGTTTTTCCGTGTCTCTTCGACCTGATAAGCATGACCCTTGTGGAAAGGATTGTATTCAGCGATTATAGCGCAAGGTCTCATGATGTAACCTCCCATGCATTATAAAGTATATTTTACTGCATTTTCCTTGAAATGCACACATTGAAAGTTGTATCATATTAGAAGGTAAATACGAAAGGAGCTAATTTTTATGGATTTTATGTCAAGCATGAAAGAAATGGCCAAAAGCGACATACAGAGAATAGTCCTGCCGGAAGGCGAAGAGGAAAGGAATCTGACTGCAGCTGCTACAATCAATGCTGAAAAGATTGCTGAGGTCATACTTGTAGGTAACGAGGAAGTCATAAGGGAAAAGGCTGGAAAGCTGGGACTGAACATAGAAGGGATAGAGATACAGGATCCTTCAAAGTCCGAGAAGACCGCAGAATATGTCAAGGAATTCTACGAGCTCAGGAAATCCAAGGGAGTAACCGAGGAAATTGCTGCGAAGACAATGCTTGACCCGATGTATTTCGGTACAATGATGGTCAAGAAGGACGATGCCCAGGGAATGGTGTCAGGCGCCATACATACGACTGGTGACCTGCTGAGGCCGGGACTTCAGATAGTGAAGACCGCTCCTGGTATAAGCGTAGTTTCATCATTCTTCGTAATGCTTCTTGAGGACGAGAGCTATGGCAAGGAAGGCATGATGCTGTTTGCGGACTGCGCTGTCAATCCTAATCCCAATGAGGACGAGCTTGCAGCAATTGCGATCTCGACTGCAGATACTGCGAAGAAGCTTTGCGGAATGGATCCTAAGGTTGCGATGCTTTCATTCTCGACAATGGGAAGCGCAAAGCACGAGCTTGTTACCAAGGTCCAGAATGCTGTAAAGAAGGCAAACGAGCTGAGACCTGACCTTGCGATCGAAGGCGAGCTTCAGGCTGACGCTGCCCTTGTTGCAAAGGTTGGAAAGCAGAAGGCTCCAAACTCGAAGGTTGCTGGAGAGGCCAATGTCCTCGTATTCCCTGACCTTCAGGCTGGAAACATAGGGTACAAGCTTGTCCAGAGACTTGCAGGCGCAGAGGCCATAGGACCTATATGCCAGGGCTTTGCCAAGCCAATCAACGACCTTTCAAGGGGCTGCAGCGCTGAGGACATAGTGAATGTCGTGGCGATAACTGCAGTACAGGCACAGTCACAGAAATAGCTTTCAAAAAAATAAATATATATAGCTAAAAGGCAGGAGGAAAGTAATGAAAGTACTAGTAATTAATTGCGGAAGCTCATCCCTCAAGTATCAGCTGATCGACATGGACAATGAACATGCCCTTGCGAACGGACTTGTTGAAAGGATCGGGATAGAAGGTTCTGTACTAACTCAGAGAGTGGACGGAAGGGAAAAGTATATACTTACAGTTCCTATGAAAGACCACAAGGATGCGATAAAGCATGTTCTTGATACTCTTACAGACGGAGTAAACGGGGTCATCGCATCAATGGATGAAATCGGAGCAGTTGGACACAGAGTGGTTCATGGCGGAGAAAAGTACGCTGATTCTGTTGTGATAGACGATGAAGTCATGAAGGACCTTGTGGACTTCTCAGAGCTCGCACCGCTGCACAACCCACCTAACATAATCGGAATAAGAGCGTGCCAGGCCCTCATGCCTGATACTAAGATGGTTGCAGTATTTGATACAGCATTCCATCAGACTATGCCAGAAAAGGCTTTCCTTTATGGTCTTCCATATGAGATGTACAAGGAGCATCATATCAGGAAATACGGCTTCCACGGTACAAGCCACAAATATGTAGCTTACAGGACTGCTGATATTCTGGGCAAGGATATCAAGGACCTGAAGATAGTCACCTGCCATCTTGGAAATGGAGCATCAGTAGCAGCAGTACAGTATGGAAAGTCAGTTGACACTTCCATGGGATTCACGCCGCTTGAAGGACTCCTCATGGGAACAAGATGCGGAGACATCGACCCTGCTATAATCCCTTACCTCATGAGAGTATCAAATTACTCCTATGATGAGGTTCTCGACATAATGAACAAGAAGTCAGGAGTACTTGGACTGTCAGGCGTATCGTCAGACTTCAGGGACATAGAAGTTGCAGCTGACGGCGGCAACAACAGGGCAAACCTTGCTCTTGAAGTATTCTTCTACAGGGTCAAGAAATACATAGGCTATTTCGTTGCAGCAATGAATGGAATAGATGCCCTCGTGTTCACCGCCGGTCTTGGTGAGAACGCTCCAGAGGCAAGGGAAGCGATAGCATCAAACCTTGAATACTTTGGCATAAACATGGACAAGGCAAAGAACAAGGTAAGAGGAAAGGAAACAATCATATCCACTGACGCCTCAAAGGTCAAGGTTCTTGTAGTTCCAACTAATGAGGAGCTCATGATAGCAAGAGACACTCTGGCTTTGGTAAAATAGTCAAATAATGCAGCCGGACCAAACTTTGGTCCGGCTGTACTTCTTTTATTTGATTTTATTTTGATTAAGGGTCCTATTTTCCGTAAAGCATGACTTTCTCATCCTTCATCGCTGCCTTAAGCCATTCCAGAGATTCCTTGATTGCCTTTTCATCTGCTTCATACTTTTCTGCTGTTTCCTTGAAGTCATCGCCAATTGGCAATATCTTGTAATCTGCATCCTCTTCGACACCTGTCAGGCTTATCCAGGTGGGCACGTATTCGGCCTTCCTGATCTCTACATTGCCTTTCTCGTCCTTTTCAAGCGTCACTCTCGCAACCATTCCTGTTTCGGTTCCCTTTATCTCCAGGATTTCAAATCTCTGGTTGGACAGGAAGTTTCCCATGGAGTATGCGACGAGTCCTTCGTGCTTTCCGTCAGTTGATTCCACGAATTCCATGGACTGTACGAGGTGTGGATGAGATCCGAGTATTAGATCCACTCCTTCATCAATAAGCTTCTGGGCAAGCTTCTTCTGGTAGCTGTTTGGCTCCTTCTGGTACTCAGTACCCCAATGCAGAACCAGGGTTATGAATTCACAGCCGTCTGATTTCATCTTTTCAATCTGTACTCTGATCTTCTCAAAGGATGAGTCCACACTTGTGGTATCTATTATGTTCAGCTGGTTTCCAATGCCTTCAGTAGGGATGTTGTTGATGTACGGACCGCTGCTGTTAAAATAACCGCAGGTGAATGCAGCCATGCCAATCTTTATGTTCTTTACAGTACGGACGAGATATTTTGCATCGTTCTTGCTCCTGTAGGTTCCGAAAGCAGTGAGATTTCTTTCCTCGAGTTCATCCAAAGTTGCCAGAACCCCTGCCTTGCCGGTATCCATGGTATGGTTGTTGATAGTTGAGATGATATCGAATCCAGTTTCTTTGATCGCATCGAGAAGCTCCGGGGGTGAATTGAATCTTGGATATGTCGAAGGCTTCTTGCTCGCAAGTATGGTTGTCTCGAGGTTTGCAAAAGATAAGTCCGATTCCTTGATGATATCCTTTATGAAAATGAAGTTATCAGTGAAGTCGTAAGTCCCTTCGCCGGTCTTCTGGGCTATTAGCTGCGGATAATGGACCATTATGTCCCCAACAGCAGTGATAACCACTGTATTGTCAGGCTCAGGTGCTTCTGAAGGGGTGGTAGGTACCGAAGGATTTGATGGATCCGATGGCACTGTGGCTGAGGTCGGTTTAGCAGCTCCTACAGCAGGTTCAAAGAAACCGCAGGAGGAAAGAAGCAGCATCGGTAGTAGTGCCAATAGGATTGCTTTATTGACGCATCTGGCTATTTCACTCACCGTCCTATCAATTAATCCCTTTCATTATATCTGGATTTCAGTCTTAAAAAAGTACAAAAGGGTAAAAATTGACTCTTCCTCTTCACAAATCCAGCAATTGGTATATAATCGAGGTACGGGAGAATAAGGTAAGAGACGAAAAAGACGTGGATATTGAAAAGTCTTGACTTTTGAACTCCGAATAAATATAATAATACGTGTTTGCTCACAAGGGCAAAACTTTATCCTTTTGGCACCATCCTACTCACACAGGATGCCACTTGGATGAGGATCTAGGAGTAGATATGCTTATATCACTACATGATATTAACAAGAAAAGTGTAACCAAGATAGTGGAATTTGCCATAACGGCAAGCCAGCTTGTTTACAACAATGAGGAAATCAGGACGCTTGAACCTATAAAAGTCACCGGCACGGTCGATGTGACCGAAGGTGTTGCGGCTGTTAAGCTGACCGCAAAGACCAGACTGTCGGAGACATGTTCAAGATGTTTGGAAGAATTTGAACGGGATCTTGTAGTTGAAATCGACGAAAAGATCGCAGAAGGCGGAGAAGAAGAGGGACTTGTGCCTGTCCAGGAAGGCGGATTTATTGACCTCAAGGATGTTGTTCTCAACAGCATTTATATCTCGATGCCCATAAAAGTCCTATGCAAAGAGGACTGCAAAGGCCTTTGCCAGAGCTGCGGAACCAACCTCAACATACGAGAGTGCGATTGTGCCCCCGTAGACGAGGATCCAAGGCTATCGGCTCTCAAGGACATTTTCAAGGAGGTGTAACAATGGGAAATCCAGCTAGAAAGTTTTCTAAAGGCAGAAGAGACAGAAGAAGGGCTCAGACCTTCACGCTCGCGGCTCCAGGACTCGTAGAGTGCCCGCAGTGCCATGAGAAGAAGCTCCCCCACAGAGTCTGCAAGGCATGCGGATACTACGACGGTAAGGAAGTAGTAGCTGTAGAGGCTGAATAGACATTTTGTGATGTTTTGGAATGTCAATAAGCTAGTCAGGGAATCGTTTTACCGATCCCCATGGCTAGCTTTTTTGTTTTTTCATCCTTATGACATGTATGTCTGATTATGGCTATATGGTATAATTGCGACAGTAAGAATATTTTGATTGGAGGTGCCATATGAGGATAGCAGTAGATGGCATGGGGGGAGACCACGCTCCACAGGAAGTGGTGGCTGGGACAATCCAGGCAGTAAACGAATATGGAGTGAACGTGGTCATCACAGGGCCAAAAGAGAAGATAGAGGAAGAGCTTGCCAAGCATCAGTACGACAAGACAAAGGTGGAGATAATAGATGCAAGGGAAGTCATCAGCCTTGATGAGGCGCCGGTCCTTGCGATGAGGAGAAAAAAGGATTCGTCCCTTAGGAGAGCCTTCGACCTGGTGAAGGAAGGGAAGGCTGACGCAGTGGTTTCCGCAGGATCTACCGGTGCTTTGCTTGCCGGGGGACTGCTTATCATAGGCAGGATCAAGGGGATAGACAGGGCAGCCCTTGCAGCGCTCATACCGGGAAAGAGCGGAAGGTTCATGGTAATTGACCTTGGAGCGAATGCAGATGTCAAGCCATACAACCTGGTTGAGTTTGCAAGGATGGGAAGAGTGTATTTTGAAAGCGTCCTGGGTTTCGTCAAACCTAAGGTAGGTCTCATCAATATCGGTGCTGAGGAAGAAAAGGGAAATGAACTGACCAAGGAAGCATATCAGCTCCTGAAGGCAGACACGACCATCAATTTTGTTGGGAACGTGGAACCGAGAGAAGTGACAGATGGTGACGTGCAGATCCTTGTCTGTGACGGATTTACAGGAAACACGATTCTCAAGATGTATGAAGGCGTAGTTAAGAACCTCATGTCCATGATAAAGGAAGCCATGATGTCTACGACAAGGGGAAAGGTAGGCGGACTCCTGGTCAAGCCAGCCCTGAAGGAGTTCATGGCTAAGCACGACTACAAGGAAGAGGGCGGAGCAGCCCTGCTGGGAGTGGACGGGCTGGTCATAAAGGCGCATGGCAGTTCAGATGCAAGGGCATACAAAAATGCACTGAGACAGGCAAAAAAGCTTTATGACAGAGGATTCCTTAAAATTTACAAGGAAAACATGGCAAAAGAACAGTAGGATTATGTTGCATTAAACCAAGGATTCAACTATTATACAATCTATGGAGGTGATTTTAATGTTTGAAAAAGTAAGGGCAATAATTGCTGACAAGCTCAGTCTGAACGAGGACGAGATTACAATGGACTCGACCTTCGAGGATCTTGGTGCTGATTCGCTTGACATAGTTGAGCTTGTCATGGCACTTGAAGAGGAGTTTGACGTAGAGATAGCCGACGAGCAGGCGGAGAACGCCAAGAAGGTCGGAGACGTAGTCAATTATCTTAAGACGCTCACAGGAGAAGATTAGATGATTTGAGATCCCGTATTCAGCGTGCTGTATACGGGATTTTGTTTTTTCTGTATAATGTAGAGGACCATAAGTTTATTCCTGAGGCTGAGTCTGTTAGGCAGCTTGAGGAATAAACTTCATAAGGAGATGAATTTATGGAGTTTGAAAAGACCATCGGTGTCGAATTTTCCGATAAAAAGCTGATTGAGACTGCGCTGACGCACTCATCATTCGCCAATCAGCACAAGAACATGGAGTACAATGAAAAGCTTGAGTTTCTCGGGGATGCAGTTCTGCAGCTGTGCATAACCGAAATGCTCTTTGCTGAATTCACAGATAAGTCAGAGGGGGAGCTTACCAAGCTCAGGGCGCTTATAGTATGCGAGAGCTCCCTTCATGAGGTTGCAAGAAGCCTTGACCTGGGCAGGCACATGAGGATGAGCAAAGGCGAGGAACAGACCGGCGGAAGGACAAGGCCCTCGCTTCTTTCTGATGCGGTGGAAGCGGTCATCGCTGCCATATACCTGGATAAGGGCATGGAGGAAGCAAGGGTCTTTGTCGCCAGGAATTTCAGGAGCCTTATCGAGATGGCCGGAAGGAACGAGATAGTATTCGACTACAAGACCAGACTTCAGGAAATACTGCAGGAGAACGGTGATGTGGATATCCGGTATGATATGGTGAAGTTCGAGGGTCCGCCTCACAGAAGGAAATTCTATTCCAAGGTAGTCATCGATGACATTACCATGGGTCGTGGAGAGGGTTTTTCAAAAAAGGAGTCCGAGCAGACAGCCGCGAAGGATGCCCTCGAAAAGCTTGTGAGACCGGAGGATTTCGATGCGTAGACATGTCATTATACCTATATTCATACCTCATGTAGGCTGCCCCCATGACTGCGTATTCTGCAACCAGGCAAAGATAACAGGTGTCCTCAGGGACGAATACGACAGCATAGATGCAGAGTATGTCAGAAGAATCGTAAGGGACTACCTTGAGACGATTGACAGAGACAATACTACTTTGGAGGTGTCATTTTTCGGAGGTACTTTCACGGCAATAGACATAAGGAAGCAGAGGGAGCTTCTGTCAGTAACGAAGGAGCTCAAGGAGACTGGCATCATTGACAAGATAAGGCTTTCGACAAGGCCTGACTATATCAACCTCTTTATACTTTCACACCTTAAGGAATACCTTGTGGACATCATAGAGCTCGGAGTGCAGTCTCTTTCAGAGGATGTCCTCGAGGCATCGAAAAGAGGCTACAGTCCGAAGGCAGTTGAGGATGCAAGCAATATGATAAGGTCATTCGGCTTTACTCTCGGGCACCAGCTAATGACAGGTCTGCCTCTTGACACTGAGGACAAAGATCTTTTCTCTGTCAGGGAAAGCATAAGGATGAAGCCTGACATTGCCAGGATCTACCCTGCGCTGGTAATAAGGGACACGGAAATGGCTGACCTGTACCTTGCAGGCAGCTACGAGCCATATTCCCTTGACAGGGCGGTTGCAATAACTTCAAAAATGCTCAGTGAATATGAGAAGGCTGGAGTGAATGTGATAAGGGTCGGATTACAGCCGACGGATGAAATAGCACCTGGCAGGGATGTACTGGCAGGACCATACCACCCTGCAATCAGGGAGCTTTGCGAGAGCTACACCATGTGCCTGAAGATAGAAGAAGCAGGATTTGATAAAGTGACTGTCAGGATTGGTAAACGAGACCTGTCGAAGCTTTATGCCGGCGGCAAGAGGTATTTTAGAGCTCTTTCAGAGAAGATCGAAGTTAAAGTCGAGGTATCAGGCAGCGACCAAAAGGGGATATTCGAGATCATCCCAATTGACGGAGGAGGAACAAATGTATCTTAAATCAATAGAGATAAGAGGCTTCAAGTCCTTCGCCGACAGGACTCACCTTGACTTCAGGGAAGGAATAACTGCAGTTGTGGGACCAAACGGAAGCGGAAAGTCGAACATATCAGATGCAGTCAGGTGGGTCCTTGGTGAACAGAGCGTAAAAAGCCTAAGAGGCGGAAAGATGGAGGATGTCATATTCTCGGGTACTGAGTACAGGAAGCCTCTCGGCTTCGCTGAAGTTACCCTTGTCCTCGACAATTCATCAAAAAGCCTTCCCGTTGCCTTTACTGAGGTAAGCGTCACAAGGAAGCTTTACAGGTCCGGTGACAGCGAATATCTCATCAACAACAACCAATGCAGGCTTCGTGACATACACGAGATGTTCATGGACACTGGAATAGGCAAGGAAGGATATTCACTCATAGGCCAGGGAAAGATAGAGGCAATCCTATCAGGCAAGATGGAGGACAGGAGAGCGCTTCTTGAGGAGGCTGCCGGAATCGTCAAGTACAAGTCGAGGAAGGAAGAGGCTGAAAAGAAGCTTACAAATACTGACCTCAATCTCCTGAGGGTAACTGACATACTTACAACCTACGAGGAGAGGATAGGTCCCCTTGGACGTGAAAAGGAGAAGGCTGAAAAGTTCCTTGTCCTTTCAGCGGAACATAAGGAGATCCTTATCTCGCTCATAATGTCCGACCTTGATGATATGCAGGGAGATGAGGCAAGGCTCGCTAATGAGGCAGATTCAGCAGAGAGACGATTCAATGAAGCATTGAGGGAGAAGGATGAGACTACCGGAAGGAAGGCAGCCCTTGAAGCTGAAATGGAGAGGAAGGCGGAAATCCAGTCTGCTCTGAAGGAAGAATTCTTCATGAAGAGAGGTCAGGCTGAATCTGTGGAAAAAGACAGGCAGATGTCAGAAGATGCTAAATCTGACAAGGAAAAGCTAAGGGACAGGAGCGAGAGCCTGAAGAAAGCTACCAGGGAAAGATGTGAGACTGAAAAGCTTGCACTTGCTGACCTGAAGGAAGACCTTGAATCTGGCAGTGGCGAGAGGGAGTCTGTGGGCAGGATGCTCGCTGAAAAGAGATCCGCACTTGCACAGATAGAGGAGTACCTGAAGTCAACCGAGGAAGAGCAGAAGGGTCTTAAGGACGAGGATGAGGATTCCGATGTCAAGCTGAACAGCCTCAGGAAAGAAGAGATGAGACTCCATGGGGAAATCGCCGGAATAACCGGAAGGATAGAGGATGGGAAATCGACTCTTGCAAGCTACAAGGCATCGACAGAGATGAACATTTCTGCAAAGGCGGCGGTTGAGGCTGAGATAACTTCTCTTGAGTCTGAAAAGATAAGCAGGGAGGCTGAGCTTTCAGTTCTCAGGAAGGAGTCTGAAGAAGGCCGGAAGGAACTTGAGGAGGGGGATTCAAGGGTAAGGTCCCTGTCTGAGGAGATAAGGGCTTCTGAATCCCAGATAAGGCTGCTCAGAAACCTTGAAGAACATTTCGAGGGATATTCAAGATCTGTCAAGCTTCTGATGGAGCACCTGAAGGCAGGCCCTGGCAAAAAGCTTGGCAGGATAAGGCTTGTGGGCGATGCGATCAGACCCCTGAAGGGATTTGAGTCAGCGCTGGAGACAGCTCTTGGAGCAGCTGTCTCGAACATAATCACAGACGATGAGAATATTGCCAAGGAGCTCATTGGAATCCTGAGAGAGAAGAATTTCGGAAGGGCGACATTCCTTCCAAGGAATGTAATGAAGGGGACCAGGATCAAGTCACCACAGCTCAAAAAGGGCAGCATACTTGGAAATATCCTGGATTTTCTGGAGATTGAGGAAGGCTATTCAAATATTGCTGAAAATCTTCTCGGCAGGGTCTTCGTTTCAGAGAACATTGACCATGCAACTGCTGCGGCTAAAGAAATGGGATACCAGTACAGGATAGTAACTCTTACCGGAGATGTGGTCAATGCCGGCGGTTCTATGACCGGTGGAAGCACAGCAGGCAAGAATTCAGGCCTATTCTCGAGGAAGACTCAGCTTGCTGATCTTACTGAAGGCCTGACAGACCTGAGGAATAATCGTGAAGAAGCAAATGCAGCGAGGCAGGAAAAGGCAAGAGCCCTTGAAGAAAGGGGAAAAGCTGAAAGGGAGCTCTCCTACGCAGTTTCTCTTCTGGATATAGAGATTGCGAAGAAAAGGGAAAGGTCCGAGGTGTTTGGTGCTGACGTCAGAAGGCTCCACTCCGTAATAGCAGAGACAGAGATGTCAATCAGGTCGCGGCAGGATGAACTTGATTCGCTGAATGAGCTTTTAGGAGAGATCGACGTGAGGATATCCTCTTTCCAGGAGGAAAGGGGAAGGAACAGGCAGCAGCAGAGGGAACTCAAGGAGATCAGGACAGAAGCCTTCAGGGCATATGATGCGATGAAGGAAGAGATAACAGGCATAATGGTAACTGAAGGCAGACTTCTCGAGGTCTGGAATGCAAAAGAGGAAGACCTCCGCAGAAGGGAGGAGCTGATAAGGTCCCTTCTTGACGAGGAAAAGATGCACGGCAGTGAGGCGGAAGAGGCTGAGAGGGCGATTGCGGAGCTTGAAGAGAAGCTTCTGAGGCTGAAAGAGGAAAAGCACGGCCTTGACTCGTTCCTAGCAGGACGCGAATCAGAGCTTGACAGGATATCCATGGAAGAGGTCAGGGACAAGGCTTCCTTAAGGGAAATAAGCGGTGCTCTCGCGACAATCGAGGAAGAGTATCATGTGCTTGACAAGGACCTGATGAGGAAGAAGGATGCACTTGAAAAGCTGAAGGGCGAGCGGATCTCACTCGTCAACAGGATCAACGACGAGCTGGACATGACCCTTGCACAGGCAAGGGATGAGATGATAGAGCTGCCTGACAAGGATGCCGCAAGAAAAAGGCTGAACCAGCTCAGAAAGGAAATTTCGGGCCTTGGTTCGGTGAATACGGCAGCAATTGAGGAATTCCGTGAAGTCAGCATCCACAGGGATTTCCTGACTGCACAGAGGAAGGATCTTGAGGATGCAAAGTCTGAGCTCAAGGAGCTCATCACTGACATGACGCTAAGGATGAGGATAATGTTCCAGGAAAACTTCAAGGTAATGAGCGAGAACTTCGAGGATACCTTCAGAAGGCTGTTTTCGGGAGGTCATGCAAGGCTTATCCTTGGCGAGGGAGATGTACTCGAGGCTCCGATAGAGATCAGCGTTCAGCCTCCGGGTAAGAAGCTCCAGAACATCACTCTGATGTCCGGTGGAGAAAAGGTTCTTTCAGCCATCGCGCTGACATTTGCTATTCTCAGGATGAAACCTACTCCGTTCTGCATACTTGATGAAATCGAGGCTGCGCTGGATGAAGCCAACGTGGCAAGGTTCTCTGCTTTCCTCAGGGAATTCGCACAGGAGACTCAGTTCATACTCATAACCCACAGGAAGGGAACCATGGAGGCATCAGACGTGCTTTACGGGGTTACCATGGAAGAAAAGGGAGTTTCAAAGATAGTATCATTGGACCTCTCTGCAGAAAGGAGAAAACGGGAAATTGGCTAGTTTATTCGATAAACTCAGGGAAGGCCTTGCAAAGACAAGGGACAGCCTTACAGACAAATTCAACGAGGTCTTCGGCCTCGCTGTTACCATAGACGATGACCTTTATGATGAGCTTGAAGAGGTGCTTATAACCTCAGATGTAGGATATGATACTTCGGTGGATATCATCGAAAAGCTTAAGAAGAAGGTAAGGACGGAGCATATCAATGATGTTGCGCTGCTTAAAGATGCCATGAGGGATGTTCTGGCTGAATACATGACTGCGGACGAGCCCTTCGATACGACAGGTCCCATGGTGATTCTTGTCATAGGTGTCAATGGGGTTGGCAAGACAACTTCGATCGGAAAGCTTGCCCACAAGTACAGAGCCGATGGCAAGAAGGTCATCCTTGCAGCTGCTGACACCTTCAGGGCTGCAGCAATAGATCAGCTTGAAATATGGGCAAAGAGGGCAGGTGTTGAGATAATCAAGCACCAGGAGGGCTCAGATCCGGCTGCTGTAGTTTTTGACGCAGTACAGGCATTCAAGGCCCGAAAGGCTGATGTGCTTATCTGCGATACAGCTGGAAGGCTTCATAACAAGAAGAACCTGATGAATGAGCTTGAGAAGATCAACAGGGTGATTGACAAAGAGATAGGGGATGCAAGGAAATACTCCATGATCGTCCTTGACGGAACCACAGGCCAGAATGCTATAGTGCAGGCCAGGGAATTCAAGTCTGTCACAAACCTGGACGGAATAATCCTCACAAAGCTCGACGGCACTGCAAAAGGCGGTGTGGTATTTTCCATAAAGCAGACTCTGGACCTTCCGGTTCTGTATATCGGAGTCGGAGAGGGAATAGACGACCTGCAGGAATTCGACCCCAAGGCCTTTGCTCAGGTCGTGATATAGCGTTGATACAGAAGAATTGTTTTTAATTGTTTGCACCCTGTTAAGTAAAAATACTTGACAGGGTGCATGCCCTTTGCTAATATTATTTCTGTGAGTAGGTGAGGTTATGGAAAACAGAATGGAAATATCCTTGTTGATGGATCATTACGGGGTTCTCCTGACGGAAAAGCAGAGAAGCATCATGTCAATGTACTATGATATGGACCTGTCGCTGTCAGAGATCGCGGAAAACCAGGAAACAAGCAGGCAGGCCATCCATGACCTTATAAAGAGATGCATCAGGATACTTGAGGATTACGAAGGCAAGCTTAGCCTTATGAGGTCCTCGCAGGAGTCCGAAAGGACCAAGGAAAAGATCTTGATGGTTCTCAGGGAAAGCTGCCTGAAAAATGACAATACGCTTCTCCAGGAGATAAGTGGTCTACTGGGAGAATTTTAAGGAGGGATCGCATGGCATTTGACGGATTAGCCGAAAGGCTCCAGGAAACCTTCAAAAAGCTGAGGGGAAAAGGGAAGCTTACGGAAAAGGACATCAAGGACGCCATGAGGGAGGTCCGCCTTGCCCTTCTTGAAGCAGACGTTAACTTCAAGGTCGTTAAAAGCTTTGTAGCCAAGGTCAGCGAGAAGGCGATGGGTTCTGAGGTCCTGGAAAGCCTCACGCCCGGACAGCAGGTCGTGAAGATTGTCCATGATGAGCTCACTGCTCTCATGGGTGGAGCGGAAGCGAAGCTTAACTTCGACCCGTCCATAACCGTATTCATGCTTGTAGGCCTTCAGGGAGCGGGTAAGACAACCATGGCAGGCAAGCTTGCGCTTTATTTAAGAAAGCGCAACAGAAAACCGCTGCTTGCGGCCTGCGACATCTACAGGCCTGCTGCCATAAAGCAGCTGCAGGTAGTTGGAAAGCAGATAGACATTCCGGTGTTCACACTTGGAGACAAGACGAATCCGGTGGATATCGCGAAGGCAGCCATGGAATACGCAAGGAAGGAAGGCCGCGATGTGGTCATTCTGGATACTGCGGGCAGACTCCATATCGACGAGGCACTCATGCTTGAGCTGAAGAACATAAAATCAGCAGTCAATCCAAAGGAAATACTCCTTGTGGTTGACTCCATGACCGGTCAGGATGCAGTGAATGTCGCGGAAAACTTCAATACCATACTGGACATATCAGGTGTCATAGTAACCAAGCTTGATGGAGACACAAGAGGCGGTGCGGCACTTTCCATAAGGGAAGTGACAGGCAAGCCGATAAAATTCTCCGGTACCGGAGAAAAGATGTCCGACATCGAGGTCTTCCATCCTGAGAGGATGGCAGGAAGGATCCTTGGAATGGGCGATGTTATGTCGCTTATCGAAAAGGCGCAGAGCGCCATCGATGAGAAAGAGGCGAGGGAACTTGGCTCAAGGATGATGACTAAGGAGTTCAATTTCGAGGACTACATGAATGCCATGGCTCAGATGAAGAAGCTGGGACCGCTGAATAAGCTCCTGGAAATGATCCCGGGAATGAATTCCCAGGAGATGAAAGGGCTTGACCTTTCGGACAGCGAGAAGGAAATGGCGAAGACTGAATGCATAATCCAGTCAATGACGCAGAAGGAAAGAAGAAACCCTAAGCTTCTGGACAACCCGTCCAGAAAGAGAAGGATAGCCAAGGGGTCAGGCACAACTGTGCAGGATGTCAACAAGCTACTGAAGGGTTTCGAGAACATGAAGAAGATGATGAAGCAGATGGGTTCGATGCAGAAGAATCCAAAAAAGGGAATGTTCGGCAAGATGCCGTTCTAACCCTAATAAATACGGAGGTGAAATCAAATGGCAGTAAAGATAAGACTTAGAAGAATGGGATCAAAGAAGGCTCCATTCTACAGATTGGTAGTTGCGGACTCAAAGAGCCCAAGAGACGGAAAGTTCATCGAGGAGCTTGGATACTATGATCCTACAACTGAGCCAAGCACAGTAAAGATCGATGCAGAGAAGGCTTCAGGCTGGCTCAACAAGGGCGCACAGCCTACAGAGGTCGTTGCAAGACTTTTCAACAAGGCTGGAATAACGAAGTAGACGAGGAGGAAGGGCAATGAAGGAACTGGTAGAGTTCATCGCCAAGGAACTTGTCGACTTCCCTGAAAAGGTCTCAGTATGCGAAGTCGAAAAGGAAGGCCAGACAGTCATAGAACTGAGGGTAGCCGAAGAAGACATGGGAAAGGTCATTGGAAAGCAGGGCAGGATTGCCAAGGCTATCAGGACCGTTGTCAAAGCGGCTTCGATGAAAGAGAACAAGAAAGTACAGGTCGAGATACTGTAGTTTTGACTTTAGAGCCTACTTGCATTTGTAAGTAGGCTTTTTTAGAGGTAAGGAATGAAGGAATATTTAACTATCGGAGAAATAACAAAGCCACATGGCGTCATAGGAGAGATCAAGGTGTTTCCTCTGACCGATGACCTGGAAAGGTTCAGGGAGCTGAAACATGTCCTAATTGACGGCAAAGAGGTGAAGGTACTCGAGGTCAAGCTGCTTACCGACAGGGCGGTGCTTAAGCTCGAGGGAGTGAACACTGTGGAGGCAGCCGAAAGGCTCAGGGGAAAGACCCTTGAAGTCAAGAGGAAAGATGCCGTAAAGCTTGAGAAGGATGCATATTTCGTAGAGGACCTCAAGGGCTGCAGGGTCTTTGACTCTGAAGGAAAGGACCTTGGAGTAATCTATGACGTAATAGCGACCGGCTCAAATGATGTTTACTGGATAAGGGAACCAAAGGAGCTTCTGATACCTGCATTAAAGACCATTGTAAAGGAAGTTGACATTGAATCTCTTAAGGTAGTGATCGCACCTGTAAGGGAGTGGTCCTATGAGGATTGACATTCTCACGCTTTTTCCGGAAATGTTCAGGATATTCGATGAAAGCATCATCGGAAGGGCAAAGTCAAAGGGCCTCTTTGAAATAAATGCCGTGAACATAAGGGACTACACACTGGACAAGCATAAGAGCGTTGATGATGCCCCTTATGGCGGGGGAAGCGGAATGGTGATGACTCCTCAGCCGCTTTTCGATTCTATAGCACATGTGAAGACGAATAACAGCGGAAAGGTCATCTTCCTCGGGCCGAAGGGCAGGAAATTCGACCAGAGGCTTGCCGAGGAGCTTTCGAAGGAAGAGGAGCTCATATTCCTCTGCGGGCACTATGAGGGTATCGACGAGAGGGCATACAGCGTCATAGACATGGAGGTATCGATCGGTGACTTCATACTTACCGGAGGAGAAATGGCTGCGATTCCAATGATCGACAGCATCCTCAGGCTGCTTCCGGGAGTTCTCGGAAAGGATGAATCCTCCCAGGAGGAATCATTCACCGAAGACCTGCTTGAGTATCCGCATTATACGAGACCTGAGGATTTCAGAGGCATGAAGGTGCCTGAAATACTTCTGTCAGGCCATCATGAGAACATCAGGATATGGCGAAGATACATGATGCTCAAGGCAACCCGGGAGAAACGGCCTGACCTTTACAGAAGGCATGTCCTTTCAAAGGATGACCAGAAGATCATCAGGAAATTTGAGGAACAGAAGTGAAATGACGGTCTAAATCAAGCCGTCAAACTTCAAGGAACATTACAAAATTTGTTGCACATCTTGATTGTTCTATGTTAGAATATAGTTTGTGCTAGTACGGGCGGTCCTCTTGGATTCATTTCCTATGAACGTCAATTTAATCTAATAGGAGGGAATGCACATGAATGAACTGATAAAGGCTATCGAAGCCGAGCAGCTCAGAGGAGAAGCTCTTCCTGAGTTCAACGTCGGAGACACAGTAAAGGTCCACGTAAGGATCAAGGAAGGCGCCAGGGAGAGGGTACAGATCTTTGAGGGAACTGTTACAAAGATCCAGAATGGCGGAGCAAGAGAGAACTTCACAGTAAGAAGGCTCGCTTACGGAGTAGGCGTCGAAAAGACGTTCCCAGTCAATGCACCTTCAGTAGAGAAGGTTGAAGTGGTCAGGCACGGCAGGGTCAGAAGGGCCAAGCTGTTCTACCTCAGAGACAGGGTCGGAAAGGCCGCTAAGGTCAAGGAAGCAAGATAATCCGGATGAAAAAGAGACCTTGGTCTCTTTTTTGTTTATATCCATATAGAAAGGAAGTGATGGCATGGCAATTAACTGGTTCCCTGGCCATATGGTCAAGACAAGAAGGGAAATCGAGGAAAATCTCAAGCTGGTAGATGCTGTAATCGAGATAAGGGATGCAAGGATCGTCAGGTCCTCCAAGAATCCCCAGGTAGATAAGATCATAAAGAACAAGCCGAGACTTGTCCTTCTGAACAAGGCTGACATATCCGAAAGCGCAGTCACCAGAAGGTGGATAAGGAAGCTGGAGAATGACACTACAAGGGTCCTTGAAGTGAACTCGCTTACCGGACAGGGGCTTAATTCCATAAAGCCTGCACTTACTGAGCTTCTTCATGAAAAGCTGGAGAGGAGCAGGAACAGAGGAATCGTAAATTACACCATGCGTGTCATGGTTGTCGGGATACCAAACGTCGGCAAATCTTCATTCATCAACAAGATGGCAAGGGCTTCAATCGCAAAGGTTGGTGACAGGCCGGGTGTAACCAAGAACAAGCAGTGGATAAAGACCAAGGATGGCATCGAGCTGCTTGATACTCCTGGAATCCTCTGGCCAAAGTTCGAGGATGAGAAGACATCCCTGAACCTGGCATTTACTGGCGCAATCAAGGATGAGATCATGGATATAGAGACCCTTGCACTGAGGCTTGTGGAGAGGCTATCCAGACATTATGGCGACAGGCTTGTGGATAGATACAAGATAGATTCCGTATCAGAGGATCCTTTGGAGACTATGGAGAAGATCGCAAAAAAGCGCGGCTGCATCATGGCCAAAGGCGAAATTGACTACAACAGGGTCGCGGTGATGCTGCTTGACGAATTCAGGGGCAACAAGCTTGGCAACATAACACTCGAATGGCCGGAAGAAGAGGAAGAGCAGGAAGAGCAGGTAGAGCACGATGAACTGGTAGAGCAGGAAGTGCAGGAAGAGCAGGTAGAGCAGGAAGTGCAGGATGACCAGGATGAATGATGGAATCGGTGGAATGAAGGCTTCTGAGGTCTCGCGATTCGTAAGGGACAATTTCAGACAGCTGCTTGTGGACAAGGACTACTGGATGGATGTACTGGGGAGCGACAGCAGGTCTTCCGTAAGGGACCTTTGCAGCTTCATAACCAGGGAAGAAGAGAAGATATCTGCAGAACTTGCGCGGGTCAGGGCATTGTATGATTTTGACGCAAGGTTCGGGAATCTTGTTGCAGGTGTTGATGAGGTAGGCAGAGGACCTCTTGCCGGCCCTATAGTCGGTGCTGCCGTAGTACTGAAGACAGACAGCCCGGACACATCCCTGATTCTTGAAATTAATGACTCCAAGAAGCTTTCAAGGAAGAAGAGGGAGGAACTTTTTGAGAAAATCAAGGATCAGGCGGAAGCCTTTGCAATCTATGAGATGAGCAACCTTGACATTGACAGGATTGGAATATCCTATTGCAACCATGAGGTGTTCAGAGGTTCTCTCAGGCAGATCGGCATAAAGGTCGACATGGTCCTTTCCGACGGGTATCCAATAAAGGACTTCAGGGGAAGGAACACCGCAGTCATAAAGGGAGATACGAAGAGCGCAGCCATAGCATGCGCTTCGATAATTGCCAAGGTCCACAGGGACAGGATAATGGAGAACATGAACCTTTACTATCCGGAGTATGGATTCGACTCCAATGTGGGCTACGGAAGCTCGGTGCATATCGATGCGCTGAAAAGGCTTGGACCATGTCCAATCCATAGGATGAGCTTTCTTTCCGGAATACTTGAAAAATCTGAAGAATGAATAAGGATACCTCCTGAAGGCATAATGGATACATCATGCTTGCAGGAGGTATGTTCATGGACAGGGAATCAGCCAGGTCGCTCGATCGAAAAGTAAGGCTCGCCATCGCTCTCTCGTCTGTACCCTACTCAGAAAAGGAAAGGCTGATCATGGAGCACAGGGCTCCTTATGACGGGAGTGCAGCAGAAAAGGAAGCTTCTGAAGCACTCGGCCTTGTGAAGAAGGCAGGTGCCAAAGTGACTGCAGTCGGTGACCCTGATTATCCGGAGCAGCTGTACATGATGGAATCACCGCCGATGGTCCTTTACTACAGGGGTGATCTGTCTGTCGTGGGAAGGCCCTGTATAGGAGTCGTTGGTTCAAGGAACTGCTCAGAGTACGGAAGGTTCGCGGCAAGGATGGCTTCTTCATCTGCATCCCGATGCGGAGCCTGCGTTGTAAGCGGGGGTGCCAGAGGCGCTGACACCGAAGCACACCTCGCTGCCTTATATAATGAAGGGAAAACAGCTTGCATACTCGGGTGCGGAGTGGATGTGGCTTATCCTGCCGAAAATCGGAGGCTTTTCAATTCAATTGCTGAAAATGGAGTGCTCATAAGCGAATATCCGCCGGGATTCAAACCGAAAAAATGGACATTCCCGATGAGAAACAGGATAATAGCAGCTTTGTCGTCAGCTGTGGTAGTTACAGAGGCTAGAGATAAAAGCGGAAGTCTTCATACCGCCTCATACGCTGAGGAATGGAACAGAAGAGTCTATGCTGTGCCGGGAGACATCCGGAGTGAAGGCTCAAGGGGAGTCCATCAGCTGATCCAGATGGGTGCAAGGCTTCTCTCCCATCCGTCGGAGCTTGCATCTGACCTTATTTCCTTTAATCCTGAATGTATTGGATGGAGGATGGAGGACATCGGGCTTTTAGACATTCCTGTAGAAAAGACCTTCGTTTCAAGGATTACCGGATTGCAGCAGGATATCATTGAAAGGCATATATTTCAGTCTCAGAAATCATTCAGTGTCGAACCTGCGGGGGATTCAAGAATAATTTTCAGAAAAATATAATGCCAAATTTTTGACAATTTTGAAACCATGGTATAGAATATGGAATAAATTGCGATATTTCGATATCGCTCGCAAACTTGCTGTCGTAAAATACCATGGACAGGACAAAGGGGAAACGAATGAGCCAGAAACTCGTCATAGTTGAATCACCGGCTAAAGCCAAGACCATAAAGAAATATCTGGGCAAGGACTATGTAGTCGAGGCATCCATGGGACATATTAGGGACCTTCCTAAAAGTCAGCTTGGAGTCAATGTCGACAATAATTTTGAGCCAAAGTACATAACAATCAGGGGGAAAGGCGACCTCATCGACAATCTGAAAAAACAGGCCAAGAAATCAGATATCGTTTATCTCGCAACTGACCCTGACCGTGAAGGGGAAGCCATAAGCTATCATCTTGCCGAAATCCTTAAGCTTGATCCCAAGCAGAAGGTAAGGATCGAGTTCAATGAGATCACAAAGGATGCTGTAAAGAACTCGATCAAGCATGCAAGACCCATTAACGAGCATCTTTTCGACGCCCAGCAGGCGAGAAGGATACTGGACAGGCTTGTGGGATATGAGATAAGTCCCATACTCTGGAAAAATGTCAAATGGGGACTGAGTGCAGGTAGGGTACAATCCGCAGCTCTGAAGCTCATATGTGACAGAGAGACTGAAATTGGAAATTTTGAAAGCAAGGAATACTGGACTATTGAGGCGCTACTCACAAAGGCTGCCAAGAAGATCAAGACCAGGCTGTCAACCAAGAATGGAAAGAAGGTTGAGATTTCCAATGCAAAGGAAGCTGAGGCTATAAGGAAGGAGCTTGAAAAGGGCGAGTTCAGGGTCAAAAGCCTCAAGAAAGGCCAGAAGGCGAAGAACCCTCTGCCTCCATTCATAACATCCACCCTCCAGCAGGAAGCATCAAGGAGATTGAACTTCCAGACAAAAAGGACTATGGGAATCGCCCAGAGACTTTATGAGGGTGTAGACGTAAAGGGACATGGAACAGTAGGACTCATAACATACATGAGAACTGACTCTGTAAGGATATCCAACGAAGCCCAGGCCATGGCCAAGGATTTCATTCTGGATACTTTCGGTCCTGAATACTACCCTTCAGTCCCTAAGACATACAAGGGCAAGAAGGGAGCCCAGGATGCGCATGAAGCAATAAGGCCATCTAATGTGGCTCTGACACCTGATGTCGTCAAGGGAAGCCTCAAGGATGAGGAACTGAAGCTTTACAGGCTCATATGGGAAAGGTTCCTTGCCAGCCAGATGGAATCTGCAAAAATAGATACTGTTAGCCTGGAGGTTGAAAACGGAAGCTACATACTGAGGGCAAGCGGATCATCAGTTGCATTCGACGGCTTCATGAAGCTGTATGAATACAAGAATGACGATGAGGAAGAGAACACCATGATCCCTGACCTTGAAGAAGGCGATATTCTCAAGAAGGACAAGGTCCTTCCTGAACAGCACTTCACTCAGCCGCCTCCAAGGTTCACTGAGGCCTCGTTTGTAAAGACACTTGAGGAACTCGGAATCGGAAGACCTTCCACATATGCTCCTACCATATCGACTCTGCTCGACAGGCAGTACGTTGAAAGGGAGAAGAAGAACCTTCTGCCGACGGAGCTTGGCAAGATAGTCAATTCGATCATGTCTGAACATTTCAAGGATGTGGTTGATGTGGAATTCACCGCTTCAATAGAAGAGAAGCTCGACCTGATAGAGGAAGGCGGAACAAAGTGGACTGATGTGGTTGAAAGCTTCTATATACCGCTTAAGAAGGACATTGAGGAAGCTGAGAGCAAGGTATCGAAGATCACCATCGAGGACGAGGTCACCGATGAAATATGCGAAAAGTGCGGAAAGCACTTCGTGATAAAGAATGGCAGATTCGGCAAATTCCTCGCATGCTCGGGCTATCCGGAATGTACAAACACAAAGCCGATCGTTGAGAAGCTGGACGTCCCATGTCCGAAGTGCACTGATGGCGAAGTTCTCGCAAGGAAATCCAGGAAGGGCAGGCGGTTCTATGGCTGCTCCAGATATCCGGAATGCGACTATGTCAGCTGGTATGAGCCTGTCAAGGAAAAATGCGCTGTTTGCGGCGGACTGCAGTATAAGAAATACACCAAGAAGGATGGGGCATATCTTGAATGCTCCGTAGAAACCTGCAAGAACAAGGTGAAATTGGAAAAGTAAGGAATGGGACGGTAATACCGTCCTATTTTTGCGCATAAAAATATATCTTAAAGGTCAATCGCGCCTATTCTGAACAATTCGAAATTTTTGGATAGCGAATGAATATTACTGAAAATCAAGGCCAATATAAAATAATGCATTGTATATTATTTGATAATATGTTATTATTTTTAAGGAATCTAGAATAATTCTAAATTTTCTAATTATTGTAAATCATGAGATTTGTTTGAGGAGGTCGCACATGTCACTGCTAAACAAAACAAGGAAGCTAAACAAGATACTTCAGAAATCAGGTACCGACCCAGTAGTCTTTGACGATATCTGCCATATACTTAGCGAAGAGCTTGAGTCAGATGTCTATGTCGTATCAAGAAGGGGAAAGATACTTGGTCTCAATCTTAGGAATGCCTTCACAACAAATGATGAGTTCTCATACATACTGGATGAGAAAAGATTCAATGAGTCGTACAATGAAGTGCTTCTGAAGGTAAGCGAGACTCTATCGAATCTCGAGCCTAAAGACAGGGAAGTGCTGAACTTCGAGAAGGAGTACGACAATCAGTCAAAGTATACTACTATAGTACCTATCAACGGAAACAGGGAAAGACTCGGTACTCTGATACTTGTAAGTATCCTGGAGCCATTCGATGATGACGACCTGGTACTCGCAGAGTATTCAGCAACCATAATCGGCCTTGAGATCCTAAGGTCAAAGCAGATCGAGATTGAAGAGGACCTCAGAAAGACGGCCGTTGTGGAACTGGCGATAGATACTCTCTCATACAGCGAGAGAGAAGCCGTAAACCATATATTCAGGGAGCTGGACGGTAACGAGGGACTTCTCGTTGCATCAAGGATTGCGGACAAGGTAGGCATAACAAGGTCAGTAATAGTCAATGCTCTCCGTAAATTCGAAAGCGCAGGTGTCATAAAGTCAAGGTCGCTGGGAATGAAGGGAACGAGAATAACCATCCTGAATGACAAGCTTCTCGACAGGCTTGGGATAGACAAGAAATAGTATCGATCTTAAATGAACCATCAATTGCAAAGCCCGGTCTGAAGTGAGCTTCAGCCGGGCTTGAACTCTCAGGTGGGAGGTGGAATATCATGAGGATATTCACCATCGGGTCAAACAGGAAGTCCGCAGAAACCTTTTTTGAACTGCTCCGAAAAAATAATGTCACTTACTTGCTCGATATAAGGCTCAAAAATACATCGCAGCTTGCCGGATTTGCTAAAGGCAATGACCTGGAATATTTTGCAGCCAAGATACTCGGGATAGGCTACAGGCATGATGTCAGGTTCGCACCTGATGAAGGGCTGTTTGAAAGAAGAAAAGGAAAAGGATTGGACATGACAAGCTTCTTAAATGAATTCAGGCGAATACTTGGCGAGAGGAATATGAGGGGCGTTCTTCTGGAAGAGTATGCTGATATCATAGATGGAATGTGCCTTCTTTGCAGTGAAGAGGACCACAGGGAATGCCATCGCAGCGTTGCAGCAGGTTTTGTTGCTGAAGTCTTTGGTGGAGCTGAGGTTGTAAATCTTTGAGTCCTGCTTGCTGAATGTAAGGCTGCAATTTGCATGACAAATTTTGGCTGGAACTTGCTGGAATCTTCCTATTGCGTGACTTTGGTGCATATGGTACAATACTTGAGGATAAAAAATAAACACACGTCCTGATTTTAGTAGTGGTGCCTTGAAAGAGGTTCTACTGAAAGATGATGGCCGTGGAAGTTAAAAAACCAGGAGGTAACAAAAAATGGCAGTAATTTCAATGAAGCAGCTCCTCGAAGCTGGAGTCCATTTCGGACACCAGACAAGGAGATGGAACCCCAAAATGGCTCCGTACATTTTCACAGAGAGGAACGGGATCTACATAATAGATCTGCAGAAGACTGTGAAGAAGGTTGACGAGGCGTATAACTTCGTTAAGGAAGTCGCAGCTGATGGCAAGGACATTCTTTTCGTAGGAACAAAGAAGCAGGCTCAGGAAGCTATACAGGAAGAGGCAACAAGGGCAGGAATGCACTTCGTCAACAACAGATGGCTTGGTGGAATGCTCACAAACTTCAACACCATAAAGACCAGAATCGGCAGGCTTGAGTCACTCAAGAAGATGCAGGAGGATGGAACCTTCGAAGTACTTCCCAAGAAGGAAGTAGCAGCACTTGTCAAAGAGATGGACAAGCTTGAGAAGAACCTTGGCGGAATAAAGAACATGAACTCCAAGAATATCGGAGCAATGTTCGTTGTTGACCCAAGGAAGGAAAGAATAGCCATAGCGGAAGCCAAGACTCTTGGTATTCCAATAGTTGCTATAGTCGACACAAACTGTGATCCAGACGAGATTGACTATGTCATTCCTGGAAACGACGATGCAATAAGGGCTGTCAAGCTAATCACAGGCAGACTGGCAGATGCCATAATAGAAGCTAGGCAGGGAGAAGATCAGGCCGAGTAAAATGAAAGAAAGGTAGGTGGATTTTCCATTTACCTTTTATATTAGTATCGGATATTTATTGGAACAAATATGAAAATAGTCAGGAGGAAAATAAATGATTAGTGCACAGGCAGTAAAAGAGCTCAGAGATATGACTGGAGCAGGTATGATGGACTGCAAGAAGGCCCTTACTGAAGCAAACGGAGACATGGAAAAGGCCGTTGAGGTATTGAGGGAAAGAGGACTTGCAGCAGCGGCGAAGAAATCCGGAAGGATCGCAGCTGAAGGTGTAGTCGCTACATACGTATCAGAAGACAAGAAGAGCGCCGCAATGGTAGAATTCAACTGTGAGACTGACTTCGTTTCTGCAAATGAAGCATTCACAGGACTTGCAAGCGATATCGCAGCTCTTGTTGCAAAGAGCGAAGTATCAAGCATTGAGGACGTGAAGTCACTCACACTTGGAGAGGCTACCGTTCAGGACGCTGTAACAGCGCTTATCGCCAAGCTCGGTGAGAACATGAGCCTCAGGAGATATGTCAAGATTAACGCGCAGGATGGCGTTATTGCGTCATATATACACATGGGCGGAAAGATCGGCGTACTCGTTGAGACAGCATCAGAGAATGCGACTGATGAAGTTGCTAACGTGGCAAGGGATGTTGCAATGCATGTTGCAGCCCTTAACCCGAAATATCTGGACAGGACTTCAGTTGATGAAGAGACAATAGAGAAGGAAAAGGAAATCTACAGGGTACAGGCCCTCAATGAAGGCAAGCCTGCAAACATCGTTGAGAAGATGGTACTTGGAAGAGTACAGAAGTTCCTTAAGGAAGTATGCCTTGTAGAGCAGCAGTTCGTAAAGAACCCTGACCTTACAATAACAGGACACCTCAAGGAAGAATCAAAGAAATTCGGAAGCATCGCTATAAAGAGCTTTGCAAGATTCGAAAAGGGTGAAGGCATAGAGAAGGAAGAGGTTGATTTCGCAGCGGAAGTTGCGGCTCAGATGAAGAAGTAACCTAAACAGTGCCTTTAGAGAAAGAGTAACATCAAAAGAGAACACCCTGTGTTCTCTTTTTTTCAAAATGTTGATAGAATGTAATTAGATTACATCCAAGCGGAGGATAAAAATGAGCGAGTGCAAATACAAAAGGGTCATGCTGAAGCTGTCGGGCGAAGCCATGGCAGGAAAGAACGGGTTCGGGATAGATTTCGAGGTGGCAAAGAGAATAGCAACTGAAATCAAGGAACTCGTTGACATGGGTGTCCAGGTTGGAGCGGTCATAGGTGCCGGCAACATATGGAGAGGCAGAGAAGGCGGAGGCATGGACAGAGCTACTGCGGACTATATGGGAATGCTGGCTACATGCATAAACGCACTGGCGCTGCAGAACTCGCTCGAGGACCTCGGTATTGAGACGAGAGTCCAGTCTGCGATTGAGATGAAGGAAATCGCTGAACCTTATATCAGGAGAAGGGCCATCAGGCATCTTGAAAAGGGAAGGGTTGTGATTTTCGCCGCAGGGTCTGGAAATCCATACTTCACTACCGATACGGCTGCTGCCTTAAGGGCTGCCGAGATTGAGGCTGAATGCATCCTTCTCGCCAAAAAGGTAGACGGAGTCTATGACAAGGATCCGAATAAGTTTGATGATGCTGTCAAATTTGACACGCTAGACTACAAGCAGGTAATTGAGCTCGGGCTCACAGTAATGGACTCTACCGCCATAACCCTGTGCATGGACAATGACATCCCAATCATAGTATTCGCCCTTGACGAACCGGGCAACATCAGGAAGGCTGCAACCGGAGAGGAATATGGCACCATAATCGATAACTATTCGAAGGAAGCTGCAGCCAGGGACTGCTAAGAATTTGGAATCTTTGAACTAAAATAATCTGAATCGGAGGAATGGAAATGATTAAGGATATCATCAAAACAGCTGAAGAGAAAATGACAAAGTCGATACATGTTCTTGAATCCGACTTGTCTACCATGAAGGCCGGAAGGGCCAATCCAACGATGCTTGACCGTATTGAGGTTGAATACTACGGCGGAATGGTACCTATAAACCAGGTCGGAAATGTATCTGCTCCAGAGCCAAGGGTGCTGATGATAACGCCATGGGACAAGAAAGCGCTTAAGGCTATAGAGAAGGCAATACAGAAGTCTGACCTAAACATCAACCCTTCAAATGACGGTTCTGTCATAAGGCTTGTTGTGCCTGAGCTTACCAAGGAAACCAGGCTTAATCTGGTAAAGATGGTCAAGAAGCACGGCGAGGAGTGCAAGGTTGCAGTAAGGTCAATCAGAAGGGATGCAATCGACAAGATAAAGGGTCTAAAGAAGTCCGATATTTCAGAGGATGAAATCAAGAAGGGCGAAGAAGACATGCAGAAGAAGACTGACGCTTTCATCAAGAAGATTGATGAAATGCTTGAAAGAAAAGAGAAGGAAATCATGACCGTCTGATGATTCTCCTTTTGAAAGGTTGATTAAATGTTTAATTTTTTCGGCAAGAAGCAGGATGAGGTTCCTAAGGGTTCAGAACCATCCCTGGATATGGGAAGGATACCTGGACACATAGGGATAATAATGGACGGCAACGGCAGGTGGGCAAAGCAGAGGAATCTGCCGAGGACCATGGGCCACAGGGCGGGAGTCGAGACAATCAGAAGGATTCTGAAGGAATGCGAGAGACTGGGAGTCAAGCACCTGACGCTTTATGCCTTTTCCACAGAGAACTGGAAAAGGCCGCAAGATGAGGTGGGGGCTCTCATGACACTTCTCGTTGAATACCTGAAGGGAGAGATTTCAGAGCTTCACAGGAACAATGTGGCGATTGATTTCATCGGCAACATTTCCAAGCTTCCTGAAGCGGCAAGAACTGCACTAGTCGATGCTAAAGAAAAGACAAAAGGAAATACCGGGGTCAGGATGCACCTCGCACTCAACTACGGAGGCCGCGAGGAGATTATTTCTGCTGTGAGGAAACTCATGGACGAAGCTGCAAATGGAAATGTTTCATCTGAGAGCATCGATGAGGAGAAATTCAAGGACTACCTGTATACTTCAGGAATTCCGGATCCTGAACTCATAATCAGACCAAGCGGAGAATTGAGGCTTTCAAATTTCCTTCTTTATCAGGGTGCATATTCGGAACTTTGGTTTTCCTCCATCAACTGGCCTGACTTCGCAGAGAAGGACCTGAGACAGGCAATCTCGGACTATCAGGCAAGGGACAGAAGGTTTGGAGGGATAAAGAATGAATAGCAGGTATTTGGGAGCTTTGACCCTCATACCTGTACTGGTCATGGTATTCCTTGGAGGCTGGCCTCTTAAGCTGATCGTTACGCTGCTTGCTGCACGAGCCCTGTTCGAGTTCTTTTCTGTGACAAGGAAGAAGGGATTAAGGCCTTCACAGGCTCTTGGCTACGCTCTGCTCGCAGCATACTATGTGATACTCTTAACCGGAGGGGATGCTTTCGGGCATCTCGGCACCATAATAGTGGCAGGAACCGCTGCAGGATTCATAATGATGGTTTTTTGGGACGAGTTCGACCTTACGGACCTTTCAGTTACCATAACCGGATTCATATATTCAGGCGTCCTCTTCGGCTACCTGATTCTTCTGGACAATCTTGATAACGGATTGATAATGGTATATACCGTGTTCATCATATCCTGGGTATGCGATACTTTCGCATACTATACCGGGCGATTCTTCGGGAAACACAAGCTGATCGAAAGAGTCAGCCCAAAGAAGACAATTGAAGGTGCTGTGGGCGGCGCTGTCGCAGGAGCACTTGGTGCTCTGGCTGTGGGGATGGTGACTGCATTATCTACTGGTATTGAACCCTATCATTTCCTTGTAATGGGGCTGCTTGGAGCGGTTCTCGGACAGGTGGGCGACCTTGCTGCTTCTGCAGTCAAGAGATATGCCGGTGAAAAGGACTATCCTAAGATCATACCCGGACACGGCGGAGTCCTTGACAGGTTTGACTCGATAATGTTTGTGGCAATGATGGTTTTCTTTTATAATCAATATATTATCCGCTGAAATGGCGGGGTCTGTGGCCTAAGAACCTCAGACCCCGCTTTCTGCGCCATTCCTATATATATAGGTCATCGCACCAATATTTCCAGCACAGGATGAAATATGAAAAGGACAAGCCATTTCTAACCCAATTATCATAAGGCGCATCCCATTGGATACAAATTATCATAATTAGTTCATAAACAGTTTAAACAATATATATTGATTATTTCATGCTATAAAACTATTATATAATCAAAGAGATACAAAGGCGGGCAAGTCTATATATTTGGAGGTGAATAAGATGAAGAAGGATCCGAAGACCAAGATTCTGTTTACTCTTCCAGTAGACCTTAAAGAAGAACTGCTCAAGGAAGCTGAAAAAGAAAACAGATCATTGAACAACTACATACTAACCCTTCTGATAAAGCGAACAAAGTAGTGCAGCAGCGGGAAGGACACATCAACTTAATTATTGTATAATAAAAGAGCGAAAGCTCTTTTTTATATGGGAAAGATAAAATCACCGTAAGGATTATTTCAGCATGGTGAATTAGAATGAGAGCAGAGAGATTGAAGGATATATTTCTGCCCTCGGATTGGAGTGTAATGTGAAAAACATATCCATAATTGGAGCATCAGGCTCCATAGGGACCCAGACTTTAGACGTGCTCAGAAGTGAGAAGGACATAAACCTTGTAGGAGCATCGGTTCATGGCAACCTCAAGGTGCTTAGGTCGATAATAGAGGAATTCGGTGTAATGAATGTGGCTGTGACTGACCCTGGAGTTCGCGAGGAAGCTGAATTGATGCTTTCATCGATTGGATTCAAAGGTGCTTCATATTTTGGAGCCGAGGGTCTGGAGGCTATTGCCACGCTTGATGAGGCACAGACCGTCGTCACATCGATAGTAGGTATGGCTGGCCTCAAGCCAACAATCAAGGCAATCGAAAAGGGAAAGCACATTGCTCTTGCCAACAAGGAGACAATGGTTGCGGCAGGCGGCATAGTCACTCAGCTCGCGAAGGCGAAGGGTGTGATGATACTTCCCGTCGATTCGGAGCACTCAGCAATCTTCCAGAGCTTGCAGGCCGGAAAGCATTCTGAGATAAGGAAGATTCTCCTTACCGCTTCCGGGGGACCTTTCAGGGGAAAAGACAGGGAGTTCCTGTCAAAGGTGACTAAGGAAATGGCCTTAAAACATCCCAACTGGGCAATGGGAGCGAAGATTACAATTGATTCGTCGACTCTAATGAACAAGGGACTTGAGGTAATAGAGGCAAAATGGCTTTTCGATGTGGATTACGATGATATCGAGGTATATGTCCACCCGGAGAGCATCATACACTCAATGGTGGAGTTTCGTGACAACAGCATAATAGCGCAGCTTGGAACCCCTGACATGACGCTTCCAATTCAGTATGCTTTGAATTATCCTGATAGGCATGAGGCGGTTGCGGGCAGGCTTGACCTTTTCAAGGCAGGAAGACTCACATTCGAGAAGCCTGACAGGGAAACCTTCGAGGCTCTTGATATGGCCTATGAGGCAGGAAGGGCCGGAGGAATAATGACAGCTGTGCTGAACTCAGCAAATGAAGAGGCAGTGGACCTGTTCCTAAGGGACAGGATCAGATATCTGGACATTACAAGGATCATAGGCGAATGCCTAAGAAGATTCGACCAAAGGGTGGAGCCGACGCTTGGCAATATCCTTGAAGCCGACAAGGAAGTTAGGGATTACGCAAGATCTGTTGCAAAGGGATAGGATCCCAAGTGAAACAAGAGGTGTAAAATGGAACTATTTTTATCAATATTCGCGTTCGGACTGCTCGTGCTTGGACATGAGCTCGGGCATTTCACACTGGCGAAGGCAAATGGAGTAAAGGTTCTCGAATTCTCCATCGGGATGGGACCGAGACTTGTCAAGTGGGAGAGGAATGAAACCACATACTCCCTGAAGGCTTTCCCTATCGGAGGATCGGTCAGGATGTACGGTGAAACTGAAGAGGAGGTTGGCGAAGGGTCATTCCTATCGAAGAACCCTCTTAGGAAGATGAGCGTTATTGCTGCCGGACCTCTGATGAACCTGGTTATGGCGCTTGTAATCTTGTTTGTGATAACTCTGAACCTCGGTTATGCGGATACTTCCATCAGGGAGGTCATTTCGGGTTCTCCGGCAGAAGCTGCAGGGATAAAGCCTGACGATGAGATTATGGAGATCAACGGGCAGAGGACCTACACATTCGAAGACATAACAACATACATAGCCTTCAACGGATCTGAAGCTCTTGAGGTAATAGTAAGGACAGGAGACACGGACAGGGTGTTAAGCATCCTGCCGATGAAGGATGAAACGGGAAGGTCCATAATAGGAATCGCCCCCAATTATGTGGAAAAGCCAGGTATTGCTGAGTCTGTTTCCAGCAGCTTCAGGAAGGCTTTGTCACTTGTAAACCAGACGATATTTTCACTGAAGGTGCTATTTGGAGGACAGGCAAGCCTGAATGACTTCGGAGGTCCTGTGACAATATTCAGGGTCTCAACTGAAGCGGCAAAGGTGTCGCTATGGAACCTGGCAAGCTTCGCTGCATTCCTCAGTGTAAATCTTGCGGTGCTTAACCTTATACCGTTCCCTGCACTTGACGGCGGGTGGCTGCTGATACTTCTTGTGGAGCTCGTGACGAAGAAGAAGCTTCCTGAAAAATTCGTTGGAATATGGAATACTGTCGGATTCGTGGTCCTCATGTCATTTATGGCACTCATAACCTTCAAGGACCTGTTCTTCCCGATACAGCTGTAAGGAGAAACATATGGAAAGAGTGAAAACCAAAAAGATAAAGGTAGGAAATACCTTCATAGGTGGAGATTCGAAGGTTACGATACAGTCGATGACTAATACCGATACAAGGGATCCTGAGGCGACACTCGCCCAGATAAGGGCGCTGATGGTTGCCGGCTGCGAAATTGTAAGGCTGGCTGTCCCTGACATGGAGGCTGCTGATGCGCTGAGTAAGATTACCCCACTCATTCCAATTCCTGTGGTTGCAGACATACATTTCGATTACAGGCTTGCAATAAGGTCCATCGAAAATGGAATCTCAAAGCTCAGGATAAATCCTGGAAATATCGGAGGACGGGACAAGATAAGGCTTCTTGCTGACATGTGCAGAGAGAAGTCCATCCCCATAAGGATAGGTGTAAATTCCGGATCACTGGAGAAGGACATTCTTGAAAAGTACGGGAGAGTCACACCTGAAGCCTTGGTTGAAAGTGCAATCAGGAATGTGGAGCTTCTGGATGAGGTGAATTTCAACGACATAATAATTTCGATAAAGTCTTCAGATGTACTTACCATGATGGAGAGCTACAGGCTGCTTTCGAGGAAGGTGGACTATCCGCTGCACCTTGGGGTGACTGAAGCAGGTACCCTATGGAGGGGAACTATAAAGAGCTCCATAGGGATCGGCGGACTTCTTTCAGAGGGCATCGGAGATACCATAAGGGTTTCTCTGACAGGCGACCCCATTGAGGAGATCAAGGCAGGAAGAGAGATACTGAAGGCTACTGGTCATCTCAAGGAAGGCATTGAGTTCGTGTCGTGCCCGACATGCGGAAGGACACAGATAGACCTTATAGGGATCGCAAACCAGGTTGAGGAAGCCCTCAAGGATTCCAAGAAGCATATCAAGGTGGCTGTAATGGGCTGCGTAGTCAACGGACCTGGTGAAGCCAGGGAAGCTGACATCGGCATTGCAGGAGGAAACGGTGTCGGTCTCATATTCAAGAAAGGCATGATAATCAGGAAGGTCAGCGAAGCTGAGCTCGTGCCCGCACTTCTTGCGGAAATCGAGAAGCTGTAGGGGATTTTGACCTTGCATTCACAGGAAAGGTGGATTTCATTTGGACATAATACACAGCCTATCAGGCGAGAACAGCCTGAAAAACTATGATATCGACGGAGTGCTGAAGGTTGAGTACCTTTCCAAGTCGAAGGCCTTCAGGGTGTTCCTGAGGTCTTCTTCCCTTTTGGACCCATCCGTAAAGGAACCAATAGGTGGTTTCCTGTCAAAGGCTTTCAGCTTCGAGGGTGAAGTTAAGGTTGTTGATATCCTCAGGGATCCTTCTGCAGAAATCAAGGACAGGATCCTTGGAATGTTCCTGAGTGATCCTCTGACAATGAGCTTCATCAAGGATTCTAAGGTAGTTGAAGGTGAAGGCAGGGTGAGCATAAGCCACTACAGCGACATCTTCATGAAGAGCTTCAAATCCAAGGAGCAGGACAAGCTCATGAAGAGGTATATGAAGGAATATTACGGCAAGGATGTAAACATAGAGCTCAAATATACACCGGAGACTACTCCGATGAAGGCTGAAAGCGAGCTTTTACCTGACCCTGGAATTATCCAGAGCGTAAAGAATGTATCAGCCCCTGTATTCAGGGAACCGAAGGAAGAGAAGGAAAACAAGGATAGCAAGTCTGAAAGCGGAGAAGTATACGGAAAGAGAATAAAGGAGCCTGTTACAGCCATAAGCGAGCTTGATGACAACTCCGGAGTATCCGTAATCTGCGGAGAAGTGTTCAAGCTTGAGGACAAGGAGCTCAGGAGTGGAAAAACGCTCAAGATGATCTATGTCACTGATGGCACAAGCTCACTTCCTGCTAAGCTGTTCCTGAAGAAGGATGAGACGATTGACGGCCTGAAGGAAGGCAGCTACATGAAGCTTCGGGGTAATGTTGCCGTGGACCTGTACAGCAAAGAGCTGACGATGATGGTTAAAGACATCAACAGGATGGAGAAGGCGAAGCGCGAGGACAGGAGCAAGCTCAAAAGGATAGAGCTCCATGCCCACAGCTCCATGAGTGCCCTTGATGCAACCGTTCCAGTCTCAAGACTTATGGAGGCGGCAAAGAACTTCGGGCATCCGGCTTTTGCGATAACGGACCATGGAGTGGTCCAGGCATACCCCGAAGCAATGGACACTGCGAAGAAGCTTGGAATCAAGATGATCTACGGTATGGAAGCCTATGTTGTAAATGATGCAATCGACATAGCTTCAGGGCTCGTGGAGGAGCATGGCAGATTCGTGGTGTTCGACATCGAGACCACAGGGTTCTCAAGCCAGAATGACAGGATAATAGAGATAGGTGCTGTCAAGCTTCAGGATGGAGAGGTCGTTGACCGGTTCTCCACATTCGTCGATCCTGAGGTTCCTGTACCCTACAAGATCACTGAGCTTACCGGGATAAGGGACTCAATGGTCATGGGACAGCCAAAGATAAGGGATGTGATTCCGAAATTCCTTGATTTCATAGGAGATTCCATACTTGTGGCCCACAACGCATACTTTGACGTTGGATTCATAAGAAAGAACGCCGGGGACATTGGCCTCAAATTCAATAATCCCATAGTGGACACCGTGCCTATGGCAAGATTCCTGTACAGGGAGCTCAAGAGGCATAAGCTGGACGTTATCGCCAAGCATCTCGGAATAAACATGGGCAGCCATCACAGGGCTGTAGACGATGCGATGACCACCGTTGAGATACTCAAAAGGTCGTTTAAGAAAATGGAGGATATGGGAATACAGTCCCTTGCAGAACTCAATGAGCGAAACAGGAAGGAAGCTGATGTGACCAAGCTCCCCATGTATCACGCGACAATCCTTGTCAGGAACCAGGAAGGCCTGAAGAGCCTTTATCAGATGGTCTCATCATCACATCTGGATACCTTCTTCAAGAAACCGAGAATAAAGAAGTCCATGCTTCAGGAAAAGAGGGAAGGGCTGCTTATTGGCTCTGCATGCTCCAATTCCGAGCTTATGAGGTATATCCTTGAGGGAAGGACTGAGGAAGAGATAGAGGAGGTTGCTGCCTTCTATGACTACCTGGAGGTCCAGCCGGAAGGAAACAATACGCATCTTTTCAAGGATGGAAGGATCAGGGACAGAGAGCAGCTGAGGAACCTGACGAAAAAGATAATATCACTTGGTGAAAAGTTGGGAAAGCTGGTGGTTGCCACCGGAGATGTTCATTATGTTGACAGGGATGAGAAGATCTACAGGGAGATAATAGTAGCGTCCCAGTCCTTCAGGGAATCGGATACTGACGTGGACCTTCATTTCAGGACCACAGATGAGATGCTCACAGAGTTCTCGTACCTTGGCAGGGAAAAGGCCGAGGAGCTGGTGGTCCATAATACGCATAAGGTAGCCGACATGATTGGAGATGTTCTTCCAATTCCCAAGGGTACTTTCCCTCCGAAAATAGAGGGTGCGGATGAAGAGATAAGGAAGATGACCATGGACATGGCTCATGAGCTCTATGGCGATGTTCTTCCTGAAATAGTGAAGAGCAGGGTGGACAAGGAACTTAACAGCATAATATCCAACGGGTATGCTGTTCTTTATCTGATTGCCCACAAACTTGTTGCAAAGTCTCTGTCAGACGGATATCTCGTCGGGTCGAGAGGATCCGTAGGATCTTCACTGGTAGCTACATTCACAGGTATAACAGAGGTCAACGGGCTGCCTCCGCATTACAGGTGCACAAGCTGCAGACACTCCGAATTCATATCGGACAACAGTGTCAGCAGCGGTGCCGACCTTCCTGAAAAGGATTGCCCCGTTTGCGGCGAGAAGCTTGTCAGGGACGGTCACGACATACCCTTTGAGACCTTCCTTGGTTTCGAAGGCGACAAGGAGCCTGATATTGACCTTAACTTCTCCGGAGAATATCAGGGTATAGTGCACAAGTATACAGAAGAGCTATTCGGTAAGGGCTACGTGTTCAAGGCAGGTACCATCGGTACTGTTGCAGACAAGACCGCCTATGGCTATGTGAAGAAATATTACGAGGAAAAGGAAGTCAATCTTCCGGGAGCTGAGATTGAAAGGCTTGCAAAGGGATTGACTGGTGTCAAGAGGACTACCGGACAGCATCCGGGCGGAATCATGGTTGTTCCGAGGGATAATGACATACATAATTTCACCCCCATACAGAGGCCGGCTGACGACAGCGATTCAGATGTAACAACGACACATTTTGATTATCACTCCATATCAGGAAGGCTTCTGAAGCTCGACATACTGGGTCATGACGACCCGACTGTGCTTAGGATGCTCCAGGATCTTACGGGCATAGACCCTAAGAGTCTGCCGCTTAACGATGCCAGGGTGCTTTCTCTGTTCCTTGGGACCGACGCCCTGGGAGTTACGCCGGATGAGCTTGGAGTAGCGCTTGGATGCCTGGGCCTGCCGGAATTCGGAACCAAGTTTGTAAGAGGCATGCTCCAGGACACAAAGCCCAAGTCCTTCGCCGACCTGGTGAGGATATCAGGGCTGTCGCATGGTACGGACGTATGGCTGAACAATGCGCAGTACTACATAAAGAACGGAGACACCACGCTTTCAGACTGTATCAGTACAAGGGATGACATAATGGTCTACCTGATCTATAAGGGACTGCCTCCCAAGACCAGCTTCAACATAATGGAGAAGGTGAGAAAGGGTAAAGGCCTGTCCGACGAGTTCGAGGCAGTCATGAGAGAACATGATGTCCCCGAATGGTATATCGAATCATGCAAAAAGATAAAGTACATGTTCCCTAAAGGACATGCCGTTGCGTATGTCATGATGGCGATGAGGATCGCCTGGTTCAAGGTATACAGGCCGCTGGCATACTACTGCGCATATTTCAGTGTCAGGGCTGAGGATTTTGATGCAGGCCTCATTCTCAAGGGAGAGGATACTGTAAGGACAAGGCTTGAAGAGCTGTACGCGCTTGGTAATGCAGCGAGCAACAAGGAGAAGAACCTGATAACAGTTCTTGAGCTGGCTTATGAGCTTTACAAGAGAGGGTTAAGGTTCAAGGGCATCGACCTGTACAAGTCAGATGGTACGAGATTCCTTATCGAGGACGGGGATATAAGGCCGCCTATCAATGCTCTTGTTGGTATCGGAGCCAATGCTGCAGCCAGTATATGCGAAGAAGCCAGGAAGGGTGAGTTCATATCAAAGGAAGACCTGAGGACGCGCTGCAGGGTATCAAGGACAGTCATTGAGACACTTGAGGAAAGCGGAGCACTGGAAGGACTGAGCGACACTAACCAGATATCCCTATTTAGTCTATAATCCTTGATATTGCCGGGATTATGTGATAATATGATAACGGACAATATACGAAGCGGAAAGAGTGGGCAAAACCCGCTCTTTCATTTTGTAGGCGGCATATGCCGCTTTTGGCATTGGTCATGACTGGAGGTGGAAGGATTGGAAAGGCTTGAAGGAATCAAGGATTACCTTGAGAAAGAAATCAATGGACTGGGATACGGACTCTATCACCTGGAATATGTCAGGGAAATGGGGCAGCACTATCTGAGGTTCTACATCGAGAAAGATGGAGGAATCACTCTGGAGGACTGTGAGAAGGTCTCGAGAAGGATGTCGGATATCCTTGATGAAAAGGACCCGATTGAAGAGGAATACTTCCTCGAAGTATCATCACCGGGGATCTTCAGGAACCTGTTCACCGACAAGCACCTGAAGGAAGCTGTAGGATTGAAGGTGCTTGTAAAGACGAAGAAACCTGTCGATGGGTCAAAGAGCAACAAAGGGATACTCATTTCATCAGGAGATGAGACTCTGGAGTTGAAGACAGACAAGGGCAACGTCGTCATACCGAGAAACATCATAAAATCAGTGAATCTGGAAGAGGATATATAAGGAGGATAAAATGGCAAAAGAGGAAGTCAGGAAAAAAGATGAGGTGATCCTCGCCCTCAAAGCAATTGTTGCAGAGAAAGGCATAAGCGAGGCACTGCTCTTCGAGACCCTGGAGGATGCGCTCATAGCCGCGTACAAGAAAAACTATGCGAATCAGGGATCACCAAATGTCAGAGTGTCAATCGACAGGGAGACAGGGGAAATCAAGGTATTCGCATTGAGGGAAGTAGTCGAGGAATCATTTGATGATGCCGAAGAGATTTCGCTTGAGGAAGCCCAGGCAATAAATGCTAAGTACGAGATCGGAGATTTCGTTGAGAACGAGGTGACACCTGCGAACTTTGCGAGGGTTGCAGCGCAGAGTGCAAAGCAGATAGTCACTCAGAGGATAAAGGAAGCTGAGAGAAACATACTCTACAGCGAATATTCCGAGAAGGAATATGACCTTATCACTGGAATAGTGCAGAGAAAAGACAAGGGCAATGTCTATATTGACCTTGGCAAGACTGAGACTGTGCTCGGGCCTACCGAACAGATACCTGGCGAGTCCTACGAATTCAACGAGAGGATCCAGCTGTATATCGTTGAGGTAAAGCAGAATCCCAAGGGTCCCATGATAGCTGTTTCAAGGACACATCCAGGACTTGTGAAGAGGCTGTTCGAGAGAGAAGTTCCGGAAATATTCGATGGAACCGTTGAAATAAAGTCGATATCGAGGGAAGCCGGATCCAGGACAAAAATCGCAGTATACTCAAAAGACCCTGAGGTTGATCCAATGGGAGCGTGCGTGGGTCCTAAGGGAACCAGGGTACAGAACATCGTGAGGGAGCTTCGCAACGAGAAGATTGACATAATCAAGTGGTCGAAGGACCCTGCAGAATACATAGCAAATGCCCTGAGCCCTGCAAAGGTAGTGGATGTGCATGTGGATGAGAATTCCAATTCCTGCAAGGTGCTCGTAGACGAGAACCAGCTGTCACTTGCCATCGGCAAAGAAGGCCAGAACGTAAGGCTTGCTGCGAAGCTGACAGGCTGGAAGATAGATATAAAGAGCAAGAGGGATGAGTGGGAGCAGGCAAAGGCCTGACCTGACGAAGCCCATAAGTGAGGTGTTTCCGTGAAAACAAAGAAAATACCAATGAGGATGTGCACCGGATGCATGGAGATGAAGCCAAAGAAGGACCTTATCAGAGTGGTCAGGTCAAGCGAGGGTGAAATTTCCATCGACATGAAGGGCAAGAAACCCGGAAGGGGAGCGTATGTCTGCAGGGACGAAGCCTGTCTTAAGCTTTCGTTCAAATCAAAGAGGCTGTCAAAGAATCTTGAGGCTGATATTAGCGAAGAGATATTTGCAGCTCTTAACGAGGCGATCAAAAGTGAATAGGTTTTTATCGTTTCTGGGCATAACAAGAAAATCCGGCAATGCTGTCCTCGGGTACAACAAGAACGAGGAAACACTGAGGACAGGCAGACTGCATCTTGTGATAATATCAAAGGATGCTGCACAGAATACCAAGGATAAGTTTGTAAGACTTGCCGGCGAAGCCGGAGTGCCCCTGATAGAGGATTTCACTCCATACGAACTTGGACAGGCGCTTGGAATGGACGAAATAGCCGTGGTCGGCATAAAGGACGCTAAGATGGCTGCAAAGCTGCTTTCGATAGCCGGACAAGGCCAGGAGAACAATAAATAACGGAGGTGGTCCTATTGTCAAAAATAAGAGTTTATGAACTCGCAAAAGAGCTGGACATAACCAGCAAGGAACTGATCGCAATACTGAAGGACGAGTTTGGAATAGAAGTAAAGAACCATATGAGCGTTGTCGAGGATGAAGACGCAGCACTCATAAAGGAACTTCTGACCGGAAAGACAGAAACGACTGCTGCAGTCGAGACTGCGGTTGGGGATGAAAAGAAGACTCCATCTATAGTTGAGGTTTATGAGGAGATACTCTCCGAGGAAGTCAACAAGCCTGTAATTAAACCTAAGAAAAAAGGCAGAAAAGATGAAAAGGACGAGCTTGAAGGGACTTCAGCATCTGATTCCATTGAAATCGGAGATTTCATAACAGTCAAGGAGTTTGCTGATAAGCTTGGAAAGCCTGTAAATGAAGTCATCAAAGCGCTCATATTCAGCGGAGTCATGGCTGGTATTAACCAGGAAATCGACTTTGAGACTGCAACCAAGGCTGCTGCAAAGCTAAGCGTGTCGATCAGGAAATCAAAAGAAGAGTCCCTCGGAATCGAAGAGGATGAAACTGAAGACCTGGAAGACATCAATATGGTCAAGAGGCCTCCGATAGTCACAGTAATGGGACACGTAGACCACGGCAAGACTTCGCTTCTCGATGCCATAAGAAAGGCCAAGGTAACTGAGTCCGAAGCCGGCGGAATCACACAGCATATCGGTGCGTATACCATAACTCTAAATGGCGAGAAGATAACCTTCCTCGACACACCGGGCCATGAGGCGTTTACTGCCATGAGAGCCAGGGGAGCGCAGATAACTGACATAGTCATACTAGTTGTCGCTGCAGACGATGGAATAATGCCTCAGACTGAGGAAGCCATAAACCACTGCAAGGCGGCGAATGTTCCAATAGTTGTGGCAATAAACAAGATAGACAAGGAAGGGGCCAATATCGAGAAGGTTAAGCAGGAGCTTACTGAGTTTGGCCTGGTATCCGAGGAGTGGGGTGGAGACACCATATGCGTTCCGGTATCAGCAAAGGCAAAGATCGGTATCGATGACCTTCTGGAAATGGTGCTTCTGACAGCCGAAATGAAGGAGCTCAAGGCAGATTCCAACAGAAGGGCTACCGGAACAGTCATAGAATCAAAGCTTGACAAGGGAAGAGGTCCTCTTGCGACGCTTCTCGTTCAGAAGGGTACTCTTAACGTAGGAGATTCCATACTTGTCGGATCAACATATGGCAGGATTAGGGCAATGTTCGATGACAAGCAGAAGAAGATAAAGAGCGCCGGTCCTTCAATACCTGTTGAGGTACTTGGACTTTCAGATGTTCCTGTTGCAGGTGACAAGTTCCATGAAGTCAAGGATGAGAAGACTGCAAGGGGAATGGCAGAGGCAAGGAAGATCAAGGAAAGAAGCCAGCTTCAGAGTTCAGTAAGGGTATCCCTCGAGGACCTTTACAGCCAGATGAAGGAAGGCAAGATCCAGGAGCTTCCGATAATAATCAAGGCGGATGTGCAGGGATCCATAGAAGCCCTCAAGGGATCACTTGAGAAGCTCTCAACCGACGAGATCAAGGTAAGGGTAATACATAACGGAGTAGGTGCGATAACAGAGACTGACATATCACTTGCTACCGCTTCAAATGCCATAGTCATCGGCTTCAATGTAAGACCTGACAATAATGCGGCAGCACTTGCCGACAAGGAAAAGGTTGACGTCAAGACCTACAGGATCATATACAACGCAGTTGACGACATAAGGGCTGCGATGATAGGCATGCTGATGCCTGACATCAAGGAAGTAATACAGGGAAGAGTCGAGGTCAGGGCTACCTACAAGGTATCCGCAATCGGCACCATAGCCGGAGCATACGTGCTTACAGGCAAGATAACAAGAAACTCTGAGATAAGGCTCATAAGGAACGGCATAATACTTGTCGAGACCAAGCTTGCATCGCTCAAGAGATTCAAGGATGATGTCAAGGAAGTAGCTGCAGGCTATGAATGCGGACTTTCCATAGAAAAGTTCAACGACATCAGGGAAGGCGACATCATCGAGGCTTTCGTGATGGAGGAAGTCAAGAGAAAAGCGCTGTAGGAAGGAGGAATTCCGATGGCAAGATACAGATCCGGAAGGATCAATGAAGAAATGAAGAAAGAGCTTGCTTCACTTGTAATGACGGACATCAGGGACCCAAGGCTGACAGCCATGGTAAGCATCACTGAAGTTGAAGTCACCAAGGACCTTAGCTATGCTAAGGTATACGTAAGCATATTTGGCACCGAGAAGGAAAAAGCGGACAGCCTTGAAGCGATAAAGAACGCTTCGAGCTTTCTGAGACGGGAGATAGGCAGAAGGATGAATCTCAGGCATACGCCTGAGCTGGTAATAATGCTGGATACCACCATTGACAGGGGTATGCATATAGACGATCTTATCAGGCAGATCTCAACTGACAAGGATGACAAGAATGGGACTCGTTGATATAGCAAGACTCATTTCTGAAAAGGACAATATTGCAGTCGTGACCCACGTCGCCCCTGACGGGGACGCCGTGGGCTGCACGCTTGCCATGGTTGAGGGACTGAGGTCGTTTGGCAAGAAAGCCGTGGTGATCTCAAGGGACAGAGCCCCCGACAACCTGACATTTTTGAATCTCTATGAAGAGTATACAGGTACCAGTCCAAAGATTCCCAAGGAATCAGGATTGCTGATTGCACTTGACTGCGGGAACCTTGACAGGCTTTCACTTGACCTTGACTCTGTTGGAACTGTGCCGGTCATAAACATTGACCATCACCTGTCCAACGACATGTACGGGGTGGAGAACCATGTCGATACAAAGGCATCTGCTACAGCTGAGATTGTCTACAGGCTGCTGAAGCTCATGGGTGTAACCATAACAAAGGGTATCGCCGAGAGCCTTTATGCCGGGATAGTCGCTGACTGCGGATCATTCAGCTTCGAATCGACAACGGGAGAAACTCATATCATAGCCAAGGAACTTATGGAGACAGGCATAGATTTTTCGATGATACACAGGGTACTCTTCAAGACCAGGGATTTTGCGAGGCTTAAGCTTATGGGCAAAGGGCTCCAGTCCCTTGAGGAACGTATGGATGGCTTTGTGACATTCATGTATCTGAACGCTGAGGACTTCAACAGCCTGTCAATCTCGGACAGGGATTCAGGTGACATAGTTAACTACGGACTTGAATCGAAGACATGCGATGTGTCTGTGCTTCTCAAGGAAGCTGAAGGCTTCTACAGGGTCAGTATCAGGACGAAATCGCTTTTGGATGCAAGAGCCATATGCGAGGCGTTCGGCGGCGGCGGCCATGTACGGGCTGCCGGCGGCAATATCAAGGCTGTGGACGTTGAAGATGCCAAAAGGCAGATTCTGGCGATAATAGAAAGGATGCTGCCTGATGGACGGAGTGATTAACATATTCAAGCAAAGGGGCGAAACCTCCTTCAAGTGCGTGTCTAGAGTCAGGAAAGCCCTGAATGTAAAGAAGGCAGGACATACCGGAACTCTCGATCCTGAGGCTGAAGGGGTCCTTCCCGTATGCGTGGGCAGGGCTACAAAGCTCGTCGACTACATAATGGGAAAAGAAAAGACATATGTGGCAGGCTTCGAGCTTGGGTTAGTTTCTGACACTCTGGATGCCTTTGGTGAGGTAAGGTCGACTAATGCAGTGATACCGCCAGAGGAAGAAGTCAGGAAAGCATTTGCAGATCATATCGGGAATACCCTTCAGACTCCACCAATGTACTCTGCCCTTAAAAAGGATGGAGTGAGGCTCTATGAGCTTGCAAGAAGCGGCATCGAAATTGAAAGGGAAGCCCGTGAAATAGAGATAACATCCATCGAGCTCCTCGCCTTCGATGGCAGGATAGGCTCGGTTAGGGTTGACTGCGGAAAAGGCACATACATAAGGAGCCTTATAGATGACGTTGGAAGGGAGCTTTCCTGTGGTGCTGTAATGACAAGTCTCATGAGAGAACGGACAGGTCCGTTCACTTTGAAGAATGCTGTGACAGTTGAAGGACTTGCTGTAGAACCGGAAAAGCATCTGATCCCAATGGAAGAGGTGCTCTCAGAATATGGCAGCATGACAATCCCTGAAGGCTTCAGGAAGCTTCTTATCAACGGCGTGAAGATCAAGGACACCAGGGTGACAGGCATAGCAAAACCTGGAACATACAGGGTTTATTCGGAAGAGGGGAGTTTCCTCGGGCTCGGCGAGCGCGTGGAAGACTTCTTATATCTGAAGCTCAATCTAGTGTGAGGTTGAAAATGATAGTAATAGATGAGACATACAAGGGAGAACTGAATGAGGGGACGTACATCGCCCTGGGGAGCTTTGACGGGCTTCACATGGGTCACATGTCGCTTATCAACAGGGTAGTGGATGAAGCACTTGCAGACGGTGTCAAGAGTATGGTTTACACGTTCAAGAACCATCCCCTGACTATCGCCAAGCCTGAAGCTGTACCGAAGCTACTTATGGACAACGAGCAGAAGCTCCATCTTCTGGAAAGCTCGGGTATTGATGTAACGGCGATGATTTCATTCACGAAGGGCTACATGATGACCGGACCTGAAGAATTCATAACCATGCTCATGGACAAGTACAACGCCAAAGGCATAGTTGTAGGATTCAACTACAAGTTCGGCTACAAGAACAGAGGAAACGTGGAATCCCTCAGGGAGCTATCCCATAAATACGGGTTCAAGCTTATGGTCCTTGACGCTGCAAAAATGGACGAGGCAGTCATAAGCTCAACAAGGATCAGAGACCTTATCATAAATGGACATGTCAAGGAAGCGAACGCAATGCTGTTCGAACCGTTCATGCTGAGGGGAACCGTTGTTGGCGGACGTAAGATTGGAAGGAAAATTGGCTTCCCGACTGCGAACATGACCTACGACAACAAGTACCTGATACCCAAGATAGGGGTTTATTACACCAATATCTGGGTTAAGGGAAAGCTTCACCGGGGCATAAGCTCCGTTGGATACAACCCTACCATAGATGAAGGCCAGAAGCTCACAATAGAGACCTACATACTGGACTTCAATGAAGACATATATGGCGAGGAGGTCAGGCTCTACTTCATGGAATACATGAGGGGGGAAGTAAAGTTCGAAGGACTTGAAGCACTGATAGCACAGCTGAACAAGGACAGGGACTTTGCCGCTGAAAAAGATTTGGCACAACTTCTGTAAATAATTTACAGAGTAAGGGGCATTGTGGTATAATGCAATTTGGAACCAAGTTCTATGATTTTAGGATTGCCATCTTTTATCTTGGGCTTAGGGGATTTTAAAATTCAGGAGGAATGAAAAAATGATTGACAAGGCAAAGAAACAGCAGATCATCGCTGAAAACGCGAGACACGAGGGAGACACAGGCTCACCAGAGGTGCAGATAGCTCTCCTTACCGACAGGATAAACTCTCTCACAGAGCACCTGAAGGAACACAAGAAAGACCACCACTCAAGAAGAGGACTTCTTATGATGGTCGGACAGAGAAGAGGACTTCTCAACTACCTGATGGCCGAGGACATAGAGAGATACAGAACTCTCATAGCTAAGCTTGGCATAAGAAGATAGTTCAGTTTGAATGCCGAGAGCCTGCTTAAGGTAAAGCAGGCTCTTTGTATATTACTTAGCCGGATCATGCAGAGGGAAGCCTTAACCATATCTTTCCAAAATTTTTTAAAAACCAAAGCATACATCTTAGTCTGCATGTTTTGATTTTTAAAAAATTGTGAGGATAAGGTATGGCGGAACCCGACTGCATCGGTTCGAGAAAAAAACGATTGCAAGGAGGTAAATCATGCATCCAAAAAGAGAATTGCTCGTAGCTGGAAGAAAAATAGGTGTGGAGTTCGGTGAAAATCTGGGAATGCTCTCAGATACTGCACTGTTCATGAGCTATGGCGAAACCGTAGTTCTGCTAAACACAAACGCATCTGAAAAACCGAGGGATGGTATAGACTTTTTCCCTTTGTCGGTGGATTATGAAGAAAGAATGTACTCAGTCGGTAAGATCCCTGGTGGATTCATCAAGAGGGAAGGAAGACCAACTGAAAAGGCAATACTTCATGGCAGAGCGATAGACAGGCCGCTCAGGCCACTATTCCCCAAGGGATACAGGAATGATGTCCAGGTCATTGCCACAGTAATGTCCGTTGAGACAGATAACCTTCCTGAAATACTTGCCATAAATGCAGCTTCAACTGCACTGCTTCTGTCTTCAGTTCCATACACGACTCCGCTTGCTGCGGTCCAGGTAGGACTCATCGACGGAGAATTTGTACTGAACCCTAATACAGAAGAAAGGGAGCAGTCTAAGATGTTCCTTACCGTCTGTGCTACAGAGCACAAGGTAATGATGATCGAAGCCGGAGCACAGGAAATTGACGAAGAGACAATGATCAGGGGAATAAGCTACGGCTTTGACGCCTGCCAGCCTATCATCAACTTCCAGAAGGAGCTTTGGGCTGAATTCGGAAAGGTAAAGAAGGTTCCTGTACTCTACACTCTTAACGAAGAGGTTGAGACTGCAGTGAGAGCCTTTGCTACAGAGCCTATGAAGGCTGCCATGCACATAGCTGAAAAGGATGAGAGAGCCATGGGAATCGACGCTGTCAAGGCTTCGGTCTCAGCTGAATTCTCTGAGAAATATCCTGACAAGAAGTACGATATAGCAGAAACTCTTTACAACATCCAGAAGGAAGTCGTAAGGGATATGCTTATATTCGAGAAGAAGAGGGTAGACGGCAGGGCATTTGACGAAATAAGGTCACTTGCAGCCGATGTATCCATTCTCCCAAGGACACATGGTTCAGGCCTGTTCACAAGAGGAAATACTCAGGTACTTGCAGTCGCGACTCTCGGAGCAATAGGCGACGAGCAGATCCTTGACGGCGTAGGCCAGGAAGATTCCAAGAGATTCATACACCACTACAATTTCCCATCGTACTCCGTTGGAGAGACCAGGCCTATGAGAGGTCCTGGAAGAAGGGAAATCGGACATGGAGCACTTGCCGAGAAGGCGCTTGAGCCGCTAATACCGGACGAAGAGACCTTCCCGTACACAATAAGGCTTGTATCTGAGGTCCTTTCATCGAACGGATCCACTTCACAGGCATCTGTCTGCGCTTCCACACTGGCTCTTCAGGATGCTGGTGTGCCAATAAAGAGACCATGTGCCGGAATAGCAATGGGACTCTTCACAACTGACGACCTTGCGCTTGAGGAAGTAATCACTGACATCCAGGGAGTTGAAGACTTCTTCGGAGACATGGACTTCAAAGTTGCAGGAACGACAGAAGGAATCACAGCCATCCAGGTTGACACCAAGCTTCATGGACTTTCAGAGTACTGCATAAGGACCGCCATTGAAAAGGCGAAGACTGCAAGACTTGAGATCCTCAAGGTAATGGAAGGCGCCATAAAGGAATCGAGACCAGAAGTTTCGAAGTACGCTCCTAAGATATTCATCATCAGGATCGATCCTGAGAAGATCAGGGACGTAATCGGATCAGGCGGAAAGACAATCAACAAGATAATCGCAGAGACTGGAGTAAAGATAGACATTGAGGATGACGGAAAGGTATTCGTCGGAGCTCAGGATATCGAGAAAGCCAAGGAAGCGATAAGGATCATCGAGGGTATCACTAAGGATGTAGTACCAGGTGAGCTTTATCTTGGAAAGGTCACCAAGATCACAACCTTCGGATGCTTCGTTGAGATTCTTCCAAACAAGGAAGGACTTGTGCATGTATCCAAGCTTGACCTCAAGAGGGTAGAGCATGTCGAGGACATCGTTGCAGTAGGCGACGAGATACTCGTAAAGGTTACTGAGATAGACAACCAGGGAAGGATAAACCTTTCAAGAAGAGATGCTTTACTTGACCTCGAGAAGAAGGAAAAGGAAGCCAAGGAAAAGGAAGCCTCAGAAAACAAATAGCAAAATTAACGGACCGCGGCAAGCGGTCCGTTTTGCGTTGGCACATATTTTCAATTCACAAAGACTGTCGTTCCGTATGGCATATTGTCATATATGTATTTCGCGTTGGCCAAGGATACTCTTACGCAACCCTTTGACAGGTACATTCCAAGCCTGCCGTCAACAAGCTTCAGGTCCCAGTCGTAGACTACGGAGTGTATCAGAAAATCTCCATAGAACTGGGTGTAGTATCTGCATATCCATTCCTCATGGTCAGGCACGGTGAAGTAACCGCCTTTTCCTATGATTGAGAAAGTACCCTTGATGGTTGGTGTGGAGGGCTTACCGACTGTGCACCTCATATCCTTGAGAAGCTTCCAGTTACCAGCTGATCCCTGGAATATGTAGAGGTGTGTTGTCGGTGTGCTGACCCATATGAGATATTCTGACGGGCTGGACAACCCCTTATTGTTCACGAAGGCTTCAGCTTTTGATGCAGAAATTGATGTGGCTGCAGGAGGTCCTGAATATCTGGTCTTCGATGTCGGTTCAAGTGCAAGCTTCTGATAAGTTGGTCCATCTGCGATTCCAGTGACTGGTATTCCATTCCTTTTCTGGAAATCCTTGAGGGCCCAAAGTGTGGCATTACCAAAATTTCCATCCAAAACCAACCTGTAGTTGAACCTGTTAAGATAAACCTGAAGCTCAAGGACCTCATCACCTTTTGCGCCCTTCTTCAGAGGAATCTCAGAAAAAGGTCCGGTGAATCGGGTGGAATCTGTAGGCTCAAGTCTGAGGTTTTCGAGGGTCATGACATCAACGACACCTGTGACCGGAAGACTGTTCCTGTTCTGGAAATCCCTTACCGCCCATTGGGTAACGAGGCCGAAGTCTCCATCAATTGAGATTTTGTATCCGAAAACAGTCAGACGGGTCTGGATGTCCTTGACAATCTGTCCATGGATACCTGCACCGTATGTGACTGGTTGCTCCGGAACTTCCGGAGCGGGTGGGACCTCTTCAGCAGGCACTGCTGGCGTTTCCGGGATTGTCGGTGATTCGGGAGCTGTAGTCGGTTCAGACGGAACTGTTGGCGATACAGGAACTGTTGGCTCAACTGGCTTCTCTGATGGTACAGTCGGTTTTGCAGAAGGATCTGTTTCTGATGGAACGGTTGGAGTTACCGTAGGATCCGTTTGTGTTGGAAATATTACTGGATCAGTAGTTGTTGGAACAGCAGGAGTAAGTGAGCTGCAGCCGTTAAGAACGACGAAAAGCACTGGAACAAGCAACAAAGCTATCAGATGTTTCCTGACTTTCATAGCTATCACCCCAGGCACAGTACTTGACCTCTGGTGCAAAGTATTGAAGCGGAGCACAAGTCGTGACCTTCCTTTCACATTCATTGTACATTGATATTTTCTCAAATTGATTACATATTTATTAAACAGCAGGAATGAATTGTCAGTTTAAAATTACATAATAAATAATATGAATTTTGAATTATTGTCTGCCTGATGCTGGGAAAATGCCTGGATTTTAACCTGCCAAACAGTAAGGAGCCCGGAAGGCTCCTTATTGACTGGTTTCCGTTGTTATCCTTCACAGAAGGCCTTGAGGTTCTCCAGAGTGTGGACAAGGTCATTATCTTTTACCTTTTCGATGAGAAGCTTGTCGGCAATCCTTCCGATGATTCCTGCAGGCAGAGTATATTCGAGCTCGATCTCAACATCAGTTCCGTCATCTTTTGCTGTGTAGGTGAAAATCTGTTTGCCCGTGATGTTGCCCTTTATCAGGCCTGCCCACCTGCACAGTTCTGGTGATGAAACGTCCTCTGTGACCTCAACGATTGTAGGGACGTGCATTCCAAACAGGTTATACACAGAATTAATGACTGACCCAACTCCACCGTCGCCTTTCTCAAGCTTTATCTCGCTAAGGTTTGCATACCACTGTCCCCATTTAAGAGGATCCCTCGCAAATGCATAGATCTTCTCCGGTGTCGAATTGATGAAAATGCTCTTCTTGTTGCTATGCATGGTACACTCCTTTCCATGCCATGATGGCATGACAGATGCTGAACTTAGAGGAAATGCAGAAAATGTTCAAGCTGTATGAAAATCTGCCAAAACGTACCAATGTTTCCAATCTAAATATACATGCATATGATTTCATAGGTTTATACAGGCTCGGGAGTTTGACACTTACGCTAATTGAACAAATCTCAAAAGTCTTTGTTTTCAAGGACTTTTTTCTTTTTTTACGTCAAATTTGATCTCTATATATTGCGTAATGTATCGTAATGTGTTACAATATATAGGGGTGTATGAATTATGAGATTGACAATTTCCAAATCTCCTAACGCTACAAATATCTTCGTCATCGAAGATGTCAAAGAAAACGGCAAGAGGACTACACGTGTTGTGGAGTCTTTAGGCTCTGTCAATGAATTGGAAGCAAAACTCAATGGCCAGGACCCAATAGAATGGGCCAAAGCCTACGTCAAGGAACTTAACGAGAAGAAGAGCCAGGATCAGGAAACTGTAATCCAGAAGCTCTCTACTGCAAAGCAGATTCCAAAAGAGAAGATCAATAAAGTACAAAGCGGATATCTGTTCCTACAAAGCATCTACAACGGATTGGAACTGGACAAGATATGCCATTCAATTTCCAGCGAGACGAAAGCTGAATACAACCTGGACTCAATACTTTCCAGGCTGCTATATACGAGGATCTTAAACCCTTCATCCAAGCGTTCGTCTTACGAGGCCAGCCTCAACTACATCGAGCCGCCTGATTTCACATTGCATCAGGTTTACAGGGCTTTGAGCCTACTTAGCCAGAACATTGAAAAGATTGAGATGCAGGTGTACAAGAACAGTCTCCAGCTAGCGGAGAGGAACACCAAAGTCCTCTACTACGACTGCACCAATTACTTTTTTGAGATAGAAGAAGAGGATTCACTCCGCAAGTATGGAGTCGGAAAGCAGCATCAGCCTAATCCGCTGGTACAGATGGGATTGTTCATGGATGGAAGCGGAATGCCTCTGGCCTTTTGCATAGATGAGGGATCCAAAAATGAGCAGAATACACTTACACCGCTGGAAAGAAGGATAATCAAGGATTTTGATCTTTCTGAGTTCATTGTCTGCACTGATGCCGGCTTGGGCAGCACTGACAACCGCAAGTTCAACAACAAGCAGAATCGCTCCTACATAGTCACCCAATCCATAAAGAGGCTGAAGGCTCACCTTAATGAATGGGCGCTTGATCCAACAGGCTGGCATCTGCCTAATGTTAAAGCAGACATAGATATCCGGAGAGTCAGCGACCTATCCAGCAATACACGTATCTACTACAAGGAACGATGGATCAACGAAAATGGTTTGTCTCAGCGATTGATTGTAACCTACTCCCCCAAGTACAAGAACTACATGAGGACCATCCGAGGCAGGCAGATCGAAAGAGCCCAGGCACTGGCTGACAAACCGGCCAAGCTCAAGCAGAAGCGAAGCAATGACCCCAAGAGATTCCTGTCATCAACCCACTGCACTCAGGATGGGGAAATTGCACAAAAAGAACTAGTCCGTCTTGACGTTGGCCGATTAGCCAATGAGGAACAGTATGATGGTTTCTATGGGGTATGCACTAACTTGGAAGGCGATGTGGATGAAATACTTAAGATCAATCGAAGAAGGTGGGAAATCGAGGAGTCGTTCAGGATTCTGAAGACAGAATTCAAGGCAAGACCGGTGCACCTTTCAAGGGAAGACCGCATCAGGGCTCACTTCCTGACATGCTTCCTGTCCCTGCTGATACTGAGGATACTGGAGCAGAAGACTGAAAATAAGTACACAGTACCTGAGATCATCAGTACTTTGAGAGATATGGAGATGGTCCCCATAAAGTCCAAGGGATATATTCCGGCATACACAAGGACAGATCTGACAGACACACTGCATGAAAAGTTTGGATTCCAGACTGACCGGGAAGTACTGACACAAAATATGATGAAAAAAATTATTCAACACACCGAAAATCCAAAAACATTACGCAAAAAATAGCAAAATTCAAAAGCCCGGAAAACGCATGATACCAACGTTTCCCAGGCTTTTTTCGACCTTGAAGTGTCAAAGACAGGTACATGCATATGATTACATAGGTTTATACAGGCTGTGAAATTTCTGTAATCGAATAAGGATACCGAGTGATTGGCCAATTGCATATGGGGAAAATACAAAATACTGACTAATAGCTTATTATAGCTAAGGGGTATTGAAGTTTTCCAAAAGAAATAATTGTTCAGAAAATCAAAAATTGGGAAATATCCTGTGGTAGTGCTACGAGATAGGTATAAAATTTATTAAATTATGAGAGTTTAATTGATATATAAATATTATTTTTGATGACTAGATATATCATTTTTTTTGCTTATGTACTACAATAAAAGCATACACATCACTATGATTATAATTGATAAGTAGATGATTTATTAACAATAAACAAAATAGTAAAAATATAAGTAGTTACACGTGTTTTTCTGAAATCTATATAAATGGAATAAGGTAATCGCTGACGACATTCGTTTCAATCTCAAAAAAATTATAGGATAGAGGAATTTATTCATAGTTCTAAATGATGATGTTAATTCCAGGCTATATATCACAAATCAATATTATAATTCATGTTATAAAAGCATAATATTAATATTAATTCAATATAATATATAATTATAGTAATAAGATAATATATATAGTGTTTAATAGCATTTGTTGTTTGTGAACCCCAAATATTACCAATATAAGAGGAGAATGGTATGAAAAAACGCTTTGTTATCAGTATGTCTGTTATGATTATTGTTATCCTGCTTTCTGGAGCAATCAATGCGCTAGCGATAGTTTCACCAAATTTTGCTACAAATACTCATAACGATAATTCGATTTATTACTATGGCTATGTGCAATGTCAACCTTCATTTGTAGAAAATGGATATCATGCTGCACGAGGTTATATTCGCTATTGGAGATATGATATATTCGGAAATATAGTTGAAGATACTAATCGATTATATACCAATTATGGAAATGGACCTGATGATAGTAGGATTTTGACTAGAAACCATACATTCATTGATTCAATATTTCCGAATCCTTATAAAACACAGTTTAGGTATGGATTTACCTGGGTTCCTGATGGAACGGGAGTATGGCCTGTCAGCATTCCGGTAGATTACATTATAGAATAACGATACTCTTTTAACGCTCCTTTGCTTAAATTAATAAAGTAGGTTCACAAACAATTATGATATACTAATAAAATAAATATAAATTAATATAATATCAAAGTAATTATATAATAACACTAAGAAATTTGTAGTTATTGATCAGTCATTAATGATGTTCTTCTTTTAAGAGGTGATGACAGTGAAGATAAAAAATGCTATTTTTTTATTAATATCTATTTCTATCTTAACTTCAATCGGACTAGGGATTTCCATAATCTATTCTGACTACATTTATAATCCTACAGGATTTATTGCTTCTGTAAATATCATTGATTCATCATATTTATCATCTGAACCAGGTGTTGAAAATGATATTGAAAATGAATCGGAAAATATTAAAGTAATGCTTAATAAAATTGATGAATGGGCTAAAGGCGCTAATGCGACAATCATTCAAAAAAATGGATTTGTTGCAGGTGTAGGTTTTTGTAGCTATTCGGATTGGATAAAAAATAATATGAATATCGATGTCAACTCCATTGATAAAAGCGGAGTTTATTTGTTGAATGACTTAAATTTATATAATGCATATGTAATTGGCGATGTTTTTTTGCCTGAAACTGTGGCATTGGAAATTTTAGGTACTTATGATGGAAACAATACTCCCGCGATTATTAATGGAGTAGATTTTATATACCCACTTTCATTATCTACATCAGTTGAAGGGATGTATTTTACTGATACAACAGAAATTGGTACGCTAATTGATTTGTTCGAGAAAAGTGGGTATGAAGTATTGAGTATACGTCAATCTCAGAACATGACTATCATTTCATTGTTACAGACTCTTTTTCAAGATAATTTCCTTTCAAAAGCATTATTAATTGCTTTGATTGGATTATGTTTTTGTTTTATTTATTGTGTTTTATTGATGTATAGAGAAAATTGTTCACTTCTTTGGATACATCATATATTTGGACTTACTTTTAAACGATTTATTACAGCTATTTTTATTATATTATTTATAATTAGTTTAATATCAACAATTTTACTTAAAAGCTTACTTGTGAATGGTCTAACATATTTGAATTCAAGTGATATAAATAGAATTACTAAATCTGTAGCCGTTACGATTATATTATTGATATCTATAGCAAATTTAATTGGGATTTATTATTTGATGAAGCAATTTAAGTTGAGGGATTAGAGCGATGCAATTAATTAAGCAAGTATTATTAGACATAATAAAAGAAATAAAATGGGTACTTATATATGGCATAATAACGACTATCGTAATTATGGCGTTTATTTTAATTGGTAGTAGCTATAATGCAGTCGCTTCAAAAAGTGAAGCAATCGATAGATTTCTGAACCATAATATAACTATGGCGAAAATTAGAAGTGTGGGATTACATAATGATTCAAAAGCTGAGCAAGAACGAATAAATACCAAACTGGTTGAATCACTTGACAATTACTACAAATATGTTTTTTCAGAGGATGGAAATGCTGGAACTTATGTTGTCTTGAGCGGTAGAAATGGATATCAACAGGTTATTTTGCTGCTTGGAGCCTATTCAAATCTAACACCGTTTGACGAAGAGCAAATTGATGGTGTAACTTTTGCAGTTTCTTATGATCAAAAGAATAATTCAAATTCTACAATTACTATTAAAGGAAATGATTATCCTCTGCATATTGCACCTAAAGGAATGTCTATATATCACCCCTTAAGTTTCCTGCCGCCTAATTCAGAATTGTTAAACTCCACATTGTTTGTTTTTTCACACGATTATGAGACAATTCAAAAGTTGTTTCCGAGGACCGAGTATCCAGAATTAGGGGAAAGCATTTTTTTAGAACGCATAATTTTGGCTGAACCAAATAATATGGATTTGCTTCGTCTGCGTAATGTTGTCGTTGGAAATACGGGTGATTATGTCAGTTTTCAGTCTACTAAAGATTTTATAAGTAGCGTATCTTCCAGTGGGACTAGGACTCATAAAACATATTTGCTTTTTTATGTATCAGCATTAACAGCTTTGATTGTATCAATGCTACTTAATATTTATAACATTATGAATCGGAGAATTCCGGACTATATAATACACCATTTATTTGGGGCTTCTAAAACATCTATTTATGTCCGCATGTTTGTTTTTGCTTTGGCTTACCACATAATTCCAGTTTTAGGATCAGTTCTCATGTTGAGATTGAATCGAATGCTAAGTCCTGTGAATATTTTCATGATTTTAACTATTGTTTTTGGTTCGATATTCTTTGTTACAGAACTAGCGTACATGAAATTTCAAGTTATGTTCGAACAAGGATTAAGGGGTGAATAATATGCCAATCCTCAAGCTTGAAAATGTCTCCAAAAGCTATATTACTAACCAATACAACATAAATGCTGTCAATAATGTTACACTGTCTTTTTATAAGAAAGAAGCGGTTGCAGTTGTTGGTCCATCTGGATCTGGGAAATCAACATTACTAAATCTGATAGGTCTGATCATGAATCCAGACAGTGGAAACATCTTAATAGATGAAAAAATAGTTAGTGGTATTAGTGATTATAGAAGAAGCGTGTTTAGGAATAAGAATTTTGGATACATCGCTCAGGATTTTGCATTGATAGCTGATGAGACTGTATATAATAACATTAAAATTCCTCTTATATATAATAAGGAGATAAAACAAAATGAGTATAGGGATAGAATCGAAGAGGCTGCAACGAGTCTCGGTATACAAGATAAGTTGTACAAAAAAGTAGCAAAGTTGTCTGGTGGTGAGCGACAACGTGTGTCGATTTCGAGAGCTATCGTTTGCGATCAACCTATTATTCTTGCAGATGAACCCACGGGTTCATTAGATACAAGAAATAAAGAGATTGTAATGGATATATTTTTACGACTTTGTGAGGAGAAATCTAAGTCAATCATCATAGTAACACATGATTTTTCGATTGCAGAGAGGTGTAACAGAATAATCCGAATGAAGGATGGCGAGGTATATTCGAGGGAAATCTAAAGTGCATCACAATTATATAGAGAAGATTTCATTAAAGTATCAATTTATTAAGTCGAGAGCTAACTCCCATTGATGTGTTGCAATGGAGCGGGATATGATAACAAATAGCGAAATCAACGGAATGTATTTTTAGCGGTCCATTTTTCTATGAATAGACAGATAACATAGACTGTCGTCCAATATTGGATTGTCCGGGGGTTCAGGTGTCAGCGGGACATCTTAAGTATGTGTAGATTCCTCAGCAGGCACTTCTGGCATTTCGGATACTGTAGGTAGCTCAGATATGCCGGAGCTTTTGACTCAACTGACTTGTCTGATGTTCCGCGACTTTCATAGCAGTAACCCGAGGCACAGCGCTTGAACATCTACAATATACATGCATATGATTTCATAGGTTTATACATGCTGTGAAATTTCTGTAATCTAGTGGCATTTGACAGAGGGATTATAAGTGAGGAATGAATTGGATTCTGAAACTGTTCATGTATTTGTTTATATGTATATGTATATGGTATGATGAAAACGTCAGGAAGGGGGATTTTACTATGGTTACGATAAATGACATCGCGAGACTTGCGGGAGTGGCGAAGAGCACCGTATCAAGGTATCTGAACGGTGGGTCTGTAAGTGCGAAGACCAAGGAAAAGCTGGACAGGATAATCGCGGAAACCGAATATACACCAAATGCATTCGCGCAGAGCTTGAAGTCCAAGAAGCCCAGCATGATCGGCATAATAATCCCAAGACTTAATTCGTATGCTACGAATGAAATACTGTCAAGTATTGACGAGGAACTCAGGAACAAGCAGTATCAGCTGCTCATCACAAATACGAATCAGGATATTGACAGGGAGATAGAGAACATAAATACCCTTTCCAGGCAGAAGGTAGCTGGTATCATAATCCTTGCCACGGTTATAACTCCCGCACACATGAAGGCGATCAGGAGCTCTGGCATTCCGGTGATATTCCTAGGCCAGAAGGCAAAGGATTCCTACTCAATAGTGCATGATGAGATTGAAGCGGGCAGGAGCATAGGGCAACATGCAGCTGACCTTGGACATAAGAAGATACTTTATGTTACTGTTTTCGAGGATGATGTCGCTGTTGGCCAGCTTAGGAAGAAGGGTGTGCTGGATGCTCTTTCAGAATATAAGGACATTGAGGTAAAGGTAATAACGAGCGACTTCAATTATCAGAAGGCATATGAGCAGGCGCTTTCGTACCTTCCGAAGAGTGATGCCACGTACTGCATCTGTGCGACAGATAACATCGCGCTTGCCGTATACAAGGCTGCGGTGACACTTGGTAAGAAAGTTCCGACAGACATTTCAATTTCGGGCTTTGGCGGATATGACATTACAAACCTTGTTACTCCATCCATAACCACCGTGAAATATCACTACAAGGAGATGGGCAGGATAGCGGTGGAGAATATGATAAGGCTCATTGAAGGGGAAGAGGTGCTTAAATGCATAACCCTGGGGAATGAATTCCAGCCAAAGGAATCGACTGCAAAACTATAGATGTGGATATACGAACCGTGATTCAAGGATCGCGGTTTTTACTTTTATTTGCGAGATGATCGCTGATGGGTGTAACGGATCAGGATACAGATGATTAAGGAAATGACTGAACCGGTTCCGAAAACTGATCGGTCATTGCATCATTTTGGTTTTAAATTTGCTATTTGCTGTAGGCTTAATTGAAAACAAATTAATACTTTAACAATCATATGGGATATTTTGATGAAAATGCTAATTCGTAAAGTAATGCTTTACTTTACGGGAAGATACGTTTACAATGGCATTAAATAGAACCGGTTCCAAAAATAAAAACAAAAGTAAGTAAGTTAAACCAAAACCTCAAATATTCAAAACCGTTGGTATGAAAAGAATATCGATGCAATCATGATTAAGTATTTTATTAAACCAATTGAGTTGTATGAATTGAATGATGTAAAATGCTGAAAATTACGGAACCGGTGCCTGTGAATGATGCCTGTGTTTTAACCTGATCCACGAGGAGGAAATGTAATGAAGAATGAAAAGACAATCAAGAGCCTGTTGGAAGCTATCGGAGGAATTGACAACGTAAAGAACTTTGAAAACTGTGCCACGCGTCTGAGGATCATACTCAAGGACAATGCTCTTGTTGACAAGGAAAAGGCAGATAACGTACCAGGCAGCAAGGGCTACTTTTTCAATACAGGACAGCATCAGTTCATATTCGGTACCGGTAAGGTAAATGAGGTGTTCCAGGATTTCAAGGAGTACACAAGCCTTGACGCATCAGATTTCAAGGGCGATGTCTACGCAAACATGAATCTTGGACAGAAGATCGTAAGGACTCTTGCAGACATCCTGATACCGCTCATACCTGCCCTTGTCACTACAGGACTCCTGATGGGAGTCAGGGGACTTCTTCTTGAGATGGGAGTGGAGTTTGGGTCTACTGGACTGAGCATATTCCAGATGCTGACAGATACGGCATTCGCATTCCTTCCTGTACTGATAACCTATAGCGCGACGAAGAAATTCGGAGGCAATCCTATTATAGGTATTGTCGTAGGTCTCATGATGGTTGCGCCGCAGCTGCCAAATGCATGGGTTGTAGCTAGCGGAGGGGCAGAGCCGCTTTATGTGAGCCTTCTTGGACTCAGCATACCTCTCGTTGGATATCAGGGATCGATCATACCGGCTATACTTGCAGGTCTCCTGGTGTCGAAGATCGAGAAGAAGCTCAGGACCTTCGTTCCGCAGATGATAGACCTTGTCGTGACGCCATTCTTTACGCTTACGATCACCATATTCCTGATGCTCTTCATTCTTGGACCTGTAACGCATCAGCTTGAAGTGGCAGTCACTGATTTCATAATAGTTCTCATTGAAGCACCTTTGGGAATAGGATACATAATATACGGGGCGCTGCAGCAGCTTGTTGTAATAACAGGACTGCACCACTCACTCAGCATAATAGAGCTTCAGCTTCTGGCTGACACTGGAAAGAACGTGCTGAATCCTCTTGGAACAGCAAGCATGGCAGGACAGTTCGGAGCAGCGATTGCCGCCGCAATGCTAATGACTAACAAGCTCAAAAAGAGCAACGCACTTTCGTCTACGACGTCAACGCTGTTCGGAATCACAGAGCCTCTTCTGTTTGGCGTAAACCTGAGAAGCACCAGAATATTCGTATCAGGAATGGCCGGCGGAGCACTGGGCGGACTTGTAACATACATCCTGGGACTCAAGGCGACTGGAATGGGAATTACATTCATACCAGGTCTGCTCCTTTACACCGGCAGCTCGTCAAGCCTTATCCAGTATGTCATAGTAATCGCTGTGGCCTTTATCACCGGATTCGTGCTGGTCAGAGTCCAGTCGAAGAAGATATCTTCAGAGATCAACCAGTGATTAAGAAAACCTCACGGGCATCCTTCATAGGGTGCCCGGTTGGAGTAGGAGGATACATATGAAACCCGAACCAAACAGATCAATGGAATATCATGTGCTGCCACCAAAAGGGCTCCTTAACGACCCCAACGGACTCATATACTACAAGGGACTTTACCATGTATTCTTTCAGTGGAATCCACATGGAACTGACCACAGCTTCAAGTACTGGGGCCATGCTACATCCAGTGACCTTGTGACCTATGAATATCATGAGGCGGCTCTTCAGCCGGTGGACTGGTTTGACAAGAACGGATGCTATTCAGGCAGCGCAATAGAGCACGACGGAAAGCTGTACCTGTTCTACACAGGCAATGTCAAAAGTGAAGAAGGTGAGCGTACGAGCTACCAATGTCTTGCCGTATCAGAGGACGGAATGAGCTTTAAAAAGCTTGGACCGGTAACCAGGCATCCTGAAGGATATACTCAGCACATGAGGGACCCAAAGGTGATGAGAGGTGAGGATGGAGTATTCTACATGATCCTTGGAGCACAGAGGGATGACCTTACAGGAGATACGGTAGCCTACAGGTCAGAAGATTTGCTATCATGGGAATTTATGGGATCCATAATGTCAGTCAGGGAAAAGCTTGGTTACATGTGGGAATGCCCGGACATCCTTAAGCTTAAGGGGAAGGATGTGTTTGTATTCTCGCCCCAGGGACTTGAACCGGAAGGCTACAGGTTCAACAACATCTTCCAGACGGGCTACTACATGGGATGCTTCCAGGGTGGAAGATTCCATTGGGATGGACAGCCTTTCGAGGAGCTGGACAGAGGATTTGAGTTCTATGCTCCGCAAACCTTTGTGGACGAGAAGGGTAGGACGATACTCTTCGGATGGATGGGAACCATGCCATCTGAAATGGAGAATGCGATGCCTACAGTTAAAGAAGGGTGGGTTCATCATCTATCACTTCCGAGGGAAGTTAGCACTGCTGGCGGAAAACTTGTCCAGGTACCAGTTGAGGAGCTTAGAAGTCTGAGGCATGAGAAGAAAGAATATAGTGGCAGAAATATCGGATTTGAAATTCCTCATAGAGCCTACGAGCTGGGCATCAGACTAGAAGGCAATGTAGAAACCTTTGATCTTCTCTATCGCAACGAGATAAAAATAAGGTTTGAGGCAGTGGGCAGAAGGTTTATCGTTGAGAGGACAAACTGGGCAACTTCGCTCCGGGAAACAAGAAGTGTTACCCTTGACGGGAACCTAAAGAGCATCGAAATCTATACCGAAGAGACCTCCATGGAAATATTCATCAATAGTGGAGAAGAGGTATTCTCCCTAAGATACTTTGCAAAGGAAGACGACAGGAAGGTATCGATGGAGATAGAAGGCGCAGGTTCTGGTATTGAGGCAGTATCATACAGGCTGGAATCAGGCAGGGAATAAGGAAGAAGGCGGAAGCTCAATGGAGCCTCCGCCTTTTTCCTATTCTAAATATTCTTCGATAAGTGGAATCATCTTCTGGGTCCTTGTCTCCATGATGCCTTTGTCGGTAATCTTGATTTCAGGTGATACAGGGAGTGACAGGGTCGAGAATGACATGATCTCATTCGTGTTGTCGTACCCAAGTCTTCTCATGGCTTCCCTGACATTCTGAAGGTCCCGTCCCAGCTCATCAATTGGGGATAGGCTCACTATTCCACCGACTTCAAGTCTGGCCTCAGCGGTGACACTGCCGTTTTCAACAACCACATATCCGCCCTTAATATCAAGGAGCCTGTTCTGTGCGATGACCATGTCCTCTTTGCTTGTCCCCATTACCATGACATTGTGGTGGTCATGGGCCCAGGTCGTTGCTATGGCACCTCTTTCGCTTATCGCATTGTCCACCAATCCGTAGGCGATATCTCCAGTTTTCCCATATCTCTCCATAACCGCTATAAGTGCTGAGCCTGAGGATTCCCAGTCAAGGAATCCGCCAGTTATAGCAGCTTTCTTCTGGATCCTCGAGGTGAAGGTGCCGACTTTCTGTATCGCGATGCAGTTGACAAGAGCTGTGCCGGTTCCCGATGCATTTATTGTGAAGTCAGCTGCAGCTGCCCTCCTGCAAAATATCGAATCCAGGAACCTGTCAGGAAAGCTGTGGGTATGGCTTTTTGCCTGAACCCTCTCAACCTTCCTGCCTTTCTTGAATACTGTGTGTATCCTGAATTCTTCTAGGTCTTCGAGGAATATGAAATCAGCGAGCTTTCCTGGGGCAATGGAGCCTCTGTCTCTGAGTCCCATACGCCTAGAGGGTGTATAGGTCGAAGCATATATTGCCTTTTCTGTCGGAAGTCCGCATGCTATGGCTTTCCTTACAATACGGTCCAGATGGCCGGTAAGCAGCTTATCTGCCATGACATCGTCGGTGATGAGTGCGAAATGCTCGTAGAAGCTGTTCTCAACCAGGACCTTCATGTTCTCGGTAGTCAGTGACTTTTCCTGCATTTCCAGGAACATCCCGTTTGATATCTTCTCGTATATTGATTCAGGCGACTGCTGGGTATGGTCCGCATCGATGCCGTGGTAAAGGAACCTTGACAGGTCAAGCCCAGAAACCCTGGGACAGTGTCCCTCGATAGCAAGGGTGGGCCTTTTTTCATTGCAGAGCCTGATGATCCTGTTGGAAAGAGACTCCTCATCGGATACTATGTCCTTGAAATTCATGACCTCACCAAGGCAAAGGACCCTTGGGTCGTCGAGCAGCCTATCTATCTCTTTGAGGCCGATCTCGCCTCCTGTGGTTTCAAGCATTAGGCTTGTGGATGGCACTGAGCTAGGTATTCCATAGAATATGTCAAGAAGGGTATCTTCCCTCATGAACGCCTCGATACCCTCGATTCCGAAGACATTGGCGATCTCATGGGGGTCAGCGACCACAGTAGTGACACCAAGAGGCAGGGCTGCATCTGAAAAGATGCCCGGTACTGTCATGGAGCTTTCGATGTGCATGTGTATGTCGATAAGCCCCGGAATCATATGCATACCGTTGGCATCCATCCTGACAATAGCAGAAAGGCCCTCTTCGGGGCCTTCTGATATGTGCAGGAATCTGCCGTCCTTTATGTACACTGACTTCTCAGTGAAGCTGTGGGTGAAGGTGTTGTACACCTTCGCATTTTCAATTAAAAGGTCGACCGTTGATTCCATGGATTCACCTAGTTGTTGAGGGTCTTGTTCCAGGTATCGACCCATCCTGAAAGGATCGGATTTACGAATGAGTAGTCTATTGACTTAGCGTTCTTTGCCACATCGCCATAAGTCTTGTTCTTTGCTGTCTCAGCATCAAGAACGACTCCTGAGTTTACAGGTGCTTCGTTGAGGGACTTGGCTGTAACAGTCTGAAGCTCCTGGCTTATTCTCCAGTTGATGAACTTGTATGCAAGCTCCTTGTTCTTGGAGTTGACGTTGATGTCGATGGTGTTGAAGTTTGCATATGTGCCTGAAGCAGGAACAACATATTCCACAGCAGGGTCAGCTGCTGATATTATTGGAATCGCGAAGTCACCAACTACAGCTACTGCTATCTCACCGGATTTGAACATGTTTGCAAGGTCTGAGGACTTGGCATAAGTCTTTACTATGTTCGGCTTGAGTTCAGCAAGAGCCGCGAAGCCTGCAGTTCCGTTGTCAGTCTTGATGTCAACGCCCTTGTAGTCGCTTGCGACATGAACCATTGCAGGTCCGAATGTTGTAGCTATGTCAGGTATGGATATCTTACCTGCAAGTGAAGGATCCCAAAGGTCTTCCCATGAATCTATCTCCATGCCGGCTGCTTCCTTGTTGTAGATTATGCCGATGCTGTTGACGGTGTAAGCCGGGCCGAATCCCTTGTCGGTTATTCCCTTTGTGCTCGCAATGAGCTTTGCTGCATTTGGTATCTTTGAGTAGTCGATCTTCTCGAAGAGACCCTTCGCATAGCCCTTCGCCGCGGTAGCCTGTGACAATTCGATAAGGTCTACACCTGCTGCCGGATTTGACTCAAGCTTGGTGTACCTTTCTGATGTAGTTCCTGTCTCAACGATGATCTCGACGTTGTTGGCCTTCTCGAAAGGCTCGTAGATATCCCTTGTAACGATATCCTCGCTGAGTCCGAAGGTTGATATGACGAGCTTTGTTGGCTCCTCGACCTTCTTGGCGCATCCTGCGAGAACTGTTACTGTTAGGACGGCGGTCATTACGATTGCTAGTACCTTTTTCATTGTTTTGCTCCTTTTTCTGGTCAAACCAGTATTATTTTATTTGATGGAAGATTAAGCAGAAGCTCATCTCCCGGTTCTTTGACATATTTGTCAGGTCCGTTGACAATGATTTTACCAAGGGCAGTTTCTACCTCATACTGGTAGCTCTTGCCGAGGAATGTCCTGACCATAACTCTGCCGGTCACCATGTTGGAAGTTTTTTCAGATGACGATTCGAGTATTTCAATGTCATCAGGCCTTATTGTTCCAAGTGCAGGCCTGTCTGATGACTCTTCTGCCTTGAAAAGGCTTCCATCCTTTGCCTTGAACATTCCGTTGGCTGCAGGCTCAAGCTCAATGAAGTTCTCGAAGCCTATGAACCTTGCGACGAATTCTGTAGCTGGCTTCTTGTATATGTTCTCTGGAGTGTCATACTGTTCGATGACTCCCTTGTTCATTACTGCTACCTTGTCCGAAATGGAGAAGCACTCCTCCTGGTCATGGGTGACGAAAACTGATGTTATGCCGAGCTCTTTCTGTATCCTCTTGATTTCAACCCTCATACCGATTCTGAGCTTGGCGTCCAGATTGGAAAGGGGTTCGTCCAAAAGGAGCAGCTTCGGCTCAATTACCAGCGCTCTCGCCAGTGCCACCCTTTGCCTCTGACCACCTGAAAGCTGCCTTGGGTACCTGTCTGCAAATTCACCGAGATGCGTTGAATCGAGAATGGCATTGACCTTCCTGTCAACCGACTCGGTGCTTTCCTTTCTCAGCTTCAATCCGAATGCGATGTTTTCCCTTACTGTCAGATGGGGGAAAAGAGCATAGCTCTGGAACACGAGTCCGAAGTTCCTTTTGTGTACAGGTATCTTCGTCATGTCCTCGCCGGCTACTGTCAGGGTTCCTTCGGAAGGCTCTATGAGCCCTGCGATAACCCTCAGGGTGGTAGTCTTTCCACAGCCGCTGGGGCCGAGGAGTGAAACCAGCTCACCCTTGTTTATTGAAAGGTTCAGTTCCTGGAGTATCCTTGTTTTTTTGTCGTAGGTGACTCCTATGTTCTTAAGATCCAAAAATGACATTCGAAAGCCTCCTATTTATTGACCGCTGAAATTCCCATCGTCTTTTCGATGAGGAACATCAGGACCACAGTGCCTGCCATAAGCAGCACGGACACAGCAGAAACGGTCGGGTCGTAATAATATTCGATGTAGTTCATGAGAGCTGCAGGCAGTGTCCTTACTCCGGGTCCCGACAGGAACATTGATACAGGTATGTTGTTGAAGGAGTTGATGAACGCCAGCATAAAGGCTGCAAATATGGCAGAGGTGAGGTTTGGAAGGACAACCTTCATGAATGCCCGTAGCTTTCCGCAGCCAAGGGTCCAGGCGACCTCCTCGATGGAAAAGTCGAACTGCTCAAGGCTTGATCCGACAACCCTGATGACATATGGCAGGGAAATCAGGAAGTGTCCAAGGAGAAGACCTGAATAAACCTCTATTCCAAGCGAGACTACTATGAACTGATACAGCGAGTAGCCTACAACAACTCCGGGGACTATTGTCGGAGACAGGAAGAAACTCTTGATCCTGCTTTTTCCAGTAAGCTCAGACCTTGAAAGGGCATATGCAGCTGGAATTCCAACTATCAGTGCCAGTATGGTCGCTGCAAGACCTATCTGTAGGCTCAGAGTGAATCCAGAGACGAAGGTCCTTGAAGCAAATATGTTGCTGTACCATTTCAGGGTAAATCCGCTTATTGGAAACTCTATGGTCGAGCCTTCTCCGAAGGAGGTCACGACAATGATTGCAAGTGGTATGAACATGAACATGAACACAAGGAAGGAAAATGCCGTAAGGAGCCTGTTTTTTCTCATTTAAGCAACCCTCCTGTCAAGTCTTTCCGCTATGCTGTTAAGTATCTTCATGACAATCAGTGTGGCAACTATCATGATTGCAGCTACTATGCCGGCACCGTTCCAGTCGCCAAGTGTCATGGCCTTCTGGTAAATGAAGGTTGCGAGCATCATGTTCTTGTTGCCTCCAAGAAGCTGTGGTGTTGTGTATGCGGTCATAGCACCTGTGAAAACAAGAACGCTTCCAACAAGTATCCCCGGCATGCTCAGTGGGAGTATGACCTTCATGAAGACTTTACCTCGTCCAGCACCTAATGTTTCGGCAGCTTCAACTACCTCAGGCTCGATGTTTTCCATGACTCCTACAAGGGTTATTATCATTATAGGAAGGAACAGGTACACAGTACCGACAAGTATGGAAAACTCGGTGTAAAGCATTGTTATAGGTGCTGACACAATTCCTGATGCTACCAGCAGGTTGTTAAGTACTCCGTTCTTTCCAAGGATATTTATCCAGGCGAAGCTTCTGACTACCGAATTGGTGAGCATTGGGAACATTGACAGGGCCATGAGGAAGCTTCTCATGCTCTGCCTGGTCCTCGATATGTAGTATGACGTTGGAACACCCAGCAATATGCAGATCACTGAAGCTGTAGCGGATATCCTGAGGGTCCTCGCAAGTATCTTCAGGTTGAACTCATCCTTGAAAAAGTTAATGTAGCCTTCAAATGTAATTCCGCCGACATAGATTGTAGGCCACAGAATACTCACAAGAGGCAACACAAGGAATAGTGTCAGAAGAACGAGTCCGGGAGCCAGGAAAAACAAAGCGTTTCGTTTGTTCATCGAAATTCCTCCGGTAATTTGGCATTTGCGAATAAGACTTATCATATGCATCAGGATTTGTATTCCGAGTCAGACCTGACACACATGGTATTATATCTGATTATACAGTAAAAGACAAACAATTAGCGCGAAATTGAAATAAAAATTCGTGTTATGAGAGCCTTTGATATTCCGATTGTGTATATAAATATAATATTTATATCATAGTTTAAATCAAGATTATACCCATATTCGTCATCCCGGAGTCCTTGAGACTCCTATAAAGGCTCACCGGTCATGATTAAATGCCGCAATGGGCCTGATTCCATTTCAAATAATCTGGAATATATGCTAAAATTATACTCATGATAGGCGGATAACCATCTGCCACAGGAAGGAGGGGTCCATTTGAAGGAAGCTGCAAGGAAGCCTGCTGCGAGGACAAGCACCAAGACAAATGCGAAGGCTTCGACTGCCAAAAGAAGCGGAACCCGAAAGACGGCTGCAAAGACCGCAGCAAAGAAGAAGGATAATATATTCGGAGCTGAAATACTCGGCCTGACTCTGACGGGGACGGGCATATTCATAGCTGTGACACTGTTTTCCGGCAATTCAGGAGTTCTTGGAAAAACCATCGGTGAAGCGGTATTCTCTGCATTCGGGATAACGGCATATGCGGTACCTCTCCTGTTTTTGTTGTCAGGCATCTCCCTGATATTGAGAAGACCGGGTATTTTTTCAAACAGGAGAACCTATGGCGCAATGCTTCTCCTAGCGACCATTGCAATGATAATGTCTTTGAACAGGATGGAGAGCATCCATTCGACGGGATTCTTTGCTACAATGAAGAATCTAATGAACCTTGAGGACAGGTACCATGGAGGTATCCTGGGCCTGATTTTCGCAACACCTTTGTACCGACTGATAGGACCTGTTGGTGCATATATAGTTGCCGGATGCCTTGCCATACTTTCTGCAGTGCTGGTTTTTAATACTACAGTCTATGACTCGCTTAAGAAGGGCAACCAGGTCAGGCTTGCAACCAAGGACATGATGATGAAGAGGACCCTTAATAAGGAAGTGAAGGGTGCAGGTAAGCTTGAGGACGATAAGCGGATTGAAGAGAAGATGAAGATCCTCGACATAATGAAGAAGGGTGAGGAACCGAAGGCTGAGGTAAGGAATGAAGCCAAGGCAGAAGTGATCCAGCCTGATCCCGAAAGGTTCCAGAAGAGTCCTTTCATAAATGTGCTTGAGGAGAAGATCCAAAAAGAGGAAATGAAGGCTGAAGAAAATAAGCCTGATGTCATAATTGAAGCAGCACCTGTAGAGGTGGTACTTCATGATGAGCCTGAAGAGCCTGAGGTGGATCTGGAAGAACTGGTGCCGCTTAAAGGGCATCAGATTGATATTGACATAGAGAGTGTCGGAGTCAAGGAAAAGCCCAAGCCCAGGTACCATTACCCTGAGATTGGCCTGCTGAAGGAAAATATCAAGGGAATGCTCGAGCGGGAAGACATGACTGAAATCAGGGACAATGCCAGGAAGCTTGAGGAGACACTTATGAGCTTCGGTGTCGAAGCGCACGTCATCAACGTATCAAAGGGACCTTCCGTCACAAGGTATGAGCTTCAGCCAAAGGCCGGAGTTAAGGTGTCGAGGATTGTGAGCCTTTCAGATGACATAGCTCTCGGTCTTGCTGCGAGCGGAGTAAGGATAGAGGCTCCTATTCCGGGCAAGGCGGCAGTCGGCATAGAGATCCCGAACCGTGAGACGACTCCGGTATACCTGAGGGAAGTAATCGAGTCCAAGGAGTTCCAGAAATCAACGAAGAAGATCGCGGTAGCACTTGGGAAAGACATTTCCGGAGAGAGCATAATCGGTGACCTGACCAAGATGCCCCATGTGCTTATAGCTGGAGCGACAGGTTCAGGAAAGTCAGTTTGCATAAACTCCCTGATCATATCGATACTTTACAAGTACAATCCTGACGAGGTCAGGCTGCTTATGGTTGACCCTAAGGTTGTAGAACTCAATGTCTACAATGGCATACCTCATCTACTAATACCTGTTGTCACCGATCCTAAGAAGGCTGCAGGAGCACTTAATTGGGCAGTAAATGAGATGACTAGAAGGTACCAGAGCTTTGCTGAATATGGCGTTAGGAACATTGAAAGCCATAACGAACTTGCAAAAAAGAGGAAGGAACTTACAAAGCTTCCATACATAGTGGTTGTCGTAGATGAGCTTGCTGACCTTATGATGGTATCTGCCAACGAGGTCGAGGACTACATAGCAAGGCTTGCCCAGATGGCGAGGGCGGCGGGCATGCATCTTGTCATAGCTACCCAAAGACCTTCTGTTGACGTCATCACTGGCGTCATAAAGGCAAATATACCATCCAGGATATCATTTGCAGTTTCCAGCTCAATAGACTCAAGGACAATCCTTGATTCAGGAGGAGCTGAAAAGCTACTTGGAAAAGGCGACATGCTCTACTATCCGGTAGGGGAACAGAAGCCCAAGAGAGTACAGGGCGCATTCATCTCTGAAGAAGAGGTGGAAGCGATTGTAGCAAGGATAAAGGTTCCTGATTCGGAGCTGTCATATAGCGAAGAGATCATCAACCATATCGAGAAGGGCCGTGAGGATGGAGAATCTGAAGAGGATGGAGATGAGCTATTCGATGAGGCTGTTAAGGTTGTAGTAGAATACCAGCAGGCATCCACCTCATTTCTTCAGAGAAGGATGAGGATAGGCTACAACAGAGCAGCAAGGATAATGGACCAGCTTGAGGAAAGAGGCGTCATTACCGGGAAGGATGGAGCCAAGCCAAGGCAGATACTATACAAGAATACAGATATTTAGGTCCGGGATTTGCATGCCCGAACGGATGGAGATGTAAAGATGAACTTACCAAACAAGATAACGGTATTCAGGATGGTACTCGTGCCTTTTTTCCTGCTTCTGGTTGCGATTGACGCGATAACGTTCAATATTACCATCGCTACTGTGATTTTCATCATAGCTTCTATTACTGACCACATTGACGGTCATCTGGCTAGAAAATATAATCTTGTCACTGATTTCGGGAAGCTCATGGACCCGCTTGCTGACAAGATCCTGGTTACTTCCGCACTCATAGCCCTTGTAGAATTCGGCGAGGTAAGCACCTGGATGGTGGTTGTCATCATAGCCAGGGAATTTGCAGTATCCGGTCTCAGGTCAATTGCAGCAGGAGACGGCAAGGTCATAGCAGCGAGCTTCTGGGGAAAGGTGAAGACGACTACCCAGATGATTGCAATCATAGCATTCTTTATAAAGCTCATTGGAGAAAGGGAAGAATACATGATGAGACTCTTTGAAGCTGTACCTTTCCTCGATGGATTCTTCAGGATAGTGCCGATGGCTGCCATGTATCTTGCAGTATTCTTCACACTTATGTCTGGTGTTGACTATTTCGTCAAAGGATGGAAGTATATCGATTCCAATAAATAGGGATACATGTTACAATTATGAGAAAAGCCGCACTCTTTTGACTAAAAGAAGAACAAACAGATAACAATGCCTGAATAATGCATCTGCTTTGTTGACTTGATGCTCCTTTAGAAATAAGATTCAAGTATAGGAATATATTGAATAGAGTATTAAGTATACTTAATCTAAAGGAGAAAAGGTATGGATATATTAAGCTGGATAGTAGTTGGCGGATTGGCAGGCTGGATTGCCAGCAAGTTCACTGGAAGAGACAGAAGCATGGGTATTGGTGCCAACATACTTGTTGGTATCGGTGGTGCCATTATCGGAGGATGGATAGCAAAATTGCTGGACCTTTCCGGACCGACCGGAATCAACCTCTGGAGCATAGCTGTATCTGTAGTTGGAGCAATTGTGCTGCTTACGCTTTTGAAGATGCTTAAGAAATGAATTGGGAACAGCCTGCTGATTGTCAGCAGGCTGTTCTTTTGCCAAGTACAATTTTACACTCAAATAAGAGCAGCTCTTCTTCAGAAATATGCCGGTTTGCAAAATCATTAAAATTATTTCTTCTTTATAAGTAGATTATCAATATTTGAGCAGGATTATTGATATGCATACTATTGAATAATTATTTAATGTGACGTATAATTACTTGGTAAAACATGAAATATGGGAGGAATAAATTATGAAGAAGAGCATAAAGAGGCTTGTGGCAGCATCAGTTGCAGCCATGGCGATATTCGCAGCTGGCTGCGGAAGCAAGACTACACCTACAACAGCACCAACTACAGCACCATCGGCAACTATAGCCATGTCTGCTTCACTGAAGAAGATAAAGGACAGCGGTAAGCTTGTACTCGGAACCAGCGCTGATTATCCACCGTTCGAGTTCCATGCATCAGTTGACGGCAAGGATACAATAGTAGGATTCGACATAGAGGTGGCAAAGGAAATTGCGAAGGACCTTGGCGTAACGCTCGAGATAAAGGACCTTAAGTTCGATGGACTTCTTGCTGCACTTGACCAGGGAAGCGTAGATATAGTCATTGCTGGACTCTCACCTACAGAGGAGAGGGCAAAGAGCGTTGACTTTTCAATCCAGTATTATTCAGCTGAGCAGGCTGTAGTTGTAAGAGGAGCCGACAAGGGCACACTCACAACATTAGAATCGCTCAAGGGTAAGACAATAGCAGCCCAGAAGGGTACCATACAGGAAGATGCTGCAAAGGCAGTTGAAGGCGCGACAGTGCTTTCACTTGGTAAGATCTCAGACCTTATCCTCGCTCTCAAGTCCAACAGGGCTGATGCGGCGATAATCGAGGTTCCTGTAGCAGAATCAAACGTCAAGGAAAACACTGACCTTGTGATTTCAAGCATCGTCATCAAGAATGAGGGCGAAGGAAAGGTAGCTGCAGTCAAGAAGGGCTCTGCTGACCTTGTTGTTGAAGTCAACAAGACTCTTGAGAGGATCCTTGCAGACGGGACCTTTGAAAAATTTGTTCTTGAAGCTACACAGCTGTCTGAAAAATAAGCTCTGTTTATGATAGAATGATTCTGGGAATGTTAGGTGACAATTGCCGCCTAACATTTTTTTCAATACACGGCTAAATTGCCGTCAGACTGGAGGAATATCCATTGGATTTTAGTTTCATGTCCGAATACTACCAGTTTTACATTGAAGGTGCCAAGATCACAGTAACCCTCGCATTTTTCACTGTCATTGTAGGATTCATTTTCGGACTTCTGCTTGCTCTTCTCAAGCTGTCGAAGAACAAGCTTCTGAATTTCATCGCAACTGCATACATCGAGTTCATAAGAGGAACACCGCTTCTCGTTCAGCTGTATATAGTTTTCTATGGTCTGCCGCATCTGGGCATATCGTTTCCCGGACTGACAGCGGGAGTTATTGCCCTTTCAGTCAATAGCGCCGCATATACCGCCGAAATAATCAGAGCTGGTATTCAGGCAGTTGACAAGGGACAGATGGAGGCTGCAAGGTCCATCGGAATGGGCAAGGCAATGTCCATGAGATACATAATAATTCCACAGGCGGTGAAGAACATATTGCCAGCACTCGGCAACGAGTTCATAACCATAATAAAGGAATCATCCATTGCGTCCATCATAGGAATAAATGAGCTTATGTTCAACGCTGACACGATAAGGGGAAATACATTCAAGCCATTCGAACCGCTGATAGTGGTGGCTGTGGTCTACTTTATCCTGACTTTCAGCTTGTCCAAGTTGATGGGCTACTTCGAAAGGAGGATGAACACAGATGATCGAGGTTAAGGGTCTTCGAAAGAGCTTTGGAAAACTGGAAGTGCTCAAGGGAATCGACCTATCAATCGGGAAAGGCCAGGTTGTAGTGGTCATAGGACCTTCAGGCTCAGGAAAGAGCACGCTTTTAAGGTGCCTGAACAGGCTGGAGGAGCCTACGGGTGGAGAGATCATATTCGAAGGTATTTCCATTACCCAGAAAAAGACTGACATTGACAAGATACGTCAGAAAATGGGAATGGTATTCCAGCAGTTCAACCTTTTCCCACACTTAAGCGTACTTGAGAATATTAATATTGGTCCCAGGAAGCTCAAGGGGCTTTCTCAGGCTGAAGCCGACAAGGAAGCATATGTGCTGCTGGACAGAGTAGGACTGAGAGACAAGGCGAACAGCTACCCTGGACAGCTCTCTGGCGGACAGAAGCAGAGGATTGCCATAGCCAGGTCCCTCGCCATGGGACCCGACGTCATGCTTTTTGACGAGCCTACTTCAGCACTTGACCCTGAAATGGTCGGTGAGGTGCTTGACGTAATGAGGGAGCTTGCATTCGAAGGAATGACCATGGTTGTGGTTACACATGAAATGGGCTTTGCAAAAGAAATCGCTGACAGGGTACTCTTCATGGATGAGGGAGTGGTGCTTGAGGATGACTCACCGGAGAATCTTTTCATCAGTCCAAAACATCCAAGAACGAAGGATTTCCTTTCCAAGGTTTTAAAATAATTTTGCAGTCTGCAGGCGTAATGCCTGCATTTTGCTTTTTTAATATGTATAAATATTTGAAACAATGGTATATATATGCAATAAAATCTGGCTGGAAATTGCATTTATTTCTGCAAGTGGCCAAATGATGGGAATCTCAGGCGAAGGCAGGTTCCGTGGCGCTTCAGTAGAATATTCAACTTTTTGAATCACCTGGACAGAGAGGCTTCATTGATATGCCCTGAGGAGCCATATCCTGCAAGGGTTCGCAGGGGTTTTTAGCTGACTTTTAGTGTATACAAAAGGTGCAGATAGGGATAAAATAAAATAAACGATAAAAATGCAATTGACATTATAAGTATTCATACTATAATTGCAATTAGCATAAATTTTCATGATGGGAGTGAAGACAATGAAAGTAGCCCTGGTCGGAGCGACCGGATACGGTGGTGTAGAGCTTATAAGGCTTTTGCACAATCATCCTGTATTCGAGCTCAATGCCATCTATTCTCATTCCAAGGGGGGAGAATCCATAAGAAGCTATTATCCGCATCTTACAGGTGCTGTAGAGCTAATAATGGACGATATCGACCCGGAAAAAATAAAAGCCAAATCTGACCTGGTATTCCTTGCTGTGCCAGCTGGCATTTCGAGGGACTGGTCAAAGAGGCTCAGGGATGCAGGACTGAAGGTCGTTGACCTTTCAGGGGACTTCAGGCTTGAGGATGTCGAGGATTACAAAAAATGGTACAAGAAGGATCCGATAGCAAAGGAAGAGCTTGAAGGTGTGGTTTTCGGCCTTGCCGACATAGTGAAGGATGAGATAAGGAATGCCACATTCATATCAAATCCGGGCTGCTATCCTACTGCCTCGGTGCTTGGCCTGTATCCGCTTGCCAAGGAAAAAATGATTGTCAAAAACAGTATAGTCATAGACGCAAAATCCGGAGTGACCGGAGCGGGAAGAGGGGCATCTGTTGCCAACCTTTTCTCTGAGATCGACGAAAACCTTAAGATATACAAGGTCAACACACATCAGCATACACCTGAGATTGAGCAGCAGCTGAACAGATGGGACCCTGAAATCGGGATGATTACCTTCGAGACTCATCTGATTCCGATGAACCGTGGGATCATGGCCACCGAATACGTGGACCTGAAGTCACCGATTACTGCAGAGGAGCTACATAAGCTCTATACGGAGACCTATAAGGACGTGAAGTTCGTAAGGGTAAGACCGCTTGGAGAGTTCCCCTCCACAAAGGAAGTTCAGGGCTCCAACTACTGCGACATTGGAGTTTCAGTGAATGTAAGAACAGGCAAGGCAGTGATAGTGTCAGTAATTGACAATCTAGTCAAGGGCGCCGCAGGGCAGGCCATACAGAACGCAAACATCTGGACGGGACTTGATGAGGCTGCAGGCCTCGACCTGTTGCCGATGTATCCATAAAAGAGCGAAGGAGAATTTGATATGAAATACAACATAAAGCACCTGAAGGAAGGTTCCGTTACAAGCGCAAAGGGCTTCATGGCAGATGGTGTCCATGTAGGCTTAAGGTACAACAAGAAGGATGTCGGAATGATCTATTCCGAGGTTCCTGCAGTTGCAGCAGCTGTATATACCCTGAACAAGTTCATAGCTGCACCTAACATAGTGACAAAGGAAAGCGTAAATACGGAAAGGACTCTCCAGGCGGTTGTGGTAAACAGCGCCTGTGCAAACGCATGTACCGGAAAGCGCGGTATGGACGATGCTGTAATCATGAGAAGGCTCGCAGCAGAGAAGTATGAAATCCCTGAGCACTATGTGGGAGTCGCCTCCACAGGAGTAATCGGTGAATTCCTCAACATGGAGAAGATAGCGAAGGGAATAAGGGAGGTTTCTCCTGAGGCTTCCGTTGAAGGTGCAAAGTCCTTCGAGAGGGCCATAATGACAACGGACCTCATTGAGAAATTCACAGGCTATGAGGCTGAGATCGACGGAGTCAAGGTAACCATCGGCGGATGCTGCAAGGGTTCAGGAATGATACATCCAAACATGGCGACCATGCTCGGATTCATAACTACTGACGCCAATGTCGACAAGGAAGCTCTTCAGAGGGCATTCTCAAAGATAACTGACATTTCCTTCAACCAGATAACCGTTGACGGCGAGACATCGACCAACGACATGGTCCTTCTCATGGCGAACGGCATGGCAGGAAACAATCTCCTGAGTGAAGACCATCCGCAGTGGGACGTATTCTACACAATGCTGAGGAAGACCTCGGAGGACCTGGCAAAATCCATAGCCCAGGATGGAGAAGGAGCTACAAAGCTTATCGAGGTCAAGGTTAAGGGAGCAATGAATGATGCCGATGCTAGGGCAATAAGCAAGAAGATCGTAGGCTCGAGCCTTGTAAAGACTGCAGTTTATGGAAATGATGCGAACTGGGGAAGGATAGTATCCGCTGCAGGTCATTCAACAGCTGAAATAGATCCTTCGAAGGTAGATGTCATTCTCGGTGACCAGTACATGCTGAAGAACAGCGAGGTACAGCCCTTCGACGAAGAGGCTGCAAAGGAATACCTCAAGAGTGATACTGTATACATTGAAGTCAACTTCCATCTTGGAAAAGGCGAGGCTACAGCCTGGGGATGCGACCTCACATACAAGTATATTGAAATCAACGCAAGCTACAGGTCATAGGAGGCATCGGGATGGGAACAGTTGTACTTAAGTGCGGCGGGAGCGTCGCAGACGAACTGGGAGCAGGCTTCTTCCAGAGCATAAAGGAGCTTCTTGCTTCAGGATTCAAGGTTCTTCTGGTCCACGGCGGCGGACCTGATATAACGTCATACCTGAAGGAGAAGGGCATAGAGACGAAATTCGTCGACGGACTAAGGTTCACTGATGATGAAGTTTTGTCAGCCGTAGAGGTAATGCTTGCTGGAAAGACAAACAGGCAGATAGTCAGGCTCCTTAAGGCTAACGGGATACCTGCCATAGGAATACAGGGACCGGACAGCTGCTTCAGGGCTGAACTGATAGACAGGGATAAGTATGGCCTTGTGGGTGCCATGACGGGTGCCGAGACAGGCGTTCTTGAACATCTTCTGGACCTGGGTCTTGTACCGGTCGTGACTCCTCTTGCAGAGGGACCGACAGGGGAGCATCTGAATGTCAATGCTGACAGCGCCGCAGCATATGCGGCAATTGCACTTAAGGCAGAAGAGCTGCTGTTTGTAACCAACGTGAAGGGCATAATGAAGGATGGGGTTGTGCTTGAAAGCACTACTAAAGCTGATATAGACAGCATGATAGGGGACGGGACCATATACGGCGGAATGATCCCCAAGGTAAAGGGAGCACTCAATGCGCTTGAGAGCGGAATTGGTGCGGTAAGGATCGTGTCCGGTCAGGACGCGGTATGGAGCAGCGGCAGCTTCTCCGGAACTGCAATCAAGAAGGAGGAGAAGTAATGTCCTATCTATATCCAACCTACGCAAGATATTCAATAAGGCCTAAAGAAGGCAAGGGATCATACATAATAACAGAGGACGGGGAGAAATACCTCGACTACATAGCAGGCATAGCAGTCCTTAACCTGGGTCACAGGCCTGATAACGTTGAAGAGGCTGTAATCAATCAGGTGAAGACACTCTGGCACATGTCAAACCTTTTCCCCAGCGACCTTCAGGAAAGGGTTGCAAAAAGGCTGACGGACGCAGCACATTTCACAAGGGCTTTCTTCTGCAACAGCGGAGCTGAAGCCAATGAGGCTGCGATAAAGCTTTCAAGGAAGTATACCGGCAGAAGCAAGTTTATTACCTTCAAGCAGAGTTTTCATGGAAGGACCTTTGCCACCATGTCCGCAACAGGGCAGGATAAGATAAAGAAGGGCTACGGGGAAATGCTCGGAACCTTCGTGCATATTCCATACAACCAGCCTGAAATACTCAAGGACTACATAGACGAGGAAACAGCTGGTGTAATCGTCGAGACTGTCCAGGGTGAAGGCGGCATACTGGTAGCTAAAGATGAATTCCTTAAGGAAATCGAGAGGCTGTGCAATGAAAAGGGAGCCCTGTTCATAGTGGATGATGTCCAGGCTGGAATCGGCAGGACCGGCAAAGCCTTCAGCTTCCAGAACTATGATGTCAAACCGGATCTCGTTACCTTAGCAAAGGGTCTCGGAAACGGACTGCCTGTAGGAGCTCTGCTCGGTGACGAGAGGTTCCTGGAAGCTTTCGGACCAGGAACCCACGGAACAACCTTCGGAGGCAACTACATAGCCATGGCATCCGCTGAAGAAGTGCTCAAGACCATATTCCAGGAGGAGTTCCTTAAGTCAGTCGCTGAAAAGGGAGAATACCTCATGGGCAGGCTTCGGGAAGTCCTGAAGGACAGCAAGGAAGTCGTTGAAGTAAGGGGCAAGGGCCTTCTTATAGGAATAGAGATCAACACGCCTGTTGCTGACAAGATAGCAAGGATACATGAGAACAAGCTTCTGGTGCTTCCTGCAGGAACTGCAGTAGTAAGGATCCTGCCTCCTCTTAACACAACCTATGAGGAGATGGATGAAGCTATAGAGAAGATCAGGAAGTCGTTCGAGTAGCAGAAATTAACATCAGTCCAATAACCGTTAAAACTAATCAAACAAAGGGAGTTTCAGCGCCAGCTGAGACTCCCTTTTACATGTGATTTTTCTTTTGTTGCTAAATATTGCGAAATTATGTTTGAAGACTTTGTAGTTTCCACTGTTATTATAGTGCTTTACTCCATTCCTGCCAGACGGTAGCTTTTCACAGTGAAATAGGCTGTGGTAGACAAGGTAACCAATAGAAGGACTGGCAGGTAGCTTGCAGGAAGGTTTTTCCCGCTTACAGAAAAAGAGCTTAAATAGAAAAACAGGATGATGATTTCAAGCTTCAGGAGTACCAGCATGGTCTTAAGGCAGGAATATACAGCGGCTGCATTCTCCTCATTTCTTATCCTTGGTACATTCCATAAGGAGGGGTAGTGTGATATTAGTGTCAGAATGAAGAATACGAAAAGTGTGACGGCTGGCAGGAAAAGTATCTCTGCCTTTGGTCCCCACCTGTCAATCTCTCCGAAGGCATTGTAGTGTCCTGGAATCAAGTCAGGTAAATTATACCAGGACAATGCGATGTATGAGATGAAAAGGCACAGGAGAAGCGCTGATATTATTTCCATGATCTTCTGGGAACTGGTGGCTTCGGTCCTCATGACCTGCTTTTAAGAACTCCTGACTTTATGAATCCAAGGAAGTCAAATGAGGATCCTCTGTAATCCGGTTCCGGTCCCTTCATATTTCCTGGAACCATATTGTCTGTAACAAGATAGGTTCTCATCCCCAGTTTTTTTGGAACCATATCCTCAAGCTCGTCGTTTCCGACCATCATGCATTCTTCTGCTGACTTTCCGAGGATCTTAAGTATCTCCTCATAATATTCAAGGTTAGGCTTGCAGTAGTGGCTGTTGTCAAAGGTTGTGACAAGCTCGAAATCATCCCTTGAAAGGCCTGCCCACTCGATTCTCCTCAGCACTGCAGCTTCCGGGAACACGGGATTCGTTGCGATGGCAAGGGTATATCCGTTGTCCCTGAGAAATGCAACAGCCTCTCTCATGGGTTCCGAAGCATAGGTCGATTCTTTGACATATTCGAAATTGCTTCCGTAATATTCCATGAAACGCCTCTCGTATTCAGGCAGCAATTCATTACCGACTCTCCTGCCCATGGCTTCCATGAATACCTCGCGGTTGGTTCGCCTGCTCTTGTCGCTTACCATCTCGAGGGTACATTCCCAGACCAGTCCGCCAAGCTTCCTGGGGTCAATGAGATCAGAAAACTCCATGGACAGGCTTTTGAAATAAAGCTCCTGGAACTTTTCCAGGTCCATCGGCAGAAGAGTGCCGTCCAGGTCAAAAAGTATTGTTGTCAAACCATCCATCAAATTTCTCCTTCGTTCTTATACTCGTATATTATGAGTGCAGTTTCAGTGCTTCCTCTTTTGCTGCGCCTGATCTCTATGATGTCATCCCTGCCAATCTTATACTGCTTCAATGCCTTCTCAACCTGCTCATTCAGGTCAGATTCCTTGCCTGTTGCGTGGACAAGCTTCGTCCTTCTTGTCATCTGATGGCCCCCTTTGTAGATTGGTAGTATGTGTAAGCGCGGCTTCCTGTGAAGACAAGGAGAATCCCTATCGACAGGGCACCTGCATTGTTCATTGTATTGATCAGGCTTGAGGCTGCTCCGGAATAGTTTCCGGAGAGTGATTCAAGCATTGTGTTGTAGAGACCGCTTCCTGGGACAAGCGGAATAAGGGCAGCGGTCACGAAGCTCGTGACAGGAGTCCTCATCTTCCTCGCCATTATCTCTCCAAACAATGTAAGGGCAACTGCTCCAAGAAGGAAGCTGGTGCTTTCTGTCTGCGTGATGTCAAGGCTAATGGAGTATACTATCCAGCCTATGCCTCCGCCAATGGAAGCTGTCAGTGCCTTTTTAGGCTCCAGGTTGAATATGACCGCAAAGCCGAGGGTTGAAAAGAATGCGTATATGAACTGAAGTATCATGCTGCACCGCCTATCTGAAAATAAGGAGTCCGAGTCCTGTTCCGACTGCGATTCCAAGAGCTGTGAGGGCCGCTTCGACGAACCTTGCCAGACCTGAAACATAGTCTCCGAAGAGAGTGTCGCGTATCGCATTGGTTATGGCAATACCGGGAACAAGAAGCATTATGGAACCGAGTAGCACAGTATCGAAGTCGCTTCCGAAGTCAAGGGTCATAAGTCCGTATGAAGCTGCGGATACGAATGCTCCTGCCAGGATATTTATGAATATCCCATTCAGATTGTACAGCCTCGAATAATGCTGGATGAGCCTTGCTCCTGGTGCAACCAGTGCAGCTGCGATGCCGCTCGCTGCATTGCCCCCATAGAGCATGGTAAATCCAAATCCAAGCACCGCTGAAAACACAAGCTGCATTGGTATGGAGTATTCCCTTATGTCCTCAATCCTCGCGAGTTCTGTAGAAAGCTCATCGACGGACACGGGTTTTTCCGCTATACTTCTTGACAGCGCATTGACATGGTGGACCTTCTCAAGGTTCGTGGAGAGCCTCCTGACCCTTGTGATGAGTGAGACTATCTCGCCGCCTGGTCCGATTATTGAAACCATGATCCCTGTAGGTGTGACGAAGCTCTCTGAAAGTCCCACATCGTAGGAGTTCAGGATCTTCGTTATGGTCTCTTCGACCCTGTATGTCTCTCCGCCGCTTTCAAGTATGATCTGGCCAGCCCTGGAGGCCAGCCTTATAAGCCTGTTGTAGTCCATATGACACCTGCCGTGATTAATTTTCCCATATAGCCATTTTAGCACAGCAGCTGACAGGTTTGCACAAAATAGAGAAATTGTGGGCAGTACTGACTGTCCGTAAGATAATAATTTAAAAGATGGCGAAAGCAAATCAAAGGATATTCATGGGGTCATTGGTGATACCGAGGTTTTGGCAGATTGAGAAAAGAAAATTGCATTTATGTGTGAAAAAGAGTCGAAAAGGCATTAATGACGAATATTAAATCAATTTTTTGATTGATTGAACGTAATACTGAGATTATAATGTTAGTATCATAAACTAGGGGGTACGTCATGAAAAGTTTTTATCTAAAAGATGCCGATCCTGAAATTTACTCATATATTGAAGAGGAAGAGGACAGGCAGGAGCACAACATAGAACTCATCGCATCGGAAAACTTCGTTGCCGAGGCAGTAATGGAGGCTATGGGAACAGCGCTGACAAACAAGTATGCTGAAGGATATCCTGGAAAGAGATATTATGGAGGCTGTGAAATAGTTGATAAGGTTGAGACTGCTGCAATCGAGAGGATGAAGGCACTGTTTGGTGCTGAGCATGCCAACGTTCAGCCTCATTCCGGATCACAGGCCAACATGGCTGTATACATGGCGATGCTTCAGCCCGGTGACAAGATACTGGGTATGAACCTTTCCCATGGCGGACACCTTACTCACGGAAGCCCGGTCAATTTTTCAGGCAAGCTCTACAACTTCATATCATATGGCGTGTCGAAGGACACTGAGACAATCGACTATGATGCACTTAGGGAGCAGGCAATTGCAGAAAAGCCTAAGATGATAGTTGCAGGAGCCTCAGCGTATTCAAGGGTAATAGACTTCGAGAAGATGTCAGACATATGCAAGGAGGTCGGTGCCTACTTCATGGTAGATATGGCACATATTGCAGGACTTATAGCTACTGGAGCTCATCCGAGTCCGGTGCCATACGCGGACTTCGTTACCACAACAACCCATAAGACATTAAGGGGACCAAGAGGCGGTGCCATACTCTGCAAAGCCGAGTATGCAAAGGACATCGACAAGTCTGTATTCCCGGGAATGCAGGGAGGACCGCTTGAGCATGTCATAGCTGCAAAGGCAGTTTGCTTCAAGCTTGCCATGGAGGATTCCTTCAAGGAGTATATTGACCTCCTTGTAAAGAATTCAAAGTCTCTTGCTGAAGCCATGATGAAGAGGGGATTCAGGATCGTTTCAGGAGGAACTGACAATCATCTGATACTCGTTGACCTCACAAACAAGGAAATTACTGGAAAGGAATGCGAGAAGCTTCTTGATACGATAGGGATAACCACTAACAAGAACACCATACCTTTCGAGACCAAGAGTCCTTTCATTACAAGTGGAGTTAGGATGGGAACTGCAGCTGTAACAACCAGAGGCTTCCAGCCTGAGGACATGGACAAGATAGCAGAATTCATCGATTATGCAGTGAATCACAGGAACGATGACCTGTCTGAAGTGAAGCAGAAGGTCAGGGACCTGTGCGCAAAGTATCCTCTATATAAGAAATAGTCTGGAAAGATAAAAAAATACATGCTAATCGTTAAAATGTAGTCAAACGAGAAAACATATGAGGCTCTGCGGCTTTCAGCTTTGCAGAGCCTTTATTGCGGACTCGCTTATTCAAAAAAACCATAGACTTCGGTTGACGCATAATTGATTTAATTGTAGAATTGAAACATGTGAAATCAGATAAAAATGGTCGGATTAAAGGAGAATTGGAATGTCAGAGATATTAAGGATTGCTGATCTCAAGGCAAGCGTAGATGAAAAGGAAATACTGAAGGGTCTTGACCTGGTTGTTGAAAAGGGAAAGGTCCATGTCATCATGGGTCCGAATGGGGCTGGAAAATCAACTCTCGCAGGAGTGGTGATGGGAAACCCCAGGTATGAGGTCACTCAGGGCAAAATAGATTTTGAGGGTGAAGACATAACTGCTATGCCTGTAAATGAGAGGGCGGTAAAGGGAATATTCCTTTCCTTCCAGGCTCCCCAGGAGATACCGGGAATTACAGTAGAGAACTTCCTGAGGACAGCGAAGGCTCAGATAACTGGTACAGCGGTAAAGGCCATAGCCTTCAAGAAAGAGCTTTATGCTAAGATGAAGGAGCTTGACATGGACAAGGCCTATGCGTCAAGGTACCTTAACCAGGGCTTCTCCGGCGGCGAAAAGAAGAAGAATGAGATACTTCAGATGTCTGTGCTGAACCCGAAGCTTGCCATCCTCGACGAGACGGATTCAGGCCTGGATGTTGATGCCGTAAGGGTCGTATCAGAGGGTGTCAACAGGTTCAAGAACAGTGAGAATTCGGTTCTTGTAATAACTCACCACAACAAGATGCTTGAATACCTTCAGCCTGACGTGGTACATATCATGGTTGACGGGAAGATCGTCGCAACAGGCGACATGAGCCTCGCCCATGAAATAGAGGAGTTCGGCTTCGACAAATACAAGCAGGCTGAGAAGGGGGAGTCGGAATGGAAAAAAGAAGTAAAACTAATATAGACGACCTCGACAGAGGCATTTATGACGTAAAGAATGAATTTACATACAGCTACAAGTCCGAATCCGGACTTACCGAAGACATCATCAGGGACATATCGGCAAAGAAGAACGAACCTGACTGGATGCTCCAGTTCAGGCTGAAGTCCCTGGAATTATATAACAAGATAGATGTACCTACATGGGGTCCTGACATATCGGACCTGAACATTGACAACATAGTCACCTATGTCAGGCCGAACGTAGAAATGCAGTCAAACTGGGACGATGTTCCGGATGACATCAAGAAGACCTTCGACCTTCTGGGAATACCTGAGGCTGAAAAGAAGTCTCTTGCCGGTGTTGGAGCCCAGTATGACTCCGAGGTCGTATACCATTCCATCAAGGAAGAGCTTGTAGCGCAGGGAGTCGTCTATACTGATTTCGAAAGCGCTCTTCGTGACTATGAGGACATCGTGAAGAAATACTTCATGACACTCATCCCTCCATCGGACCACAAGTTTGCAGCCCTTCACGGCGCTGTATGGTCAGGCGGATCTTTCGTGTACGTTCCGGAAGGCGTAAAGGTGGATATTCCTCTCCAATCATATTTCAGGCTCAATGCCCCAGGCTCAGGTCAGTTCGAGCATACTCTCATCATCGTGGAGAAGGGTGCGCATTGTCACTTCATAGAAGGCTGTTCGGCACCTAAATACTCGGTTAACAACCTGCATGCAGGTGCAGTGGAACTCTTCGTCAAGGAAGGGGCATACCTCCGGTACTCAACCATTGAGAACTGGTCGAAGAACATGTACAACCTCAACACCAAGAGGGCACTTGTGGATAAGAACGGCACCATAGAATGGGTTTCAGGATCCTTTGGCTCCAAGGTCTCAATGCTCTATCCAATGAGTATATTGAGAGGTGAAGGAGCAAGGTGCGAATTTACAGGAGTCACCTTCGCCGGCAAGGGCCAGACACTTGATACTGGAGCGAAGGTAGTCCACGCAGCGCCGAACACCACATCAAACATAAACTCAAAGTCCATCTCCAAGTCTGGAGGAAACGCAATATACAGGGGGCTTCTTCGAGTAGCTCCAAATGCATATGGAGTAAAATCGACGGTATCCTGTGAATCCCTTATGCTTGATTCAATATCAAGCTCGGATACAATACCTGTAATAGACATCGAGAATGACGACATAGATATCGGACACGAGGCAAAGATCGGAAGGATTTCCGAGGAAGCCATATTCTACCTGATGAGCAGAGGCATATCAGAGGCTGAAGCCAAGGCGATGATAGTCAGGGGATTTGTAGAGCCTATTTCCAAGGAGCTTCCTCTGGAATATGCCGTAGAGATGAATAACCTTATCACACTTGAGCTTGAAGGTGCGATAGGATAGGAGGGAGAACTTAAATGAGCGCAATAAAAGAGACATACAATGTACTCCCGAGGATTTCCTTCAGGTGGGTAAAGGCAAATCAGCTTGAGCTGGATAGCCTTGAAGTAGATACATCTGTTCCATACGCATACGGTGAGATAAAGACTACGCTTGATGTCGAGTCCCTGAATGGCCGCGACATGGAAATGCCTGAATATTTCAAGGGCGTGAATGAAAACATGGTAGCTCTTGCTGACAAGAAGAGCAACGCCGGACTTTACATGGAAGTAGAGGAGAACCTTTCAGCAAGCGTGTTGATCACACACAGGCTGCACTCTGAGAATCCGGTCCTCGTTGAAAAGAATGTCATCGTCCTGAGGAAGGGCTCAAAGCTTGACCTCGTCATGGACTACAGCTCAGACGAAACAGCTACTTTCTCTGACATACTGAACAAGGTAGAGGTCGGCGAAGGGGCTGAGCTGAACATCATAAAGGTGCAGAGGCTGAATTCCCTGTCCAGGCATCTTGAATCAAGGTTCACGAAAGTGGCTGAAAAGGGTAAGGTCAACTACATATCAGTGGAGATCGGCGGCAAGGAAGCTGTCGTGAACTATATGACAGACCTGTCAGGAGATGAGTCTGAAGGGTACGTCAAGAATGTTTACCTTGGCTTCGGCGAGAGGATACTTGACCTTTCACACCACATGAACCACATTGGAAAGAAGACAATTTCCGACATGATGTTCAAGGGAGCACTGAAGGACACTTCGAAGAAGGTATTCAGAGGCACTCTTGATTTCAAGAGAGGCTCCACCCATTCAAAGGGTAATGAAGAGGAGTTCACAGTACTCCTGAGTCCTAAGGTAAAGTCCTTTGCTATCCCTCTCCTTCTCTGCAAAGAGGATGATGTCATAGGAAACCATGCTGCAAGCGCAGGCCAGATAGATGAAGAGAAGCTGTTCTACATCATGTCCAGAGGCTTTTCAGAGGATGAGGCAAAGAAAATGATAGTCGAGTCCTATATACGCCCTATTGTGGATCTGATACCTGTTGAAGAAATAAGAGAGCTTGTCCTCGAAGCGGTGGACAGGGAGATAAAGGGTGAGTGAGTTGAAGAACGTTCGCGAAGATTTCCCGATACTTGACCTGATGATAAACGGCAAGAAGCTCGTATATTTTGACAATGCCGCAACAACTCAGAGACCTCTGTCCGTAATAGAGGCTGTAAGGAAGTACGACCTTGAGCAGAACGGGAATCCCCACAGGGGCTCCCATTATCTCAGCATCAAGGCCACCGAGGTCTATGAGGGTGCAAGGGAGAAGGTAAGGGCATTCATCGGCGCGAAGAGCTCCGATGAGATAATATTCACCAGGAACACAACTGAGTCCATAAACCTTGTAGCCTACAGCTACGGTATGGAGACTCTGAAGGCTGGAGACAAGATAGTAATAACGATAGCCGAGCACCATTCCAACCTTGTTCCCTGGCAGCAGGTGGCAAAGGTGACAGGTGCAACTCTTCACTACATGTATGTGGATAAGGAAGGCAGGCTGCCTTCATCAGAGCTTGAAAAGATTGACACTGACACGAAGATTGTCGCATGTACCCATATGTCCAATGTCCTGGGAACTATTATGCCTGTAAAGGCGATAATAGATAAGGCCCATTCGGTGGGTGCAGCAGCACTTATAGACGGTGCTCAGTCAGTGCCTCACATGAAGGTTGATGTAGCTGAGCTTGGAGCAGACTTCTTCGCCTTTTCAGGGCATAAGCTCCTTTCACAGCTTGGGATAGGGGTACTCTATGGAAAGAAAGAGCTGCTGAAATCAATGAAGCCATTCCTCTACGGTGGAGACATGATCGAATATGTACATGAGCAGGAAACTTCATTCAATGAGCTTCCATATAAGTTCGAGGCAGGTACCCAGAACGTGGAGGGTGCAGCGTCCTTGTCTGCAGCCATAGACTATATCAACGGCCTTGGCTTTGAAGAGATCTCAAGGCAGGAGATGCTGCTTACGGAGCGTGCACTTGAAGGCATGAAGAAGCTGCCATACATCAATATTGTGGGACCGGCTGACCTTTCTGACCGGGGAGCTGTAATAAGCTTCACTGTTGAAGGAGTACATCCACACGATGTCGCGACCATACTCGACAGCTACGGCATCGCCGTCAGGGCAGGACATCACTGTGCACAGCCGCTCATGAGGTATCTTGGCATACCGGCGTCCAACAGGGCATCCTTCTGCTTCTACAATACAACTGACGAGGTAGATTACTTCCTCGAGAAACTTGGTGAGATAAGGAGGTGGATGGGATATGGAGCTTAACAGTCTTTATACTGAGCTCATCCTTGAGCACAACTCGGACAAGAGGAACAAGCGTCTGCTTGAAGCCTTTACAAATGAAGAGAGAGGTCACAACCCAAGCTGCGGAGACGAGATAACGATCCAGGCAGAAGTGGTTGACGGATACCTTAAGGACATTGGATATTCCGGTCATGGCTGCGCTATAAGCCAGGCTTCTGCATCCATGATGATTGACCTCCTGAAGGGAAAAAAGGTCGAAGAGGCTCTTGAGACCATAGAGGTTTTCCTCGGGATGATCAAGAGGGAGATATCGGACCTTGATTACCTTGAGGAGACACTTGAGGATGCATTTGCTCTCCAGAACATTTCTAACATGCCTGCAAGGGTGAAGTGCGCCGTGCTTGCATGGCATACTCTCAAGGAAGCGGTAAATAAGTGATCAAGATGGCGCAGGCTTAAGTCCTGCGCTATTTTTTAACAAGAAGCATGAAATTTTAGCAATATATTGACAATTGTCAAATTACAAAATTGCATTTGTATGATAAGCTATAATCAGCATATATTTTAGAATCGGAGGTTGACCATGGCAGTAGAATTTATAAGATATCTGGACAAAAGCTTGAAGTACCTTCACAGGCAGGGTGCATTCCTTACGGTCAAAGGCAAGGAAGCCGTTAATGTGACTACGATAAGCTGGGGAAACATCGGCTTTGAATGGGGAAGACCCATATTCACAATACTCATAAGGAAATCAAGGTATGCCCACGAACTTCTGCAGGAAACTGACGAGTTCACTGTGTCCATTCCAACGACTCCTTCAATGAAGAAAGCCCTTCAGGTTTGCGGATCGAAGACAGGAAGAAAGACCGACAAGTTCAAGGAAGCCGGAATCACGCAGTACCCGAGCAAGAACCTTGAGACTCCTATAGTGAAGGAAGCTGACATATTCTATGAGTGCAAGATTGTATACAGGCATAAGATAGATCCGGATGTACTTGGCGGGGACATAGACAAGACCTCTTACCTTGATGGTGACTACCACGAGATTTTCTATGGAGAGATAATCGGAGCGTACGGCAAGGATGCTCTATAAGGATATTTACTTCGACACGCACTGCCATACGGAGTTCTCGTTCGATTCGAGCATGAGCATCGAAGGTGCGATAGCAAAGGCTGTATCTCTTGGCATCGGGCTTGTCACAACAGAGCACGTTGACCTGAACAACATGGATGTGGGCGGATTTGAGATCAATTTTGATATAGACAGTTATTTCAGGGAATATGCCAGGAAGAGAGGGGAGACCCTCCTTCTTGGCATTGAGACTGGAATTGACATGGAAAATATAACCAAAAACAGGTGGATGACAGAAGACCATCCATTTGACATGGTCATAGGATCCATGCACTCCATGAGGCGCCTTGATGTTTCAAGGCCATCGGACTTCAAGGAGATGACCGCAGCTGAGTTCTACAGGGATTATCTGAAGGAAACCGCAAGGACAGTTGCAGCAAATCCTTACATTGACACCCTTGCCCACCTTGATTATCCGAGCAGATACCTGAGGCTGTCACCAAGAAACGTAAGGTATTTGGATGCGAAGAAAGAGTTCGATGAGCTCTTTGAAGTCCTCATATCAAATGACATAACCCTGGAGCTTAACCTCAGGCGACCTCTTCAGGGCGATGTGCTTGTAAGCCTCAGAAGCATATTCGAAGGCTACAGGAGCTCTGGAGGAAGGTTTGTGACGCTGGGCTCCGATGCACACAACACAGACCAGATTGGTGCGAATTTCAGGGAAGGTCTGAATCTTCTCAAGGAAACAAGGCTTGCCCCTTGCACATATCAGGAAAGGACCAGGATATTGCATCCTGACTGGTAGGTATATGAATAATTCGAAGCAGGTACTGAATGAGCTGCTTGTTGACCTGTTCAACAACATACTAAGAATAGAAGAAAGAGCGCTTCAGGACATCGAGGGGCATGATCTGTCGGTCACTGAGATGCATACTCTTGAGGCTATAGGAACCGAGGGAGAAAGGTCCATGTCCGAAGCGGCAAAGAAGCTCAACATAACTGTGGGCACCCTTACTACTGCGATTGCTAAGCTCATGGCTAAGGGCTATGTAGAGAGGCGAAGGACAGATGAGGACAAGAGGGTGGTGCTTGTAAAGCTCACCGAAAAGGGCAGGATTGCAAACTCTGTCCATGAGAGGTTCCACCAGGAGATGATCAAGGATACCCTTGAGCAGCTCAGCCCTGATGAGGAAGAGATACTCAGGAAGTCCCTTGAGAAACTTACTGACTTCTTCAAGGAGAAGTATGAATCCAAAGGGTAATACGATTTTGAAGGTGAGTTATGAGTTATGGAAATCCTATTTGTAAGACATGGGGAGACTGAAGCCAACAGGACCAATCTCTTCTATGGGAGGCTTGACTATGGGCTGACCTTTACTGGACGGGAGCAGGCAGCAAAGGCCGGAAACCTCATAAGAATGATGAACTTCACACCTGACAGGATAGTCGTATCAGGTCTTAAAAGGACACACGAGACACTGAAGGCTATGGGATTCTCCATGGATGACGCTGAAATCGAGCCAAGGCTTGATGAACGGAGTCTTGGAGTCCTGGAGGGCTTGACCTTTCCTGAGATATCTGTGAAGTATCCGGATCTCTTTGAGAGCTGGGACAATGACTGGCTGGACTTTGCACCTGACGGTGGAGAAAGCCAGAGGGAGTTTTCCGGAAGGGTAAGGGATTATCTGGAGGAGCTTAAGGCTTCCGACAACAAACCTGGGAAGGTTCTTGTAGCAACCCACGGAGGCACCATGAAGACAATCATCTCCATAATACTTGGAGATGTGTCATACCGCTTCAACCAGCTTGAGATCTACAACTGTTCCATACTTAGGGTGAGGTTAACCAGGGAAGGCTTCAAGGTGGATGCGCTATACAATGTGGTGGATTTTGACATTTAGTGAATATAAGCACCGGGATCATGACAAGTGATTCCTGGTGTTTTTTCATTTTATCATGCGATTGACAAAAAATATGAATTAATCACAGGTATCGTTTACAATTTTGACATAAATATCAAACCGACAACGACTATTTTGTCCTCATTTGATATCGTCATTTTTTATAGGGGTTTTCTTCAATAATGTTAACAGGAAATTAATTTTACTATTGATATTGCGATTTTAAACTGGTATATTAAAGCTATTATTTCAAGGAAGGTGACAAAATGAAGAAAAGATTATTTGCAATATTTACTGTTGCAGCACTTTCAACAGCTCTTCTCGCGGCATGTGGAGAGAAGACGCCAACTACCCCTACAACTGCCCCTGCAGTGAAGGAATTCACTATAGGCGGAATAGGACCTCTAACTGGCGGAGCAGCTACATACGGACAGTCAGTTAAGCAGGGTGTAGAGCTTTATGTCAAGGAAGTCAATGCAAAGGGTGGAATCGACGGAAAGACCGTTAAGGTAATCTTCGAGGATGACCAGGCAGACGGAACAAACGCAAGCAACGCATTCAACAAGCTCGTCGAGAATGACAAGGTTGTAGGAATAGTCGGAGCGGTCACTTCAGGTGCGGCTCTTGCGACAGGACCTAAGGGAACTCAGTCAAAGATACCTATGGTATCCCCAAGTGCTACCGAGCCTACTGTAACAAAGGTCGGCGGAAACTACATGTTCAGGGTATGCTTCATCGATTCATATCAGGGAGTAGCTCTTGCAAACTACAGCGTAGACACGCTGAAGAGCGCCAAGGCAGCAGTTCTTTACAATGTTGGATCAGACTATTCAAAGGGAATAGCGGATTCATTCAAGTCAACCTATGAGTCAAAGGGCGGAAAGGTTGTTGAATTCCTCACTTACAACGATGGAGACAAGGATTTCAGCGCACAGCTTACTACAATAGCAGCAGCAGGAGTAGACGTTCTCGTTCTTCCTGACTACTACACTACTGTAGGACTTATTGCAAAGCAGGCAAGGAATTCAGGAATAGATGCACAGCTTCTCGGTGGAGACGGCTGGGAATCAGCTGAGCTCTTCACAATCGGCGGAGACGCGGTTGAAGGCTCAAGGTTCGTTACTCACTATTTCTCAGGAGATGAGGCAGCAGTTGTTTCTAACTTCGTAAAGCAGTTCGAGGCAGAATACAAGAAGGCTCCGGATACATTCTCAGCTCTTGGATATGATGCAGCGAAGGTTCTTCTTTCAGCTATTGATGCAGCAGACTCACTTGACGGAGCAGCAATACAGGCAGCACTTCTTAAGACGAATGTAGAAGCCGTTACAGGCAAGCTCACATTCGACGCTGACAGAACCGCTGTAAAGGGCGCTGTAATAGTTGAGGTTGAGGACGGAAAGCTCAAGCTCGTAGACAAGGTCAACCCTTAAGGGTTACTACCAGGGAGGCATAAAATGCAGTTTTTTCAACAGCTAATTAACGGCTTGTCGATCGGAAGTATTTATGCTCTTCTGGCATTAGGTTACACAATGGTTTATGGGATCATAGGTCTCATCAATTTCGCCCACGGCGATATTTACATGGTTGGAGCAATGGCTGGATTCTACGCCTCTAAGGCGTATAATCTGCCATTTTTTCCGACTTTAGCAATAGCCATGCTGGCATCTGGTGCTTTAGGAGTATTGATTGAGAGAGTTGCTTACAGACCTCTTAGAAAATCACCAAGGATCACACTTCTCATATCCGCTATCGGAGTAAGTCTTCTCCTTGAGAACGGTATGAGGTATATAGTCGGACCGTCACCAAAATCATTCCCGGAGCTTATTCCGGTGCACAAATATGATTTGGGTCTTTTTCAGGTTACAAACATCCAGCTTCTTACCTTCGGGATCTCCATACTTCTCGTCATACTCCTGCAGTACATAGTATTCAGGACTAAGATGGGCAAAGCCATGAGAGCTGTCTCGTATGATATGGAGGCTGCACAGCTTATGGGAATAAGTGTAAACAAGACCATTTCCTTCACGTTCTTCCTGGGATCCATCCTGGCTGGAGCTGCTGGTATAATGGTTGCCTTAAGCTGGACAAGCATTGACCCATACATGGGTATGATGCCAGGCCTTAAGGCCTTCGTCTCTGCGGTTCTCGGCGGTATCGGAATAATCCCGGGTGCGCTTATCGGCGGAGTCTTCATAGGCATAGCTGAGACCCTCACCAAGGCATACATTTCTACAAGCCTTTCAGACGCAATAGCTTTCTCCATACTTATCATAGTGCTCCTCGTAAAGCCTACGGGAATACTTGGAAAAGTTGAAAGTGAGAAGGTATAGTATGGACAGAATAAAGAAGATGCCAAAAAAGAATCTTGAAATGGCTTTGAAGGTCGTCCTCATAATAGTGCTTTATGTTGTTCTTATCAGCCTTAAGAATGCAGGCATGATAAACAGGTACTATGCGGGTATAATCAACCTGAGCCTTATCAACATAATTCTTGCGCTTTCCCTGAACCTAATTACAGGCTTCACGGGACAGCTTTCACTGGGACATGCAGGGTTCATGTCGATCGGAGCCTATGGCTCTGCTGTGCTTACAGCGAAGTTTGACATTCCCTTCATTCCAGCACTTATTGTCGGTGGAATCCTTGCGGCTGCAATATCGCTGCTTATAGGTATCCCCACACTGAAGCTCAGAGGCGACTATTTCGCCATAACGACCCTTGGCTTCGGAGAGATAATCAGGGTTGTCCTCGTCAACATCAATTATGTTGGCGGCCCTAGAGGCTTCACTGGGATTCCCCTTGAAACCAACTTCACTCTGACCTTCATAGTGACGGTCCTTGTTGCCATAGGCATAAGGAACATCATCAAGTCGGCACCGGGAAGGGCCATGCTTTCTGTGAGAGAAAACGAGATTGCAGCGGAAGCAATGGGAGTCGATACTACAAAATTCAAGATACAGTCCTTCATGATAGCGGCCTTCATAGCCGGCGTTGGTGGAGCTCTGTACGCACACTATATCGGATACCTGAAGCCTGAGGTCTTCAGCTTCACAAGGTCAATAGAGATCCTGACATATGCTGTCCTTGGCGGACTTGGATCCATAACCGGAAGCATATTCGGAGCGATATTCCTCACGTTCCTTCCGGAGCTTCTGAGGAGCGTAAGCGACCTCAGGATGATCATCTACTCCGCCTCGCTTATCATACTCATGATATTCAGGCCGCAGGGTCTCATGGGATCCAAAGAGCTCTCCCTGAACATATTCAGGAACAGCTTCAAGGGGTTTGGACGGAAAAAAGATGACAAAGACCAGATTTCTTAGAAAGGGGGATGAATCATGCTGAATGTTGAAAATGTCACCATGAAGTTCGGCGGTCTCAGCGCTGTTTCACAGCTGAATCTCGAAATAGGCAAGAATGAAGTGGTTGGCTTGATTGGTCCCAACGGAGCAGGCAAGACTACGGTATTTAATATGCTTACTGGAATATACACTCCTACTGAAGGAGAGATAAAATACGAAGGCAAGGTCATTAACGGGATAAAGCCCCATAAGATATCATCCATGGGAATCGCCAGGACCTTCCAGAACATAAGGCTTTTCTCAAACCTCACTGTCGGAGACAACGTAAGGATCTCACACACCAACAAGACAGACTACAATCTGGCTGAGGCTGTTCTGAGACTTCCAAGGTTCTTCAAGGCCGAAGCTGCTCTTGATGAGAAGGTACATAGTCTTCTTGCTCTCTTCAACCTATACGAGAAGAGGGAGGAGAAGGCCAGGAACCTTTCATACGGAGAACAGAGAAGGCTTGAGATAGTGAGGGCTCTGGCAACAGATCCGAAGCTGCTTCTGCTTGACGAGCCTGCAGCAGGAATGAACCCTGCTGAGACCCACGACCTCATGAATCTTATCGGAAGGCTCAGGGATGAGTTTGACGTGTCCATACTCCTCATAGAGCACGACATGAAGCTCGTCATGGGAATCTGTGACAGGATAAATGTCCTCAACTTCGGTAAGAAGATCGCCAGCGGCAATCCTTACGAGATAAGGAACAACGAGGAAGTAATAAAGGCCTACCTTGGAGAAAAGGGCGGAGAAGGGACGGCTAAGAATGCTTAAGATTGAAAACTTGAACGTATACTACGGTGTCATACATGCACTTAAAGACATCTCAATTGAGGTAAAGGAAGGGGAGATAATCTCCCTTATCGGCGCCAACGGTGCCGGAAAGAGCTCGACACTAAGGGCGATATCATCGCTTGCTGAAGTAAAGAGCGGAACCATAACCTACAAGGGCCAGGACATAACAAAGAAGAAGGCAGAGCTTATACCTGCAATGGGACTTGTACAGGTTCCTGAAGGCAGGAAGATATTTGCCAACCTAACAGTATTTGAAAACCTCGAGCTTGGAGCCTTCACCAGGAAGGACAAAGAGAACCTCAAGGGTGACTACGAGATGGTCTACCAGAAGTTCCCTATCCTAAGGGAAAGGCAGAAGCAGAAGGCTGGGACACTCTCCGGAGGAGAGCAGCAGATGCTTGCAATAGGTAGGGCTTTAATGTCGAGACCTTCAATGCTACTTCTTGACGAACCGTCAATGGGACTTGCTCCACTCATAGTGCAGAAGATATTTGACACTATAGTTGAGATAAATAAGTCAGGAACGACGATCCTTCTCGTTGAGCAGAACGCCAACATGGCACTTTCCATTTCTAACAGGGCATATATCCTGGAAACTGGAAAGATTGTCAAGTCAGGCGATGCCAAGGAGCTCATGAATGACCCGGCTGTAAAGGCTGCGTACCTGGGCGAATAGTAAGATAAAAACAGATAAGAAAATATGTAAGGTAAATGGAATGGACCGGCAATTGCCGGTCCATGTTTTTTAGGCGAAATTGAGAGTGTAGAAAATTTTGTGTTTGGACCTCTGGCTTAAGATTATAATAATCTTAAATCGGAGGTTTTAAACATGGCAAAAATTAAAAGGGATCC
>NZ_JAGGKC010000005.1 GCF_017873395.1 Youngiibacter multivorans | reverse complement strand
TTTGTGCCTTTCTTGTCCTGGATCAGCACACTTTCATTGTATTGCTATGGGTCTCCTTTTTCAAAGTTCAGGTTTTTTCATTACAGGAATGCTCCTTGATGGTATTAGTTTCATTGTACCACCAAGTGGAGAATGTGCTCACAAGGGGCTTTGGCGAGATCGATTTTTCGCAATATGGCATGCTTAAGAGCCATAACTTATCGAATAGAGAATATATATTTTAATAAATTGATGATTTTGAAATTGTAAACGGTATTATTATTGATTGTTCAATAAATGAGCGCATATACGGTGAATTGACGCAAGATTTGCAAAAAAAACTCCGCAAAGGAGTATAATGTAATCATTAACATCAAGGAGCTGATCCCAGATGGAGGGTGCGATAGACAAGAAGCCCAAGGGCGCTGTCGAATACACATATGGAAAGGTCCTCACCGGCGTCATGGTAGCGGCCAATCCACTGAAGAAAATGGCTTTCAAGACCCCGTGCATGGTGCACAGGTTCATTAACATACAGGCTGTCCAGATACTCGAGAATGAAGGGCACATTGATGCGGCCCATTTCTATAAGGCATTCATAAAGCCCCTTAACGAAGGGGCTACTTGGGCTGACCAGGATTTCAAGTCGATAAACCACTTCTATCATAACAAGATGCAAAAGGGGTTGTACGGGTTTTCGGATGCGCTCAGCGAGGCAAAGAAATACAGGGACAAGAGTCTTTTCTATTTGAGCAGGAGCAACACCCATAAGTCGGTGTTCTACCTGGGGGCGGTGTGTCACCTTTCCCAGGACATGACGGTACCTCAGCATGTCAACAACAAGCTGCTCGACAGCCACAAGTCCTATGAGACCTGGATAAAGAACAAGATATTCGAGGAGATAGATTATTCCGTAACTGACGGGGTAAAACGATTCAGTGACTTCGATGAATACATCAGGGAAAATGCGAAGTCAGCGAATATGGCGGTAGAGGAGTTCAGAAGGGAAGAAGACAGGGACAGGCTCTATTATGAACTGTCCACAAGGCTGCTTGCCGAGGCGCAGAGGACAACCGCAGGTCTGCTCCTTGACTTCTACGAGCTGTACTATGCGAAATAGGCCGAAGGTTGTCCTTGTATCCATAGACTCCAGATTCATTCATACCAACATAGCGCTGAGGTACATGAAGGAATTCACGAAGGACTTGAATTATGATTGCATGATAAGGGAATATACCATACAAAGCCCCCTTATGGACATGCTTGACGACATACTGGACGACGAGCCTCAAATTGTGGGCTTATCCACATATATATGGAATGTGGATACTGTAGAAAGGCTCTCCCGACTTCTAAGGATTGGGAGGCCGGATATCAGGCTTCTTTTCGGAGGACCCGAGGTGAGCTGGAATGCTGAGGAAAGCCTTCTGAGACTTTCCGGGGACTATATCATAACAGGTGAAGGTGAGGAGACTTACCGTGAGCTGATTGAAAAATGCATATTGAACATGGAGGCCACTGGTTTCTTCAGCCTCGAAGACAATGATGTAATCAGAGGTCTTGCAGCCATGCGTAATGGAATTCCTGTAAGGTTTCCAGCAAGAAGCAAAATGGACCTTTCCAGGCTTCCATTCCCATATTCTATGGATGAAGACCTTAAAGACAGGATCGCCTGCATCGAGGCATCCAGAGGATGCCCCTACAGCTGCTCCTACTGCCTGTCGTCTGCTGAAAAGGACCTGAGGTTCAGGTCAGCTGATGATGTGATGTCAGATGTTGAGAAGCTCCTGGGCCTTGGGGCAAAGCTTGTGAAGTTCATGGACAGGACCTTTAATGCGCATCCTGATGCGGCAGAGATATTCAGGAGGATAATAGGCCTAAAAACCAATGCGGTCTTCCATTTCGAGATGTCACCGTCAATGGTTGATGACCTGCAGATGGGGGTGCTGAAGGATTCTCCTCCCGGAAGGATGCAGTTTGAAACCGGTGTGCAGAGTACAGATGAAAATGTGCTGAGGATGATAAGTAGATTTTCATCAGGGTCAAAGGAAGGTCTTAAGAAAATCCTTTCCCTTGGAAATATCCACCATCATCTTGACCTGATTGCAGGACTCCCCATGGATGACATGGAATCCTTCAACAGAAGCTTCAATGAGATATATTCCTTAGGTCCGGATGTTCTGCAGCTGGGATTCCTGAAGATAATAAAGGGAACCCCCATGGAGAGGGAAACGAAAAGGTGGAATATCATTTACAGCCCCTTCCCACCTTATCAGGTCATAAGCACCGGAACAATGGGCAGAACTGATATGGAGCGGCTGAAGTCCGCTGAGAAGTCTCTTGAAAAATATCATAATACGGGCAAATTCGAAAATTCTTTGAAATATGCCATAGGCTTCCATGAGAATCCGCTTCTCTTCTTTGAAGGTCTGGGCAAAGCGCTTGACAGCGAAGGGTACAGGGTCCGTTCACCATCATCTGATGACTACTACAGGATATTCCTCATGTATTCGATCAGGGAGCTGGAGAGAAAAGACGGATTCGAGCCTGGGCTCATGAGGGACCTTGTAAAGTATGACTTTCTCCTCTGGAACAGAAGGCAGGGCATTCCTGATTTTCTGGAAAGGATTGATAAAGATACAAATGAAGTCAGGAGAAGGCTTAAAAGGGAAGGAGGAATAGAGGGACACGTAGAATGGTTTGAAAATGATGTTGTTTCGCACTTGTCAAAAAACGAAAGAAATCAGGGTCCTGTTGCCATATTGTTCGAGAAGGGTCGAACGTACGGTAAAATTATCACATTGTTACAACAATAACAATTGAAAATCGGACGGACATGGTATAAGATAATGTCTATGCGGTAATTTAAATCATATTAAGTGGTACTTATTCTTTTATAAAGGTGGTGAGAAAGTGGCGAAAGAAGCGATCGAAGCTGTAAAAGCAGCAGAAGAAAGAGCGAAGGACATACTGCTCGAAGCTGGACAGAAGGCTAGAGATTCAAAACGAGAAGCTGAAATTTCGGCAGAGAGGTCATATAGAGAAATCCTCGAAAAGGCTGAAAAGCAAGCTGAAGAATTGAAGGCCTCTGCTGTCAGAGAGGGGGAGGCAATTGCAAAGCCGGCTATTGAAAAAGGCCTGCAGGCTGCAAAAGATATCGCATCGCTCGGCGATGACAAGCTAAAGGATGCGGTGAACATCATTATCGAGAGGATCGTGAAGACAAATGGCGATAGTTAAAATGAGCTCCTTCAGCTTGTTTGCCTTCGATTCTGAAAGGGACGACCTCCTACATGAACTGCAGAAGTTCGGATATGTGCACTTTTCTGACCTGGCCAATGATGAGGTTCTTAAGGGAGAGGGATTGCGTGACGTAATCGTTCCCGAGGGAATAACTGAAGTGGACCAGGACATCGCTAACATAAAGTACGCACTCGAGATACTGTCGAAGAATGACTCGAGGGAGACCGGATTAAAGGCGATGATCAAAGGCAAGACGAACTTCACACTTGAAGGACTTGAAGAAACAGCAGGTGCATATGATTACAAGCCTGTTTACGAAAGTCTGAAGGACAGGATGGGAAAGGTCGAGAGCCTGAACCAGGAGGAGATGAGGCTGAACGCTGCATCCGACGAACTGAAGCCCTGGGTGACACTCGGGTATCCGGTAAGTTCGATGAAAGGCTTTAGCCAGAGTGAAGTTTTCACAGGAACAGTCCCGAAGAAACTGAAGGATAAGCTGATGAATGAACTTTTGCCTTTCGACTACACCTATTATGAGGTGATAAGCGAAGGCAAGGACGAATCCTATCTTCTTGCAATCTCATCAAAGGAAGAGAAGGATGCAGTCAATGAGGTACTCAGGAACAACAGCTTCTCAAGCATCAAGATATCTGGTGAAGAGGAGCCCGACAAGGAAATGCACAAGATAGCCGAGAGGCTCAGTGCCCTGAAGTCGGAAAGGGATGCCATAAAGGCTGAGATAAAGGAAATGGCAGTTCATCTGCCTGACCTTGAAGTATACTACGAGTACCTGATGAACAAGAAGGTAAGGCTCCATGCTTCGGAAAATTTCCTAAGGACAGACAGCGTTAATGTGATCAGAGGCTATATCCCTACGGAAATGGCCGGTGACTTCAGGAAGGCCGTGGAGGCGTCCCAGAAGAACGCCTACTATCTGGATGTCAAGGAAGCTACCGATGAAGGTGACATACCAATACTTCTTAAGAACAACAAGCTTAACCAGACATTTGAGTCGCTTACAGCGATGTATGCGCTGCCGCAGTACAATGAAATTGACCCGACACCTCTTCTTGCACCGTTCTACCTGTTCTTCTTTGGAATGATGGTGGCGGATGTGGGCTATGGTTTGATATTGCTTGTAGGAACAGCAGTAATCCTAAAGATTGCGAACCTATCGGAAAGTACCGAGAAGTTCATAAGGTTCTTCTTCTATCTGAGCATACCAACCATATTCTGGGGTGCCATCTACGGATCCTTCTTCGGAGGGATAATAAAGATACCAGGACTCATTGATCCTGCCAAGGATTACATGATGATACTGATAATGTCAATCATATTCGGTCTTGTCCATGTATTCTTTGCCCTTGGTGTAAAGGCTTTCCTTTATGTCAGGGCTGGAGACCCGATCGGGGCCCTGTTCGATGCAGGCTTCTGGTATATGGCCCTTATCGGAGCCATAGGCTTCCTGCTTCCAATGTTCCTTGACCTTCCACCCGCAGTCAAGACCATCTCAATGGTTGTCATGATTATCGGAATGGGCGGAATAGTTGTTACAGGTGGAAGATCAGCTAACACAGTGGTCGGCAAAGCCGCAGGCGGACTTTACAGCCTTTACGGAATATCAAGCTATGTAGGGGATTTCGTATCCTATTCAAGGCTAATGGCGCTCGGACTTTCAGGAGGCTTCATAGCATCAGCGATAAACATGATGATAGGGATGCTTTCAGGAATGGGAATAATTGGCATACTCTTCGGAGTTGTGCTGTTCGTGGGCGGACAGGCATTCAACATATTCCTGAGCCTTCTTGGCGCATACGTCCATACATCAAGGCTTACCTATGTTGAATTCTTCGGAAAATTCTACTCAGGTGGCGGAAAGCCCTTCAATTTATTTCAAAATGCTTCAAAATACATCAATTTAAAGTAGTTAGGAGGAAATGTAAATGACTTTTTCACAGTTCTTGATTGATAATGGTGGCGTTGTTTTTGCAATACTCGGTATAGCCTGCGCGGTAATATTCTCAGGTTTCGGTTCAGCTAAAGGTGTTGGCCTTGTTGGTGAGGCAGCTACAGGACTTATAGTAGAAGAGCCTCAGAAGTTCGGTAAATCCCTTGTACTTCAGCTTCTTCCAGGTACCCAGGGCCTCTATGGATTCGTTATAGGACTTATGGCGCTCGGACAGCTTGATGCAGGCCTTACTCTTCAGCAGGGAATGTACATATTCATGGCATGCCTTCCTGTAGGACTTGTAGGCTGGATATCAGCTATTGCACAGGGTAGAACAGCGGCTGCAGGACTTGCAATACTTGCAAAGAATGAAGAACACTCCACAAAGGGTATAATATACGCCGTAATGGTTGAGACATATGCACTTCTTTCATTCGTCATATCCCTAATACTTCTCAACGCGGTGACTTTCTAGGCTTAGCCTGAAAGCTGCAGAGAAAATATAGGAAGGATGTGAGGGAATGTCAAATCTGGATAATCTGACCGAGAAGATCCTCGCGGACGCCAGGGAAAAAGCCCAGGCCATCCTCGATGATTCAGTCAAGGTCAAGGAAGATCTTGTTGATTCGAAGATCAAGGAAGCGAACGACAGGAAGAACAGGATCATAGAAAAGGCAGCCTTCGAAGCCAACCTCTTGAAAGAAAGGGTAATCTCCAACGGAGAGCTCAAAGTAAGGAACGAGAGCCTGAAGGCAAAGCAGGGAATAATCGACAGGGTCTTTGACCTTGCGAAGAAAAGCCTGGTGGAGCTCGGAGATGAAGACTATGTCAGGTATCTGAAGGATACTTTGGCAGGTCTCAGCCTCAAGGGTACTGAGACTCTCATCGTGACCAGCAGCATGAAGGAAAAGGTTAAGGCTCTGAACCTGGGATTCAAGGTCTCTGACGAAGAGAACTCGGCCTCAGGATTCCTTGTCAAGGACAAGGGAGTACTTCTTAACTACACCTTCTCTGATCTGGTTGACTTTCTCAGGGACGAGCTCGAAGCAGATGTAGCCTCCGCTCTTTTCAAGGAATAGGAGGTACTTATGAACAGAATGGATTTCGCCCAGGCTGTTACCAGGACCAGAGTCCTGGAGACCAGACTCCTTACCAAGGCAAGGATAGAGAGGATGGTCGATGCAAGGGATATAGACGAGGCTCTGAAGATACTGGCTGAAACTGAATACCAGTCCTCCATGGCCGGTGTCACAAGGGGCGAGGATTACGAGAGGATTCTCTCGCAGGAGCTCAAAAGGGTATATAAGCTCGTTGGTGAGATGACAACCGAGAAGTCGGTAGTAGAGATACTTTCACTTAAGTATGACTACCATAACCTCAAGGTTCTCGTCAAGGAGACAGCCATGAAGGCTGATTTCAAGGAAATGTACGTTAATCTTGGAGGCAGGGACATCCAGAAGATCAAGGCAGCCTATGCGGCTGGAGACCTTAGGGATGTGGAGCCGAGGCTTAGGGATGCCCTCATTGAGGCATCAAAGGACATGGAAGCTACAGGAGACCCTCAGAGGACAGACATGATACTGGACAGGCATTATTTTGCACACCTGTCTGCAGTCGCAGACGAGTCGGGAATACCGCTTTTCACAGATTATGTCAGGACGATCATAGACTTTACAAACGTAAAGACGCTTGTGAGGGTAAAGAAGCTTGAAAAGGACATTAAGTTCCTTGAGGAAGCTATAATCGAGGGTGGCACCATTCCACGCGGGGACATACTTCTTTCCCTTTCCGACTCATTGGAGACCATGATGTCAAAATTCAAGGGCTACAAGATAAGCGACGAGCTTAGGAAGGGACTGGAGTCCTATCAGAAGACCATGAGGCTTTCAGAATTCGAAAGGATCCTGGACAACTACCTCATGAAGCTGAATCTGCAGTCCAAGTCCATAGTCTTCGGACCGGAGCCGGTATTCTCCTACCTCGCCGCCAAAGAGGCCGAGATGAAGGCACTGAGGATCATAATGGTGTCGAAGCTTAACAAGATCTCACCTGAATCAATCAGGGAAAGGCTGCGTGAGCTTTATGTATAAGATAGGAGTTGTGGGCGACAAGGATTCCATACTTGCCTTCAAGGCGCTTGGAATCGATGTATTTCCCGTTTTGGACAAGGACGAGGCAAGAAAGGCAGTTGATACCCTGGCAGCAAGGAAGTACGGTATCATCTTCATCACTGAGCAGATGGCTGAGCTGATCCCAGAGACCGTTGAAAGATACAACAAGGAGATAGTTCCTGCGGTTATACTCATACCGAGCAACCAGGGATCCCTTTCCATAGGCCTCAGAAGGATCAACGCAAATGTTGAAAAAGCCGTTGGTTCAAATATTTTGTAGAAGGGGAGCTTAGATTGAAAGTAGGAAAGATAATCAAAGTATCCGGTCCCTTGGTTGTTGCCGAGGGTATGGATGACGCCAACGTCTATGACGTTGTCAAGGTTTCAGACAATAAGCTCATCGGAGAGATAATAGAAATGAGAGGCGACAGAGCCTCCATACAGGTATACGAGGAAACTACAGGCATCGGACCAGGAGAGCCGGTCTATACGACAGGCAACCCTCTTTCGGTCGAGCTGGGACCAGGACTTCTTGAGTCCATGTTTGACGGCATCCAGAGACCTCTGACCTCTATTAGAGAGCTGGTGGGGGACTTCCTTGTAAAGGGAGTCGAGGTACCCGCCCTTGACAGGGAAAGGGTTTGGCATTTTGTCCCCAAGGTAAAGGCTGGAGACAGCATTTCTCAGGGTGACATCATCGGAACAGTTCAGGAAACATCGATAATAGAGCACAGGATAATGGTGCCAAAGGGAATTTCAGGTGTCGTCAAGACGATAGCTGAAGGAGACTTCACTGTTGCAGACACTGTTTGCACCCTTGAGGACGGAACTGAAATCAACATGATCCAGAAGTGGCCTGTAAGGCGCGGAAGGCCTTATGACCACAAGCTAAATCCTGATGCGCCTCTTGTTACGGGACAGAGGGTCATAGACACATTCTTCCCGGTTGCAAAGGGCGGTACAGCTGCGGTTCCGGGACCTTTCGGTTCAGGAAAGACGGTTGTTCAGCATCAATTGGCAAAATGGGCAGATTCAGAGATAGTAGTATATGTTGGCTGCGGAGAGCGTGGAAACGAGATGACTGACGTTCTTATGGAGTTCCCTGAGATAAAGGACCCTAAGACCGGAGAATCACTCATGAAGAGGACTGTCCTCATAGCCAACACATCCAACATGCCTGTTGCGGCCAGAGAGGCCTCAATATACACAGGCATAACAATAGCGGAATATTTCAGGGACATGGGATACTCCGTAGCCATAATGGCTGACTCAACCTCCAGATGGGCTGAGGCCCTGAGGGAAATGTCCGGAAGACTTGAAGAGATGCCTGGCGATGAAGGATATCCGGCTTACCTGGGATCCAGAGCCGCCGACTTCTATGAGAGGTCAGGAAAGGTAGTATGCCTTGGATCTGACGGAAGACAGGGAGCGATAACAGTAATAGGTGCGGTATCACCTCCTGGTGGAGACATCTCCGAACCTGTATCGCAGGCGACCTTAAGAATCGTCAAGGTATTCTGGGGACTGGATGCGAACCTCGCGTACAGAAGGCACTTCCCTGCGATCAACTGGATGAATTCCTACTCGCTATATCAGACCAAGGTAGACAAATGGATGGACGCCAATGTTGAGAACACCTTCGCCTCAAACAGGGCAAAGGCAATGGCTCTTCTTCAGGAAGAATCAGGACTCCAGGAAATAGTAAGGCTTGTCGGAAGGGACTCACTTTCCGAGGGCGACCAGCTCAAGCTGGAAGCCGCAAAGTCAATCAGAGAGGACTACCTTCAGCAGAATGCGTTCCACGAAGTGGATACATACAGCTCGCTGGAAAAGCAGAACCTCATGCTGAAGTGCGCGCTTGCCTTCTATGACGAAGGAAAGAGGGCTCTGGACAACGGCATATACCTTAACGACATAATCAAGCTGAAGGTCAGGGACAGGATCGCAAGAATGAAGTACCTGCCAGAGAGCGAAATATCAAAAATCAACGAGGTTATGAAGGAGCTTGTCAAAGCCGTGGACGACCTCATAGAGGAAGGAGGAATCCTTAATGCTTAAAGAGTACAGGACCGTCCGCGAAGTCGTCGGACCGCTTATGGTTGTCGACGGAGTTGAAGGAATTAAGTACGAGGAACTGGTGGAGATCGAACTCCAGACCGGTGAGAAGAGAAGAGGAAGAGTCCTTGAGGTCAACGGGGACAAGGCCATGGTACAGCTATTCGAAGGTTCATCAGGAATCAACCTGAGGGACACAAAGGTCAGGTTCCTTGGCAAGCCGCTTGAACTTGGAGTTTCTGAGGACATGATAGGAAGAATATTCGACGGGCTTGGAAGGCCAAAAGACGGCGGACCCAAGATCATACCGGAGAAGAGGCTCGACATCAACGGAGTCCCTATAAACCCTGTATCAAGGGACTACCCTTCAGAGTTCATACAGACAGGAATATCAGCAATTGACGGACTGAACACGTTGGTCAGAGGACAGAAGCTGCCCATATTCTCAGGATCAGGACTTCCGCATGCAGAACTTGCAGCTCAGATTGCAAGGCAGGCGAGAGTTCTTGGCAAGGGCGACAAGTTCGCCGTTGTATTCGCGGCAATGGGTATAACCTTTGAAGAGGCACAATTCTTCAAGGATGACTTCAACAAGACCGGAGCTATAGACAGGGCAGTGCTTTTCATGAACCTTGCTGACGACCCGGCCATAGAGAGAATAGCAACACCAAGAATGGCGCTTACATGCGCAGAGTACCTTGCCTTCGAAAAGGGCATGCATGTACTTGTAATACTTACTGACCTTACCAACTATGCTGAGGCCCTCAGAGAGACATCAGCTGCCAGGAAGGAAGTACCAGGAAGAAGAGGATATCCCGGATATCTGTATACCGACCTTTCAACGATATATGAAAGAGCCGGCAGGATAAAGGGAAGAAGCGGATCCATAACTCAGATCCCGATACTTACCATGCCTGAGGACGACAAGACTCATCCAATCCCTGACCTTACAGGATATATAACCGAGGGACAGATAATCCTCTCAAGAGACCTGTACAAGAAGGGAATCCAGCCTCCGATAGATGTTCTGCCTTCGCTTTCAAGGCTGAAGGACAAGGGTATCGGAAAGAACAAGACCAGGGAAGACCATGCCGATACAATGAATCAGCTCTTCGCAGCATATGCGACCGGTAAAGAAGCCAAGGAGCTGGCGGTAATACTTGGTGAATCAGCACTGTCTGAGACTGACAAGGCATTCGCGGATTTCGCAGATGCATTTGAGAAGAGATATGTCAGCCAGGGCTATGACAACAACAGGGAAATAAAGGATACGCTTGAACTTGGATGGGAGCTTCTGACTATACTTCCAAGAAATGAGCTGAAGAGGATAAGGGACGAGTACATTGAGAAGTACATGCCCCAAGAGACCAAAGGAGTTGAATAGCCATGGCTAAGCTCAATGTGAACCCTACCCGAATGGAGCTCACAAAGCTCAAGGTTAGGCTGTCCACCGCTTCCAGAGGCCACAAGCTCCTCAAGGACAAGCAGGATGAGCTCATGAGAAGGTTCATCGAGATGATCAGGCGAAACAAGGCCCTGAGAGTCGAGGTGGAAACGGAACTCCAGAAATCCTTCAAGGAATTTCTGGTAGCAAGTGCCATAATGTCTCCGGAGTTCCTTCAGGAAGCTGTCGCTTTCCCTAAGGAAAGCATAACAGTGGACATCAAGAAAAAGAACATAATGAGCGTCAACGTTCCTGTGATGAATTTCATAAGGAAGCTCGAAGGCGATGAGGGCAGCATATATCCTTACGGATTCGCCCAGACCTCCTCTGAGCTTGACGACGCCATTTCAAAGCTCTACTCCATAATGCCAAAGCTCCTTGAGCTTGCAGAGGTGGAGAAATCCTGCCAGTTGATGGCCGACGAGATCGAGAAGACCAGAAGAAGGGTAAACGCACTGGAATACAGGACTATACCTGAACTGAAGGAGACCATCAAGTTCATCAGGATGAAGCTTGACGAGAATGAGAGAAGTACGATTACAAGGCTCATGAAGGTCAAGGACATAATCCAGAAATCGCAGGAAACAGCATAATAAAGAAAGGGCAGCATGCAAATCAGCATGCTGCCCTTTCTGTTCATTGTGGCAATATGATACTGTTGTACTCTGGGCGTCTGTTTCAGCTCTTCTTCCGGACCTTGCCGTAAACCATCCTGAGGAATGCAATTCCAGGCATGGGGTCACCAAGCTCAAGGATGGCAGGAGCCTTTCTCTTAAGCAGCGAGAGAGCCATTCCTGACTTTGAAAGCTGTCCGGCCCTTGCATATTCCCTCATGGCAAGAAGGTCTTCGTAAAGATATCTGAAGTAGATTCCGCTGTCATAGGTCTTCCTGTCATGAAGGATAGTCTCTCCAATCATTTCCCTGTAGGCAAGAAGGGGAAAGTTAACGCCGGCCTTGTAGAGCAGGCTGTTAAGGTTGGTTGTCCTTGCGTTTATCTCGATAAGGTAGTACTTTCCTGTCTTCGAATCCTTCTTGTACTCTATCTCGCCGAAGCCTCTGTATTCAATGTCCTTGAAGAATTTCCTGCTCATTTCATGGAGCTCGGGAACCAGCCTCTGCTCGGTATATACTGAAGCACCGAAGTTTATCGGAAACTGCCTGTGCTTCTGGCATGTCATCCAGTGGGTAACGTCAGAATGTTTGTCAAGGTAAGCGTCGTATGTATACATATGGTCGTCGAAGCCCGGGATGATCCTCTGGACCACGCCGCCCATGCCTGCTTCCATGATGGTGTCCCTGTATTTTTTAAGGTCGTTACTGCCCTTCAGAAGGAAGTTCTTGACCCTGAACTTTGCGACGAACTGCGTTGATTCTGTAGGTTTGAGAATGCATGGATAGCCGATGGTTTTATCGACCTTTTCTACAATATCGGGATCATCCAGCTGGACGCTTTCAGGCACCGGCATCCCGTATTTAATTGCCAGCTTCTCAAGTGAATCCTTCATCAGTGCGTCTGTCCATTTGCCCTTCCTGTCCATTGGAAACAGGTAGTGCTCCTTGAGGATATCAAAATTCTTGTCGATGAATTCGACATATGGGTCACCGCTTGGAAACAGCACAGGCTTTCTGTCCTGCTTCTTCGAGTATTCCACCATATACCTCACAAGCCTTTCCTCCTCCTTCCTGTAATGGGGGACGATCAGCTGCTCCTTGAGATATTTGGATTTTGCACCGTACGTGTTTTCAGTTGAATAATCCATTGAAACGGTATAGATTCCTTCTTTGCCTAGACATCTTATTATTGACAGGCCTATATAGTAATTTGAGCCAAGAATGACTGCTTTATTCTTCATTTTAATCCTCCTGTGCTTCCTAACTATACTATAATACAATTTCTGGCACATGGCATTCAATAGTTTCGCAGCATCTTAATCATCATCATTTTCCAATACCTTGCTTGTATGTTTTTGCAGGAATGCACAAATGAAAAGTGTTTGCACACAAATGTCATTGAAACAAATTTATAATCATTATAAAAAAGTAGTGCAAAGCAAACATAAATTTGATACAATATAATTGTTAAAAATTGATATGAGGTGATTATGATGGCTGCAAAGCTTTTAAAGGAAAATCTATACTGGATTGGCGTGGAAAACCCTGAGCTCAAGGTATTTGACATCATCATGGAGACTAAGAAGGGAACGACCTATAACTCCTACCTGCTGGTTGGAGAGGACAAGGTCGCTGTCGTGGACAACGTGAAGAATCCGTTCTATCCGGAATTCAGGGGAAATATTGTATCTGTCATCGGTGACAGGAAGGTAGACTATATAGTGACGCTCCATACGGAATGTGACCATTCGGGGACGATTGGAAGCCTTCTGGATGATTATCCCGATGCACAGGTAGTATCCTCCAGGGCTGCAATGAATTACCTGAAGGACATTCTGAACAGGGAGTTCAGCTGGATAGATGCCAGGGACAAGAGTGTACTCCCCCTTGGAAAGGACTTAAGCCTTGAATTCATATCTGCCCCCAACCTCCACTGGCCGGATACCATATTCGCATATGCAAGGGAAATGAAGACAATGTTCACCTGTGATTTCCTCGGTTGTCACTATGCAGAAGAGGAAGCCCAGTCTGCTGATGACGCAGGAAGCTACCTTGAAGAGATGAAGTACTACTTTGATGTCATAATGGGACCGTTCAAGGGCTTCGTGAACAAGGCGCTGGACAGGCTTGAGGACTATGAATTTGACATGGTATGCGTAAGCCATGGGCCGGTGCACACAGAGGATATAGGCTTCTACTTGGAAAAGTACAGGGAGTGGGCTGCCTTTCCTGAAAACTACCAGCAGGACATTGAGATACTTTACGTATCCGCATATGGCAACACAGCGGATGTGGCTAACCATATCGCAGAAAGGCTCAGGTCAAAGGGTGAGACTGTCCATGTGAATGACATTACAGAAATAGGGATAGAAGAAGCATCGAGGAGACTGGAGGAATCAAAGGCGTTCCTTGTTGGGTCACCCACGATCAACAGGGATGCCGTCCTGCCAGCCTGGGAGCTTCTTGGACACGCTTCAGCCATAACGAACAAGGGAAAGGTCTGCGGAGCCTTCGGGTCCTATGGCTGGACAGGAGAGGGTGTGCAGCTTCTGACTGAAAGGCTTTCAGGTCTCAAGATGAGTCCGGTTGAGGGGTTTCGGTTCAAGTTCGTGGCATCTCTCGAGGAGTACATGCAGGCAGATGAGTTTGCTGACAGGTTCCTCGCCAGGGTTCTGGAAAAGTGCAGATAGGATTTAATTGGATTTCTTTCTTAGATGTTCGTTGAAGCATTCTCACTTAGGTGTTATTATTTAATCAGACAAAAAAAAGATGCAGGGGGTGCACTTTGGAACGTGAGATAATGAAGTTCAAGGATGAAGATGGCAACGTGGTGGAGCTTGAAGCCGTGGCGAGGGTATATGTGGAAGAACAGGAGTACCTCGTACTTGCCCCCCTTGACGAGAACAGCGAAGATGAGTTCGTATTCAGGGTGGACAAGGATTCTGAAGGCAAGGAGGAGCTCAATGCGGTCGAGGATGACGTGGAGTTCCTGAAGGTAAAGAAGGAATACAAGAATCTTTTATACGGTGAGGTGGAATAATGGAAAAGAAGGATATCATCTCCATGATGGAGGACAAGGGACTTAGCGACATAGAGACACTAAAGGACGAAGAGGGTGTCCTTGTTGTCAGGGCATTCTATGATTTTGACGACGAGGAGCTGGCATCCGCGGCAAGCTTTGCAAAGGAAGAGGCCGAAGAGGAGAGCGACGAATACTACTTTGACCATATGTTCCCGTTTCTCACAGACCTTGCCGTTGACAATATCGGCGACATAGTTGAGGAAATAATCGAAGACGAGAACATAGACGGGCAGTTCATTACCTACGATATCGACCCGGAAGACTATGGTACAATAGAAGTCATCCTGATGTTTCTGAAGGATGACCTTGATGTTGATTTTGAAACAGTGCTTGAAGAGCTGAGCCTCTGATAAATGCCGTTACTCCATGGGGGACAAAGAACTTGGCAGAATATTAAGTTAATTTGTTGAGAGGTTTGTTGTAAATGGCCTGAAGTATGATATAATCTAATTAGGAATCCTGAGATGTACGCGTAGCCTATAAATTCAACCTACATTACAAATCCGGGATCTCCAACAAGATGGATGATATCAGACTTAAGGTAGTAGCTACACCTTCTCCATGGAACGTAAGGAGATAGAATTCCACCTGAGGGGAACCCACCTGCATAGAGCAGGTATGGATCAATAGGTGAACGGCATGTCGGGAAACTAGAAAGTTTGTGGTTGCTCTGCATTTATTGCAGAGCAATTTTTATTAAGGAGCATTATAATGGAACATGATGAGCTTGTAGCAAAGATAAACGAGTATTCAAGGATAGCCAGGGAAAGGGATCTTACCCTGGAAGAGACAGTTGAACGTGAAAAGCTAAGAAGAGAATATATTGACAGGGTGAAGGGAAACCTTAAAGGAAGCCTTGAGGGGATAGAACGCAAAAAATAATCGGGGGATATGTCGATGGCTGTTACAGTGGAAAAGATAATCAAGGAATTCGATATGGAGGTGCTGGTAAAGGGTCCTGAGAACGACGTCATAAACATAACCGACGTCAACAGGCCGGGGCTTCAGCTAGCAGGCTTCTACAATTACTTCAGCAGGGAAAGGATCCAGGTCATTGGCCAGGGGGAATGGAGCTTTCTCGATGAACTCATACCTGAACTCAGGAAGAAAAGGCTAGGAAGGTTCATGAGATACAACATTCCGTGCCTGGTAATAACCAGGGGTCTTGAGCCCCACCAGGAGATTGTGGATGCAGCGAAGACCTACAAGAGGTGGCTGCTTAGGACCAGTGAATCAACCACAAATTTCATATCGAAGCTCACCCTGTACATAGCCAACGCCACCGCACCTGAAACCAGGATGCATGGCGTTCTTGTCGACATCTACGGCATGGGAGTGTTCATAACAGGTGAAAGCGGCATAGGAAAGTCCGAAGCCACACTTGAACTGCTCAAGAGAGGCCACAGGTTGGTTGCTGATGATGCAGTCGATATCAGGGAGGTTGACGGAATCCTTAGGGGCAGGTCCCCTGAGATCACCTTCGGCATGATGGAGGTGAGGGGTCTTGGAATAATTGACGTCTCAGCGCTGTTCGGACTGTCTACAATGGTACAGAACAAGAGGCTGGACATAATTATCCACCTTGAACACTGGAGAGACGACGGTGATTATGACCGCCTTGGTATGGATGAATACCAGGATATCCTTGGCGTCAAGGTAAAGAAGATAACCGTTCCTGTCAGGAGTGGAAGGAACATATCCATAATCATCGAAGCTGCTGCTGCCAACTACAGGCATCAGCGTGTAACGAAGGTATCTCCTGCCGAGGTCATCGACCAGAGGATGCGGGAGGTAGCTACAAGGGACAAGCTTGGCGATTATTCCAGCATGGTTGACCTGGATTAGAACCTGGATCAGAAAATGGTTACTTTTCCATGCAAATCTGTTAAAATATAATTGATATAAATTGGAATGATTATAAGGAGGTGTCGTGATGGCGGTGAAGAACATCGATGTTTATCTGAGGGAAAATGGAGTCAAGCCCTCATATCAGAGAAAAAGGATTTATGAGTACCTTATGAACACGCATAACCATCCCTCCATAAACGACATCTATGATGCCCTGATAGGGGAAATTCCAACTCTCAGCAAAGCGACAGTATACAACACCATGAATCTCTTCATCGAGCACAAGCTGATTGAGATACTGCCCATTGAAGCGAAGGAAGCAAGGTTTGACATCTACAATCCCATGGAGCACGGACATTTCAAGTGCGATGTCTGCGGCAACATATTCGACGTCACCATAAAGGTGCCTGTATCTGAGCTTTCAGGAGACCTTGAAGGATTCGAGGTAACCCATGAGATATTCAACTTCAGGGGAGTCTGCAAAGACTGCCTTGAGAAAAAAGACTGATAAGATCAATGCCGGCTGATTACAGCCGGTTTTTAATTCACTAAGGATGAAGGGACTGTTGGATGATGAAAAGATACAAGGGTGAAGCGGGGTTGCTTCTGGTTGCGATGATATGGGGAAGCGGGTTCATAGCAGGAGCCATCGGCCTTGATTACCTGACGCCTTACCAGGCTATGGCAGGCAGGTTCTTTGTCTCATCGCTGCTGCTTGATGTTTTCTTTTTCAAAAGGCTTAAAGGAATGAGAATTGAAACCTTGAGGAAGGGCATTATAATTGGGATATTCCTTTTCGGAGCCTTTCTTCTCCAGACACTGGGTCTTGAGCTTACGACACCTTCAAGGAACGCATTTCTAACAGCAGTAAATGTAGTGATAGTACCGTTCCTTGGATTCATATTGCTAAAGAAGAAGCTGAACTGGAAGGAAACCTCAGGTGCGATACTTGCTTTAATTGGAGTAGGAGTGCTTTCACTTGACCTGTCAGGCTCGATAAATCCGGGAGATTTCCTGAGCTTTCTCTGCTCAATAGCGTTTGCCTTCCACATATTCTTCACAGGGATGTACTCGCAGGAAGAAAGCGCCATAGACCTTACGATTATTCAGATGAACGTTTCATTCCTTCTGTCGGCAATCGTACTTGCAGCAAGAGGCGGTACAATGCTTGGTGCTCAGCCTGAGGGCTATGCTGCCATAGTGTACCTGGGAGTCTTTTCAACTACCATAGCATTCTTCCTTCAGACATACAGCCAGAAGTTCACGAATGAAACGAGGGCTGCTGTAATAATGTCCACAGAGGCACTTTTTGCCACAGTTTTTTCTGTAATTGTGTTCCGAGAGGTTATTTCAACAAGGATGATAGTAGGGGCCTCACTGATATTCCTGGCGATACTTTTTCCCATGGTCTGGAAGTCAAGGGCAGCAGTTACCAAAGCTGCTGAAGAGATATGATAAGGCTTGAACACCTTCATTCAGCATGAACACCTTCATGCTGAATGAATACATAACGGCAGGAAAGCTATCCTGCTTTTTTTTATGTAAATTTTCAGGAATTGAAATAACAGAATTTGAAAATCCGTTGAAGCAGCTATGCTGTTAATGTAGACTCAAGTCATGGGATAGAGGTTCTTGAAGCCTTCTGCCACTTGTCATCAAAGGAGAATTGTCAAATGAAGGAAATCAAAAGATATGCTGCAATGCTCGTACTGATAATAGCAACCGGCATTGGCGCGGCATTTTCGATAAAGGCAGCTGTAGGAGTCGGAGCATGGGATGCCATGACTCAGACTTTGGGATTCCTTACAGGAATAAAAGTAGGCACAATAGGCATGGCAATCAACATATCCTGCGTTGCGGGACAGCTGGTCATCCTCAGGAAGGACTTCAAGTTCAGACACCTGCTTCAGGTACCGGTAAGCATCCTTCTTGGCATGGTGGTCAATTTCGTGCTCTACAACGTACTTGGAGACATTTCGTTTGACAGCTATCTATTGAGGATTGCAGTCCTCGTTTCATCATACACTCTTATAGCCGCATCGGTAGGTGCAATAATGGACCTGGACGCAGTCACATTCGCACTTGAGGGACTCTGCATGGCCGTTGCAGGCAAGACAGGGCTGAAGTTCAGCCATATCAGGCAGCTTGTTGATGTAATCTGCATAATGCTGGTGCTTATTCTTGTAGTCACAATCAAGGTTCCTCTTACCGTAAGGGAGGGGACTGTCATAGGCATGCTGATGTTCGGGCCGATGATTGGATTCTTCATGAAGAAATCAGGTCCTTTGTTCAGGAAGCTGAACCTATCAGCAACCTGTGCGTAGCTCAGGCATAAAATATTCGATAGATGAAACGGGTAAATGATGACAGCATCATTTACCCGTTTTTTAAAGTTTTTGTTCTCTTATTTTAGCTTATCCCTTTAATCACTCAACCTGTTGGAAACCTGCCTCGACAGTTGGACCGTTGGTAGTAAGGCAGAAAGGGTGGCCCGAAGGATCCAGCATTATATGGTATGAGGAATGGAACTGCTTCGGTGAATCTGCCGCGCCTATGCTTCTTGCATAGGAAACTGCTGACTCAAGGTCAGTGACAAAGAAGTCCAGATGGAGCTGCCTGCCAACCGCCGGAGACGGAAAGGTCGGAGGTATGTAGCTTTTCACTGGATATAGGGAAATTGAGATGCATTTGCCCGTAAGTGTCGGAATGACATCCTCCGAATATGGCTCAGGAATGAAGCCCGTTAGAAGCACATAAAAATCCATCATTTTCTTCACGTCTTCCTCACTGCAGTCGATGACTATGGTATCCAGACTAATATTCGGTCTTTCCATAATATGCTTTTCCTTTCAGTTTAAATGTGCTGTTTCACATGAATCTGCTCAAGAAAGGGACCAGATGTTCAGGGTCATATTCAATTGAGGCAAGGTAGCCATGCTTCCTGTCACCCTTGATTCCGTGATAGTCTGAGCCTGCAGTGACAAGAAGGTTCTTCTGTCTCGCAAGAAGCAGCGACTTGTTGGTAAGCTCCTCATTGTTCAGGAAGTAGTAGCATTCAAGTCCGTCAAAATCGTACTCAAGCAGGTCTTCCAGAGTGTTCTTCTTGTAGATGACAGGATGGGCGAGAACGACAACGCATCCATAGCCTTTCAGCAGCTTTATGCCTTCTTCGACAGGAAGATACTGGTTTTCCACATATGCAGGGCTGTCTTTGGATATGAAGTTGTCGAAGATGTAGTCTAAAGTGTACTGCTTGTAGAGCTTCGTTATTTCCTTGGCTACGTGGACACGTGTAAGGACTCCTGTGGAATTGTTCCTGATCTCGTCATAGTCCAGGTCGATTTCAAAATGCTGCTTTAAAAGCTTCAGCATTTTCTTCACCCTGTCGTTCCTGTGGGTGTACTTGTCCTGGAGAAATTCGCAAAGCTCGGTGTTCTTGTAGCTCTCGTCAGTGAAATAGCCGAGGACGTGGATGCTTTCTTCGTTTCGGCTTGTCGTAAGCTCTATTCCGGGTATTAGCTTTACTCCGCTTTCCATTGAGAGCTCAGCAAGCCTTGGAAGGGCAGCTGTTGTGTCATGGTCGGTGACAGCAAGAGTGTCAAGCCCTTCCTTTACGGCTAGAGCCATAAGCTCGTCTGGAGTCAGCCTCCCGTCAGAAGCGGTGGTGTGGCAGTGCAGTTCAAGTCTCATATATATCTCCTTATCTGAAAAAACTTAGCAGAAAATCTTCGCATGCTTCAAGCTTTGGAAGGATGCTCCTCAGCTGGATCCTTTCCGGCTGCGTGAATCCTTCTGACAGCATGCTCCTTGCCCCAAAGAACACCTTTCCGTCGAACCAGGCTGATGCGTGGTATTCTCCGCGTATGGCCTTTACCATCTGTATTGCTCCTGATGAAAGTGCCGGTGCTATATAGGGCTTAAAGCCGGTTTCCCTGATCCTGAAGTTTTCATGCTCAGTCCTTGCTGCCAGATTATCTGATACTTCCTCATCATATTCAGAAAGGGAATTAACAGCGATGATACCTTTTCCATGTGGTCCGTATACCCTGAGGTCGTCTCTGTAGGCTCCAAGCTCTTTCGCTATGTACCTGGCCCTGCCCTCCATGACTCCGAGTCCGAAGCCCCTTATCCTTTCAGGTGCAATGCCGCCGTTGACCATAAGGCTCATGCAGAGCTGGTCAACCGGGTCCGATACTATGAAGTACATTCCCCTGAAGCCTGCTTTTTCCGCATCCTTTGCGTATTGCAGGAGAACAGCACTGTTCTTCTCGAACTGTACCATCCTGACATCCTTAAGATCTGTGCCTAAGGGCGGAACGCCCAGGGAAACTGTGAAAATGAGGATGTCGCAGTCAAGAAGCTCCTGGTATGAGGAGACTATGACCTCAGGCATCGGGCCTCCATCGCTTATCTCATTTACCTCGAGCTCATACCGCCTGAGCTTATTCTCATCGGGGTCGAATATCCTTATGGTTCCGACCTCATCGCCCCCAAGAAGCCTGAGACCTATGAGAAGAGTTCCTCCCACATCTCCGAGACCTGCGATTGAAATCCTTGGCTTCCATGGTATGATCGGCTCAAGGTCGCCCGGGGCCTTTACCATATGGACCCTGAGGCTTCCAAGCGAGTCCTCCTCATCCATCAGTATGCGAACCCCTGTATAGCCAAGGAGCTCCTTCATGCTCTGGGCAACATGCCTGTTCAGCTTTACCCTTTCATCGACGAGGTAGACCGGTGAGCCATCTGCGGCAAGCTCACCTATGTCCGAAAGGCAGTTTTCCTCCTCGTTTTCGGCAACCAGAGCCATCACCGAATCAAGCAGCTCCGGTTCAAGGCTGTCGAGAAAAGCGGGTATGTCGGTTGAACCGCTTCTCCTCGAACATTCAATATATGCAAGTATTTCCTCAAGTGAAAAAGTGTTCCTCATATTATCTCCTTTCAGGCCTTAATATTTCGCTACCTTATGAGCCTGTCGTACCTCATGAGCTGTTCCAGGTCTGACTCCAGATAGCTCGAAGGGCTTCTTGACAGGTCGTAGGCAATGTCCTTGCCCTTGTCTGGTACCCTGGGCATTGTAAATACATGGCCAAGGGAGGATAGCGTAAGCTTCCTTTCATAGTATTTATGGAATTCCTCCTCAAGCACCTTCAGTATTTCAAGGGAGCTCTCGATGGAGACCCTGGAAAGCTCGAAGAGAGCCTCGTTACCGGCTTCAAGTATGAAGTTCGGGGAGGTGTAAGGCAATATCAGGTTTACTGAAGGTATCAGGTTCCTCTCCGGGAATGAGCCTCTCCAGAGGGCATTTCCGCCGATGAACGGGTACAGGTCGATTTCGTTGAACCAGACCTTGAGCCTTGGGATGTAGTAAACCGAGTCCACTGCATAGCCCTTGTGAGCCATGAGGTCCAGTCCTCTCGCCGAGAGGATTCCGGTGATTATCTTCCTGACCTCGATTCCTTCCTTCTTGAGCAGGGGATTCAGTGCCTTCATCCTGTAGCCCTTGTGAAGAAGCGTATCGACCAGTATGACAGGCCTTTTGAACGAGGCCAGTGTCCTTACCTGGTCCTCAAGGGACAGGTAGAAGGGAACCTCCTTGATGGTGAAGTCCTTCATGTCTGAATTGAAGTATTTCTCAGTGTGAAGTGACTTTGTGACAGTGTTCGGTATGAGCTCCCTGTCCAGTATGTCGCCGTAGGGGACGCACATTAGGTCGCCGAGGGTCCTTGGTTCAGTCACCTTCATCGAGACGCCATTTTCTTTGCATATCTTCTGGATCATACCCTGATGCAGCATAAGCGGCTCATAGGGTATCAGAAGGGTACCCGGGAAAAGTCCGCAGATAGCCTTTTGAAGCCGTCCCCTCGCGGTGGAGATCGCAGCAGCAAGCTTCTGGTTGGTCCTGAAGGGATCCTTAAGTATGTTGTCTATGTCGAGGTTAAGGACCAGTGGAGTCCTCATGTCCACATACAGCAGGGGATGCTCGTCTGAAAGCCTTCTGAAGTTGCAGTGCTCCATGATCGAATGGAATCCCAGGTCGTTCAGGAGATCGTGCTTTGGAAGGTATAGGGCATATTCATAATCCCTGGAGGTTGCGAAGGACAGAGTTTCTGTAAGCAGAATCTGCTTGTAGTTCCTAAGCCTGTCAGGAGGGTCCGTGAAGAAGCCGTCAAGGATCATTATCCTTCCCTGGTTCTTTTCCCTGACAAGGTTAGCAAGCCCGGGTTCGCCAACCTCCATCAGTATGTTTTCGCTCCTCGCCCAGTGGAACATCGACATACCCACAGGCCTCCCAGTGTTCATATCCTTCAGGACAAGGACTCTGCCTGAGGGCCTCCTGTAGTTGCTTTTTACAAGGCTACTGATGGTCTCGCTGTCATCTCCGAAGAGGGTCCTGATTTCCGAATCCAGCTCTTCGTTATATGCAGGAGCAATTTTCTTCTCAAGGAAGGACATCTGAAGCAGCGTCTTCTCCACTGGTGTCTTCTGGTAGAAGCCGTTGGTATATATGTATTTTTGTGCAAGAGGGTCTATGAGCGAGGAAATATCCCTGTTTTCATCTATGTTGACCCTTATCTGGGTGGAGCTGATTTCCTTCAGGTCCTTCGGAAGGTCAAGGAACATGACATCGCTTAAGATGCTCCTTATCCTTCTCTTGCTGCTGCGTCCTCTGCTCCTCTCAAAGACCAGGTGCCTCAGGGAATGTATCGAATCTTCAGTAGGTGGTTTCTTGTAGCTTGAGGCATTTTCGACCACATCGCTTCCGCAGACCATGCTTACCTCGCCGTTGAAGGAGTCTTTAAGCATCCTTATGTCCTCTGAGCTGGACAGGTTCATGGGCATGTCCTCAGGATAGAGGTAAAGGCCAAGCTCTCCTGCTGTGCTCATGTTAAGTATGCTTCGCCTCACCTTGTTGGGAAGGGTCTTCTTGGACCACGAGAATTCATCAATCGCAAGATATACCTCGTATCCCAGGTCCCTTATCAGTATGGCTATGTTCCTGTGAGATATTGTGAACGGGTCGAAGGTTCCGGGGAAGAACGCATATCTCTTTGCTTCGGTCAGCTTCAAGTCACCGTGGTCATGTATGTATCCTGACATAAACCTGTATATATGGTTAAGTCCTGCACTTTGGGCAAGGAACAGAAGGTTCCTGTCATCATGGGAAAGGAGAGTCAGAAGCTTCTTTCCGATCATGTCGAACAGCTGCCTCTTGTGCTCGTCTGAAACCATACCAGAAGCAAAAAGCACCTTACCTATGGTTGTGAATGAGGACCTGATTGTCAGCGGGTCGTAGTCGGACAGACCGTAAAGCAGGACCCTGACCATATTCTTTATTCTTTCTGTCTTCTCTTCCTCGGAAAGCTTAAGGTCCCTGAAACCGAACTCAATGAAGGACTCGAGGCTCGTTCCCAAAGTCTTGAGTATGAGGCTCCTGACGGAGGAAGTCGAGGTCTTTACCTTCTGGAGGAGGTCGTCGATGATTTCATCGAATTCCTTGGCTGGAAGAAAAAGGAGAGACTTTCCCAGTGGCTTCGGTATGTATTCGGTGAACCTGTGGCCTTCAATTTCAAGTGCCCTCAGGAGTTCAACCGAAACCTCGTTCCTTTCGTTGGGACTGAGCCTTCCCATAAGCGCCAGGAGCGTGTTTCCTGCAGTCCTCCTGACCGACTCGATGGCAGATACCTTGAGCAGGTTACAGAGGTGTATGGCATTGTTAAGCGCCATGGTGCCGTCACCTGTAAGGGTATAGTAGAGAAGCAGCCTTATTGAGACCCTCTTCACTATCCAGTGGGTGGCACTCTTGAGGTTGGCGAGATAGATTGCGGATATCTCAGACCTCCTTTTTTCAAGCTCATCTGAAAGAGCCTTCCTTTTCGAGGGGTCGCCAAGCCTTGCAGAAAGCCTGAAGAGAAGGTATACCTCCGCTGTCTCGGTTTCAGGCCTGATCTTATGGATCTTTTTCCTGAGCGTTCCGATGAAGCTGTCTGAAAATGCGCCAGTCATGTCCTGTGAGGTCAGCACCTCAAGTGCTGCAAGCCTTTGTATGTAGGTTCCCGACAGCATGTCTGTAAGGTATTTCTCCATGACTGCCGCATCACATGGTATGTGCCTGAGGGATCCTGCAAGGAACAGGGATGTGTCCTCGTTCTTGAGTGAGGAAGCAGTATAGCTTCGCATGACAACCTCTGAATACTCGCATACCCTTGATTCAGGAAGGGCTTTGAAGAGCGACTGCATAATGCCGCCAAGTGAGTATCCGAGAAAGAACCTGTGGCTCTCTATTGTGTTGTGGTCGGGGTACAGCAGGCTCTTCAGCGTTGAATCAAGAAGGTCCTTCCCCTTAACCATTGAGGATGGCTGAGTTTCCTCAAGGGGCAGCTCCTTCCTGTAGTCCTCGTCGAAGGTTCCGATGAGCCTTCCGATTATCTCGCTTGAATGATGCCTGATGTCGTCTTCAGGATGGACAAGGTTTTCCTTCAGGAAGCTGATGACCTGCAGCTTCTGGTTCTGGGTCAGGTATGTTGAATATTCCTCGAGGATCCTTATGTACTCCCTCAGATCCTTCCAGTCCCTAAGGCTTCTGGCCTCTTCCAGCATTGACTCCATGGAGAACTCGTTCCTCAGCTGCCACATGACCCTGATGTTATGGTCGATTGCATGGTATTTGAGCCTGTCCACGATTTCTTTGCCGAAGCACAGGCTTGCGTTCTTGAGGGTTTCAGGGACAGGTTCAGGTGCCGCATAGGCGTCGGTAACAACACCCAGCGTCTTCAGATACTCCTCGAAGTCCTTGAGCTTGGCATATACCTTTTCGTATCTTCTCCTTTTGGCATCATCTACGTTGTCCAGCTTGTCAAGGATCACCGCAAATGAGTCATCAAGGCCGTATATGTACATGGTGTCTTTTCCGTTGACTTTCCTGTTCTTTACCCTGAAGTCGGAGTATATGAGTATGAGGGCCTCCAGTGACAGGTTCTCCAGCTCCAGGTCCCAGGTCGAATGGTTGACCGCTATGTTCCTTATGTAGTTTATCCCATGCTTCTTGAACCAAATGTCTGAATAGTAGTAGTGGAGATAGGGGACTCTGCCCATCTCTCCCTGCTTCACGCCGTACTTCCCGATATCGTGTCCTGCAAGTGCTCCTGATACCCTGCCCAGGTCTATTGTAAGCCCAAGGGCCTTGAGCTGCCTTGCTATCCTCATGCCGACATGGTGCACTCCTGCCACATGGTCAAGTGTGTTGAATCCAAATAGCTCCCTTGAAAGCTTCATGATCTCAAGGATGTGGTCTTCATCCATGGCTTTCATGAATTTGCCGTACTCATCCTCCTCAAGGGCTTCAAACTCCTCTTTTGTGAGGAATGCGAAGCTGTGCACGACGTGGAACTCCCCGGAACCGCTGTGGGATTCCAGCCTGTTAAGTTCCCTGTATGCCGCAGCGTAGATGGAAGCGAAGTCTGATTCAGTCTGGCTGAATTCTCTGTCCCTTGAATCCTTGAAAGCCTTTTTAATCAGATATTCGTATACGTCCTTCAGGTCCATGTCTGGAACATCCATGATTTGTGACAGATGTCCTTTCACCATGCCAAGTAGCGTACCGCCTGAAAAGTCGAGAAGGCTTGACAGGCTGTGCAGGTCCTTGATGAAGGTCTTGTCCGACGAAAGGAACAAGGCTGCATCCCTGCCCGGCCCGAGCCGCTTTAAAAATGCAGGCGAAGAAAGCCTTTTCCTGATGTTATCCTGGAATTCCCTGTTCTGAGATTTTCCCATAGAGATTGCCCCCCAAAGCACACGATATTCTCTGTTCCCCTTTATTATATCCTGATAAAAGCTCGTTTGCATTTTAATTAAGCTTTAATCGAAGGGCGGTATAGTCATTGTATGGAGGGCAGAGCTATGTATGATGACAGGAACAAAAGAGACAAAGACAGATTCATAAAGGGACTGATCATCGCATTTGTGCTGATGGTAGTGGGGCCAGCCATTTTTGGCGTCATCGGGTCCTTGATCATTGCGCTCCTTTCAGTGTCCTTCGGGCTTCTTGTTGCGGCCCTGGCCCTTATCGCCTCTCCTCTCCTTATCCTTCTTCTGCCGGGTACGATTCTTCTGGGATTGCCCGCTGCTGCTCTCTTCTTCATGGGGATAGGGGTATTGGCCCTTTTCGTACTGAGCTTCACGCTTGTAATAAGGATCATAAAGTCAATTGTCATGGGGATAATAGGTATCATAAAGAACATTTTCAGAAGATTTTAGGAGGAAATGGCAATGGATACTTTCAAGAAGATAATTCTGGTCTGCCTTGTAGTGGCTTCAGTATCGTTCGGCATAGGAGCATGGATATTTTACGAGTCAGGATTCAGCATAAATGAGTTCGGAAGTCAGATTGCGAAATTCCTTGAATCAGGGAACCTTCCTATAATCGGGGATAATACGCTTACCCAGGAATTTTCAAGGACATATACATTTTCGGTTGATGATGCCAAAGAGATTTCAGTGGATACAACAATCGGTGACGTAACGGTCATCAGCCATGACGGCGATGAGGTTGTGGTAGACATTACAGGAAGAGTGTCCAGTGGCTACAGGGGAACACTTGAGACCGCATATTCCAGGGATGGAAAGGTTACGGTGGAAGTACTTAAGGATTCAAGCCTCTCCGGCCTTCTCGGGCAGAACGAAGCGAAGATAGTGATCAGCATACCTCACACGGCTCTTGAAGCAATGTCAGTTGCATCCGTATCAGGGGAAGTTGACATGGATGGAATTGAAGCAGGGTCGCTTAAGGTGAGGACAGTTTCCGGGGGTATTGAACTTACAGGAATCGAGGCAGGAAAACTTGATGCCGGAAGCGTCTCAGGAAGCATTGCAGCTGACGGCACTTTCGGAAGAGACGGATCAGATATATCGACGACTTCAGGAAGGGTTGAGCTTATTGGGATTGAAGGCAGGTTTGCAGTAGATACGGTTTCAGGAGAGATTGTAATTGATTCTGCTGAAGTAAATGGCGGAGAAATTGTGACTGTATCCGGCAGCATCACCCTGGAGCTTCCTGAAGGACAGTTCTCATATGACCTGAGCTCGGTATCCAGCAAGATCAGGGTGTCAAGAAACGGGAGCCTGGTTGAGAGCACAGGATCTTCAAAGGAAATCAACGGTACAGCTCCACTATATAAGGTGAAGTCTGTATCCGGAGGCATATCGATAAGTCAATGAAATAACAATGTTCACAATTTGTTCACAATTGTCATTGCAAATTTCTTTATAATATAAGTATCACGTGAAAGGGGGATTATGAGAATGAAAGCATTTGTAGATCAGGATCTCTGTATCGGCTGTGGAGTTTGTGCAAGCGTTGCTCCTTCAGTGTTCGATATGAACGACGATGGAAAGGCTTTTGCTGTTGCAGACGAGGTTGACGGAGCAGACGTTGACGCTGCGAAGGAAGCTGCTGACAGCTGCCCGACATCAGCAATAACAGTCGAGTAAGACAGGCAAGGAGACCTTAGAGGTCTCTTTTCTTTTGCCTTTTTTTGGGGTATAGTCTAATGTAGATTCGATTTTGGAGGACTGTATGGGCTTTTTCAACAGAAACCATCTATTCAGGCTTATGCTTGCAGCAATATTCCTTGTCCCGCTGGTTCCGATGTATATCACGCCGGCTCTTTTTGTGCCGGTAATAATATTCTATCTCCTTTATACAAAGAAAAACCCTGATGCATACGCAAGAATGAGAAGGTCCCTGGCTGAGATCAGGAAGTCAAGGTTCTCACTGGCGTTAATGCTCCTTTCAATATGGTCGCTGGTATCTGTGGTCTACTCTGGTGACAAGGCCATGTCCCTGGCAGGAGCTGCCATATATGCCAGTGCATTCGCTGCCTTCTTTATTTTGAAGTTCGAGCTTAACAGGCCGTTCCATACCAAGATGGTGCTGAGGACATACATATCCTCTGTGGTTGTAGTTTCAGCTTACCATGCACTTCAGCTCGTCTATTTTGCATTCTTCAGTCCGAAGCCATTCGTGAGGACTGAACATACATCCTTCATCGAGCATGGGAACATTCTGGCCTGCTATATGCTTATAGCCCTTTTTCCCATGGTGGTAATGGCTGTAAGGACCAGAAAGAGGGATGTAAAGCTTGCAGTATGGTACGCATTCGTTTCATGCCTCATAACCGGTTCGATTTTCCTGACAGGCTCAAGGGCTGGAATGCTTGGTGTATTCCTTGGGATACTGACCCTTGCCTTCTACAGCTCAAGGAAGTTCCTGGCAGTTCTCATACCGGCTTCATTCATGCTGATGGTCGTACCGTATTCAAGGAACAGGATACTCGACATCTTCAGCTATGAACAGAACTATTCGAGGCTAAGGATATGGAAGGCTGCCCTATATATGGCGAAGGAGCACCCGATACTTGGAATAGGCCTCAACAGCTTTTTCCACGAGTATCCAGGCTATGTGGCACGATTTCCGGAGCTGAACAACCCCTATGACAACAACGTGGTCTATCATGCGCATAATGCGCTCTTCAACATTCAGGCTGAGCTCGGCATACCGGGGATGGTCCTGCTTATGCTTATGCTTGTTGCCATGTACATTAGCCTAGTCAGGTATCTTGGCTCGGACAAGGTGTGGAAGGACGGATTATCCTTCTATTCAGGGTTTGCCGTTTCCATGATAGTTTTTGTTTTCCTTAATCTCATAGACAACTATTCCCTTACGCCTAAGATAATATGCACAATCGCAATCCTTGCGGGCGTCATGCACGGCGACGCCAGAAACAAGGGGATGCTGCACTTCTAGGAGGGCATTTGAAAGGATCGACATGCGAAGAAAAATATGGAATATCCTCTACATTATCCTTGCTGCTGCTATTCTGATACCTGCGGCCCTCGATTTTCTAAGGACTCAGAGCTACAGTGATTCCATACCTTCAGGATTCAGGGAGGCATATGTCACATCAGTCTCTGACGGTGATACGATAAGGCTTTCTGATGGAACTGCAGTAAGGCTTATAGGGGTCAACACTCCTGAGACATCAGGGGAAATTGAGCTGTATGGAGCTGAAGCCAAGGCCTATACAAAAATGATGCTTGAAGGCAGAAAAGTGTACCTCGAGAAGGATACTTCTGAAACAGATGCATATGGAAGGCTTCTGAGGTATGTATGGCTTGAGCTTCCTGACAAGGTTAATGATGAAGCGATAGATGAGCATCTGTTCAACGCACTTCTTGCAGCGGAAGGACATGCCCAGCCCTACGAGTTTCCGCCTGACACAAGATATGCTGAAAGGATAATGGATCTGGCGAGAACTGCACGCGATGCCGGTAAAGGCCTGTGGGGCATTTCGAGGCAGGGGACTACCAAAGGCACCTACGTACCATAAGATTTCTGTGAAGAATGTATTAATTTTTAGGGAAGCCCTGTTTCCAATTGTTGGAAACAGGGCTTTTCAGAGCCATCAGGTATTTTGTTCCTATTCTAAATATGCATAAAGGACCGTATAATTGAATCAAAGAAATATGCATGCAATGGGAGGGATAGAGATGGAATACAGGTTTCCTGAGAAGTTCTTTTTCGGTGCAGCAGCGTCAGGACCGCAGACGGAGGGTACGTCAGGCAAGAAGGGCATGGATATCTATGAGTTCTGGTACGAGAGCGAGCCTGAAGACTTTTATCATATGGTAGGACCGAAGATTGCCTCGGATTTCTATCACAGGTACATTGAGGATATCGGCCTGATGAAGGAAATGGGGCTGGATTCCTACAGGACCTCCATAGAGTGGTCAAGGCTCATTCCGGAAGGCATCGGTGATGTTGACCCGGAAGCCGTGGATTTTTACAACAGCATGATAGATGAGCTGAAGAAGCAGGGGCTCGAGCCATACATCAACCTTTTCCACTTCGACCTCCCGGTTAAGCTTCAGGAATACGGTGGATGGGAATCAAGGGTGACAGTCGATGCATACGTCGATTATGCAAGGGTCTGCTTCGACCTGTTCGGAGACAGGGTCAAAAACTGGTTTACCTTCAGCGATCCTCTGGTACCTGCAGAGCAGGGCTATGTGGAAGGCAACCATTATCCGAAGGTAAGGAACCTGAAAAGGGCTGTACAGGTAGCATACAACATGATCATAGCGCATGCCTCAGCTGTGGAAGCCTTCAGGGAGATGGGCACCGGCGGGGAGATTGGCGTCATCATGAACCTGAGCCAGGTATATCCGAAATCTGGTTCGAAGGAGGACCTTGAAGCCGCTGAAGCCTGCGACCTGTTCATAAACAAGGCGTTCCTGGATCCCGTGCTTAAAGGTGAATTCCCTGAAAAGCTTATTCATATGCTTGAAAGGAGCGAGATACTTCCGGAGGTAAGGGATGGTGACAAGGAGCTTATCGCAAAAAACAGGGTTGATGTCCTGGGAATAAGCTATTTCAAGCCCAGAAGGGTCATGGCACCCGCAGACAGGCTTCAGGAAGGACTCAACTACTATTTCGTCAACTACAGGATGCCCGGCAGGCGCATGAACGTATACAGGGGCTGGGAAATCTATGAGAAGGGCATATACGACCTGCTCACCGACCTGAGGCTTAATTACGGCAATCCGGCATGCTTCATTGCCGAAAACGGCATCGGGGTCGAGAATGAGGACAGGTACCGTCTGGACGGTGAGATCCATGACACCTACAGGATCGACTACATCAGGAACCATCTGAAATGGATCCTGAAGGCCATAGAGGAGGGCTCTGACTGCAGAGGCTACCATGCCTGGTCATTTACCGACAACTGGTCATGGAACAATGGCTTCAAGAACAGATATGGGTTCGTTGCAATAGATACAGCAACACTGAAGAGGACGGTAAAGCTTTCCGGCGAATGGATGAAGGATGTCACAGGGGACAAGGGTTTTTCAGATTGAACGATAAATGGCCGGGGAGGCAATGATTAGCTTGCTTCCCCTTCAAATGATAAATCAAGGAGGTAATTATGGGTTTTCAAAAAGGTTTTCTATGGGGCGGAGCTGTAGCTGCCCATCAGCTTGAAGGTGGCTTTGACAAGGGTGGAAAAGGTCTCAGCGTTGCCGATGTCATGACTGCCGGAGCCCACGGGGTGCCAAGAAGGATTACTGACGGCATAATGCCGGGGGAGAACTACCCGAACCATGAAGCCATAGACTTCTATGGCAGATACAAGGAGGACATAGCACTATTCGCAGAAATGGGATTCAAGTGCTTCAGGACATCCATAAACTGGCCGAGGATATTCCCGAACGGGGATGAGACTGTTCCAAACGAGGAAGGCCTGAAGTTCTACGATGACATGTTCGACGAGCTGCTTAAGCATGGCATAGAGCCGGTCATTACACTTTCCCACTTCGAGATGCCATATGGGCTATTCAAGAAATATGGCGGATGGAGGGACAGAAGCGTAATTGACTGCTTTGCAAGATACGCCGAGACAGTGTTCAGAAGATACAAAGACAAGGTTAAATACTGGATGACATTCAATGAGATCAACAACCAGATGAACCTGAAGAACCCGATATTCGCCTGGACGAATTCCGGTATCCAGTTCAAGGAAGGGGAGGACAGGAAGGAAGTAATCTACCAGGCTGCCCACAACGAGCTCGTGGCAAGCGCCCTTGCAGTAAAGATCGGCCATGGAATCAATCCTGACTTCAAGATAGGCTGCATGGTATCATTCCATCCTGTTTATCCATTTACTTCTAATCCAGAGGATACTCTGCTTGCACTCCACACAATACATGACAGGATATTTTTCACAGATGTCCACTGCCGTGGCCATTATCCTGCATATGCCCTTAAGGAATGGGAGAGGGAAGGCTATGACATAAAGATGGAGCCTGGCGACGCTAAGATACTTGAAGAAGGTACCGTAGATTATATCGGCTTCAGCTACTACATGTCTGACACGGTAAAATCAGGGGCTGAAGGTGAAAACAAGGACCTGGTGACTGGCTCACACGTAAGCGTTAAGAATCCTTTCCTCCAGGCATCGGACTGGGGATGGGCGATAGACCCTGTAGGCCTGAGAAATGCTCTAATTATGCTCCATGAGAGATATGAGAAGCCAATGTTCATCGTCGAAAACGGCCTTGGAGCAGTGGATGTCATAGAAGAAGACGGAAACATAAACGACGACTACAGGATTAACTACCTCCGTTCTCACATCGAGCAGATGGAAAAGGCCATAACCCATGATGGAGTGGAACTTATGGGCTACACCCCATGGGGCTGCATTGACCTTGTATCCTTCACCACCGGCGAAATGAAGAAGCGATACGGCTTCATCTATGTGGACAAGGACAATGAAGGCAAGGGGACCCTTGACAGGTCAAAGAAGAAGTCCTTTGACTGGTACAAAAAGGTAATAGAATCAAACGGTGAGATCCTGTAAGGCGAGCAAATGGCAGGGTATCACAAGATGAAGAAGGTTCAGGCGAAATGCCTGAACCTTCTGTTTTTCTTTTGTTTATTATTCTTCTTGTGCTCTATATTATCTTGTGTTCTATATATCAGTCTTACTCATGCTGCTTTTTAGTGGATTATCTGACCTTTCCCTCTTCAATCAGCTTCTCTGCCAGGGCAAGGACCTTCCTGCCGTCCATCATTCCGTAATCCGCATTTGGAATCATGGCAACCGGGATCCCATGGCCCAGGCATTCATCGGAAATCCTTTTGAAGGTGAACCTTATCTGAGGTCCGAGAAGTATCACGTCAGCATAGGGAATCACCTTTCGTAGATGGCCTTCGCCAAAGGCGGAAATCTCCGCTTCAAGACCTTTCTTGTCAGCTTCCGCCTGCATCCGTTTCATGAGGACGCTGGTGGACATGCCGCCTCCGCACAGTAAGACTATTCTGATCATTTGTGCCTCCTATGCAAGGTCAGTCCCGTTTGATCCTATGACCTTATTGTACCAGCCAAAGCTTTTCTTCTTTATCCTTCTCATGTCCTTGAGGTCATTTTCTTCCCTGTTGACATAGATGAACCCGTATCTCTTGCCGAAGCCCTGATGGGTGCTGACAAGGTCGATTGCTGACCACGGGCAGTAGCCAAGGAGGTCAACTCCGTCATTTACAGCTAGCCTTGCCTGCTCTATGTGGTCTCTCAGGTAGTCTATCCTGTAGTCGTCGTTAACTATGTCGCCTTCTTCAAGCTTGTCATATTCACCAAGACCGTTCTCTGTAACAAGAAGCGGCAGGTTGTACCTGTCATTGATTTCTCTCAGAGTGCTCCTGAAGCCTGTAGGATCAACAGTCCATCCGAAGGATGTGAGCTTGAGGCTTGGATTCTCACCCTGCCTGTAGACTCCCTCTTCACCGGATACGATCTGCTGGTCTGCCCCTGCAGCTTTGTCTGACCCGTCGTTCCTGCTTGCAGCAACTGTTGCAGTTGAGTAATAGTTGAAAGCTATAAAATCAGGCTTTGCAAGAGGAGCTCCAAGGATAGCCATGTCGCCATCCTCGATGTTTGGCGTCCAGCCTCTTTCTTCAAGATAGCTCCATGCTATGGAGTTGTATCTTCCGAATACGCACATGTCAAGATACAGCCAGTTCCTTATGGATGTCCAGTTCATTGCTGCTATGACATCATCTGGATTGCAGGTTTCAGGATATATCGTGGTTATGTTCGGAGCAGGCCCTATCTTTCCAGGAAGCTTCATCTCATGGTAGAGTGTGATAGCCTTTGCCTGTGCGAGAAGCATGTGGTGGTTCTGCTGGTAAATTTCCTTCTCGATGTTCTCGGTACCAGGTGCCACGATTCCAAGTGCCGCACCATGGAGTATCATCATGTTCTGCTCGTTTATTGTAAGCCAGTACTTAACCCTGTCTCCGAAATTATCATAAAGCACCTTTACGTAATCTACATATGCATCGATTGTGGCCCTGTTTGACCAGCCGCCCTTCTGGTGGAGAGCATATGGCAGGTCGAAGTGGTACTGGGTCACTATCGGCTCCATTCCATACTTCAGGATCTCGTCTATGAGATTCTTATAGAACTCAAGTCCCTTTTCATTGATCTTTCCAGTGCCTTCCGGGAAGATCCTTGTCCATGCTATCGAGAACCTGTATGCCTTGAGGCCAAGCTCTGCCAGCAGGGCGATGTCTTCCTTGTAATGGTGGTAGTGGTCACTTGTGACCTTGAAGTCAGCAAGTCCCTCAGGATGGTGTCCCATATCCATGACGGACAAGCCTTTTCCGTCCTCGTTCCATGCTCCTTCTACCTGGTATGCTGAAGTGGAGGCTCCCCATAGGAAGTCGCTTCTGAAGTCCTTAAGCTTCTTATAGTACATATATATCATCCTTTCGTATTTCGAGTTCAAGAATCAAGGGAGGAAGTGTTTCCACTGTCCTCCCCGCTGCATCTTTTGTTGTGTTGTCTTTAGTTATTCAGCTGGGTGGAGGAGATGTTCCTCGTGGATCGCAGCTTCTTCCTTCGCGTCAGCAGCATCCTGCTTCTTGAAGAACGGGAAGTATATTACTACTGAGAGTACAAGTATCAGCGCCTGAACAACCGCACCCTGCCAGCCTGTTACTATGAAGCCGGAGATGATAGGTGGTGTTGTCCATGGTGCCATGACTCCGGAGAACGGAGGCATGAAGCCTATGCTTATCGCCATGTATGTGATGAACGCTGCAAGTGCAGGTATTACCATGTAAGGTATAGCTATGAGCGGGTTCATTACTATCGGAAGTCCGAAGGTTACCGGCTCATTTATGTTGAACAGGCCAGGAACAAGGGCTATCTTTCCGAGTGTCTTGTTCTTTGCTGCCTTTGCAGCTATGAGCATTGCAACGACAAGTCCTATTGTTATTCCTGTTCCGGTCATGATTATGTAGTTATCCCAGAACTGCTTGGTTACTATCTTGGCTCCGTTTGCTATTGTAAGTGCAAGGCCGCTGTCAAGAATTGCCTGGTTAGTAGCTGTGTTTGCAAGAAGTATTCCATCCATTACTCCATTTACTATCGTGGTTCCATGTATTCCAAAGAGCCAGAAGAATGGTGCAAGAGCTGAAAGGAACATTATTGCCGGAAGTGAATCTGTGATGTTCTGGAGCGGGCTCTGAAGAACCTTGTAGATCCATGCCATGAAGTTTGTGTCCATTGATTTGAAGAGGATGTACAGGAGCATTGCGCCTGTGAATATGATTCCGGCTGGAATCAGGGCTGCAAACTGCTTTGATACGCCTTCAGGAACTCCGTCAGGCATCTTGATCGTAAGCTTCATGTCGAGGAGCTTGGAGTATATTGCGCCAACTACAAGTCCTATTATGATGGCGGCGACCATTCCCTGTCCGCCTCCCCAGGCTTTGTCTATAACGTTTCCTATTGTGACTCCGCTTGCCTTGTCAGTTACTGATCCTGGTGCGAGTATAAGGAAGGTTACGAGTGCGAGGAAGCCTGCATTGAGTCCGTCATGGGCACATAGCTTCGCATACTGGTAGGCTATGGCTACTACCGCAACGAGTGCGATGATGTTGAAGGTTGACCTGTATACCTGGAACAGTGGATCCCTGAAGTTCTCACCGAATATTGATATGAGGAAGTTGTTGATCACAGGGCTTGGAAGCTGTGCGAGAAGGAGGAATATCGATCCTATCATAGTGAGGGGAAGTGTGAAGATGATACCGTCTTTGAGTGCCCTGACTGCTTTGGTGTTGACAAAGGTCATTACGCCATTTACAAGTTTTTCTCCCATTTTTTCTCTCCTTAGTCTTATTATTTTATATTAGTGCAATTGGTAACAGTTTATTAGGTTGTATGAACTTATAATATTGCGGCAGCCTGAGAGGCTGTCATATTGAGGCTTTAAGTCTACTTCTTTGCTGCTATTATCTTCTCAGCAAGTGCAAGCACCTTTACACCATTCATCATGCCGTAGTCAGCAGGTGGAATGACATCTACCGGTACGTTGAACTTCTCTGCTTCAGCGGTTATCTTCTTGAGAGCGAACCTTATCTGAGGCCCCAGAAGGATGACATCAGCACTAGGACCGACCTTTGCCAGCTGTGATTCAGGGTATGCTGCGATATCTGCCTCAAGTCCCTTAGCCTTTGCAGCCTCCTGCATTTTCTTGACGAGCATGCTTGTGGACATTCCTGCCGCACAAAGTAATACGATTTTCATGATTTTCATACCTCCATTGCTATTTCTTTGCTTCTATTAGTTCCTGTATAGACTTTCTCATCTCTATGAGCTGAATTATAAGGTTCTTTTCTGAGATCGCTGTCATCAGGTGATCCTGGCTGTGAACGAAGAGTGCCGAGATTTCAACCTTCTCACCGTTGGCTTCCTTGAATAGGAATGATGTCTGTGCCTCGTGAGCCTTTTCCATCGCCTCATTGGCTTTTGTTATGCTCTCCTTTGCCTCATCATACTTACCTTCGTTTGCAAGGCTTAAAGCTTCATAGGCATGGTACCTTACATCGCCGGAATCTATTATGATCTGCATTATGAGTTCTTCCAATACATTCGCCTCCTTTGTTTTACACTATACATATAGCAATTGCCGTGCCAAAACACTATAAAACACCGAATAAAAATGCTGCAATAAAGCCGAATCGCCCATACAGCGGGTTTGGTGCTGGCAAGAAATTTTATGGAAAAACAGGAAATAAAACAGTGTTTCGCATTGTATCGATACTGCATCGCAGTGTTTCGTCGAATTTCAGCAGTGTTTCGAAAAAAGCCTGAAAAACACAAAAACAAAACGCTTGAAAACATTAACATAGTTCTACAGTCTGCAAGTATGTGATTAAAACATTTGAATTATTTCGTTTGTGACTGAAATATACGAAATTCATGACCGGAACTGTCCGATTTGGCACGATTATGCGTGAATTTTTCGAAACACTAGTCAAGCTTGCCATGAACAGAGCGTCTGGTCATTTGCGGAATTTGACTCGGTTGCCTGAAAATGGGAATGAAAAAAGGAAGTGTTTCCACTTCCTTCATTAAAACTTGTTCTTTGATTACTCTGCTGCGTGAAGATGTTCCTCGTGTATTGCAGTCTCTTCCTTCGCGTCAGCAGCATCCTGCTTCTTGAAGAATGGGAAGTATATGACTACTGACATTACAAGTATCAGCGCCTGAACTACCGCACCCTGCCAGCCTGTTACTATGAAGCCGGAGATGATAGGTGGTGTGGTCCATGGTGCCATGACTCCTGAGAACGGAGGCATGAAGCCTATGCTGATTGCCAGATACGTGATAAGCGCTGCCAGTGCAGGTATTATCATATAAGGGATCGCTAAAAGCGGATTCATTACTATAGGAAGACCGAAGGTTACCGGCTCATTGATGTTGAAAAGTCCGGGAACAAGAGCTATCTTTCCGAGTGTCTTGTTCTTTGCAGCCTTTGCAGCTATGAGCATTGCAACGACAAGTCCTATGGTTATTCCTGTTCCTGTCATGATGATGTAGTTATCCCAGAACTGCTTGGTTACTATCTTGGCTCCGTTAGCTATCGTCAGTGCCATTCCACTGTCAAGGATAGCCTGGTTTGCAGCAGTGTTTGCAAGGAATATTCCATCCATGACTCCCGTTACTATGGTAGTTCCATGGATACCAAAGATCCAGAAGAACGGCGCGAGAGCTGCCAGGAACATGATTGCCGGAAGTGAGTCTGTGACGTTCTGCAGCGGGCTCTGAAGCACCTTGTAGATCCACGCCATGAAGTTTGTGCCCATGGAGTTGAACAATATGAACAGGAGCATTGCGCCTGTGAATATGATTGCGGCAGGGATCAGTGCTGCAAACTGCTTCGATACGCCTTCAGGAACGCCGTCGGGCATCTTGATAGTGAGCTTCATGTCGAGAAGCTTTGAATATATCGCACCTACGATAAGTCCTATTATGATGGCGGCGACCATTCCCTGTCCGCCTCCCCATGCCTTGTCAATGATGTTTCCTACAGTGACTCCCGATGCTGCGTCAGTCTTGGATCCTGGAGCAAGGATAAGGAATGTGACAAGTGCCAGGAATCCAGCCATGAGACCGTCGTGGTTGCAAAGCTTCGCATACTGGTATGCTATGGCTATGACTGCAACCAGAGCTATGATATTGAACGTCGCTCCATAAACCTGGAAGAGAGGAGTCCTGAAGTTCTCACCGAATATTGAAATCAGGAAATTGTTGATGGCATCGCTTGGAAGCTGTGCAAGCAACAGGAATATCGATCCAATCATGGTAAGTGGAAGTGTGAAGATGATGCCATCCTTCAATGCGCGTACGGCCTTTGTGTTGACAAAGGTCATTACGCCGTTTACAAGTTTTTCACCCATGTTTTTCTCTCCTTAACATTGAATTTTGTCGCATGCAACAATTACAAGAAAATTCAGGAAAGCCATGATGTCTTGAGTATATGAAATTGGATTATTCCTGCAGCCTTATTGCGGCTGCGTATAATACTTGGATGGACTATTTTTTTGCAGCCGCCATCTTTTCAGCTAGCGCAAGTACCTTGACTCCGTTCATCATTCCGTAGTCAGCAGGTGGTATGACATCTACAGGTACGTTGAATTTCTCAGCTTCAGCGGTTATCTTCTTGAGAGCGAACCTTATCTGAGGCCCGAGTAGAATAACGTCAGCACTAGGGCCGACCTTTGCAAGCTGTGATTCAGGGTATGCTGCGATATCTGCCTCAAGTCCCTTAGCCTTTGCAGCCTCCTGCATTTTCTTTACAAGCATGCTTGTGGACATGCCCGCTGCGCATAGAAGTACGATTTTCAACATTTCATGTTCCTCCCTTTAGTTATTCTTGGCTTCGATGAGGTCCTGGATGGATTTTCTCATCTCTATGAGCTGTGCGATGAGATTCTTTTCTGAGATCGCTGTCATCAGGTGGTCCTGACTGTGTACGAACAGGGCTGATATTTCAATCTTTTCACCGTTAGCTTCCTTAAACAGGACGGATGTCTGTGCCTCATGTGCCTTTTCCATGGCTTCATTAGCCCTCTTGATGCTTTCCCTAGCCTCTTCAAACTTTCCTTCATTGGCCAGGGTGAGAGCCTCATAGGCATGGTATCTTACGTCACCGGAATCGATTATGATCTGCATTATGAGTTCTTCCAATACATTCACCTCCTTGTTTTCCTTTTGATTTATGATATCTGCAATGTAAAATTGGCTGCCGATTTTAAGTCATGAGACTGCCTGATACCTGCTATTCTTTTGAAGCAAGTCTTTCAGCCTGTTCCAGCACCTTGGCTCCGTTCATCATTCCGTAGTCCTGAGGAGTGATCACCTCAACTGGAATCTTGTATTTCTCACATTCAGCCGCAATCTTCTTGAGGGCGAACCTGATCTGAGGACCGATGAGCACAACGTCAGCAGTGGGAACATACTTTGTGAGCTGTGACTCAGGATATGCGCTTACCTTCAGTTCAAGATTCTTAGCCCTTGCCGCATCCTCCATTTTCCTGATAAGCATGCTTGTCGACATCCCGGCTGCACAGAACAATACAACTTTCAACATAAATTCTACCTCCGAACATGATCTTTGATGATGACCGCTTTCATATGAAAACGATAAAACTCTTTAAAACAATTATACTACACTTGAAACAATATAAAACACTATGTATTATGGATTAAGAGTGAATTTTTGATGAGGTAACTATGAAGAGAATAGATAAGGTATATTCCAGATTATGTGAATACAAGAACCAGGATGGTGTGGACGCCAACACACTGTCAGAAGCACTTGGCCTTTCAAGGGCCAATGTGAGCTTCGACCTGAACAGGCTGTATGAGGATGGCAGGGTCATGAAGCTTTCAGGGAGACCTGTTAAGTTCATTGCCGGCATAAATGTGAACAGTCTTCACAATAGTGTCACCAGCGAGCTGGACCGTTTAGGAAAGGAGAGTCCCAGCCTGAAGACGGTGGTTGACCATGCCAAGGCTGCAATCCTTTATCCGCCAAAAGGCATGCACAGTATAATACTCGGCGATACCGGAGTTGGAAAGTCCACCTTTGCTTCCCTTATGTACAAGTATGCTGTCGAATCAGGAGTGAAGTCGAAAAACTCTCCTTTTATTGTCTTCAACTGCGCAGATTACGCCAATAACCCTCAGCTTCTTACAGCCCAACTTTTCGGGGTGAAGAAGGGTGCGTTCACCGGAGCGGATCAGGACAGGGAGGGTCTTCTCGAGAAGGCTGACAATGGCATACTGTTCCTCGACGAGGTTCACAGGCTGCCTCCGGAAGGGCAGGAGGCTCTCTTTGTGTTCCTTGACAAGGGAACCTTCAGGAGAGTCGGTGACCCGGAGGACAGGACATCCAATGTCCTGATCATAACCGCTACGACTGAAAACCCTGCTTCAGCCCTTCTCAAGACCTTCACAAGAAGGATCCCAATGACCCTTCGGATACCTTCATTGAAGGAGAGAGCCATAGATGAGAGACTTGGACTTGTGAAGACCTTCTTCAGGGAAGAGGCTGCAAGGATAGGCCATGAGATACATGTGTCCATGAACCTGATGAAGGCGCTGCTGATGTATGAGACCTCCGGAAACGTGGGACAGCTTAAGAACGACATTCAGATTGTCACAGCAAAATCCTATGCGGAGTTTCTGACTGGAAAGAGATCTAAGGTCGAGCTCTGGAGCGCTGACCTTCCACCCTATATCAAGGAAAGCCTGTTCAACGAGAGAGGCTACAGGGACATTTGGAACCGGCTCTTCGAGAATGACATAGACAGCTTCAATTTCGGGAATGGAAGCAAGGTCCAATCCCTTACCACCAAGGAAAACACGATATATGACTTCATAGAGAGAAAAATTGGTGAGCTTAAGATAAGAGGTGTAGAGGAGAAGGAGATAGACACCCTCATGGAGGGCTACATATCAGAATTTGTCAGCACCTACATAGAGAAGAACAAGGATGGGTTGACCAAGGCAAATCTTGCGAACATCGTAGGGTCCGACATCATGGAGATAAGCGACAAGATATACTCACACGCAATAACGAGCCTCGGAATCCAATACAACGGCAACACCTTCGTGGCTCTCGCACTGCATCTGTTCGCTCTCCTGCAGAGGGTAAACCAGGGTTCACAGATTGAGAATCCACAGGTAAGGGTCATTAAGAGGAAATATCCGGAAGAGTACGCAGTAGCAATCGAATGCCTTAACATGATAAGGATAAGCACCGGTCTGGAGATACTGGAGGATGAGGCAGCATTCCTGGCACTCTTCTGGCTTCCGGCTGATGAAACAATCAATACAAAGGACAGGGTGAGGATAGTTGTCATCGCCCATGGAGGCAGCACTGCAAGCTCCATGGTTGATGTGGCTACAAAGCTACTGGGAGAAAGCTGGGCACATCCCATAGACGCTGCCATAGAGGTTAGTCCTCAGGTCATATTCGAAAGGCTGAGGAAGCATGTATCTGAGAATCCCACGACAGAAGGATATCTTCTCATGGTGGACATGGGGAGCCCGACGAATTTCGGTCCTGAGATAGAGGAGGAGTTCGGTGTCAGAATAAAGACACTTCCGCTTGTCTCAACACTGCATGTCCTGGATGCGACAAGGAAGGCGATATCCGGCGTAAGTCTCGACGAGATATACAGGGATACTCTAGCTGTCACACCGCAGAGCATGATCCCGGGACTTTATCAGCAGGAAGAGCATGCATCAAGGTATGTGATCCTTACCGCGTGCCTTACTGGAGAGGGAAGCTCGCAGGTAATGAAGAGTTTCCTGAAATCAAACTTACAGTACAACAAGAACCTGTTTGAAATCATGGCGATAAATGCGATCGACAGGGAATCCCTGATTAGCAAGGTAATGAGGATAAATGCCGAGAGACCGGTAGTAAGCCTCGTTTCATCGATACCAGTGGATATGGACATCAAGTCATATTCGCTCACTGAAGTGCTTTCCTTGAGCGCAATTAAGGAGATACAGGCTGAAATCGACCTGAAGACACTGATCGTCAATATGGACCAGGTGCTTAAGGACGTGCTGGTTTCTATAAAGGAAGACGGACTCAACTACAAGGTTCACGACCTGATCATGGGTATGGGGAGCGACCTTAAGTCACCCATACCGTCGGACATGCTGCCAGGCGTCATCATACACATTGCCTGCATGGTAGACAGGCTGGTCTCAGGGGAGCCAGTCACTCCTTTCGAGGGTAAGGATGAGTACATTTCAGAGAATTGGGAGAGGTACGAAATTGTGGAGAAGGCCCTGTCAGGCTTTGCTTCCAAGTATGGGGTTAAGGTTTCAAACGATGAGATATGCTTTGTCATGAAATTCTTCGAGAAGGATGAATGAGTAAGAGCCGGATGATTTACCATCCGGCTCTTCTTCACTTGAGTCCCGCCTTTTCCTTAAGCCTCAGTACGAATTCTCTTCGTACGGACTCATCCATGGGCTCAAGCATGATCTTGACATCCTGACCTTCCTTGAGCACGATTGTCACCTGGTCCTTGAACTGCCTGACCTGCCTGATATTGGTGTAGGCTATGGCCGGCTTCCTGAAAACAGACGACATTACCCTCAGCGACTTCTCCTCAAGCCTCAGATAAACACCGCCATTCCTTGTGTATGCGGTATAGGCAGAAATCGCAAGCGCGAATTCAATAGCTGAAAGAGGTATCAGTGCATACCACTTAAGAGAATCACCGCTTATTGCGACAAAGGCAAGTACCAGGAAAGCAAGGACTGTCCATGCTATCCCTGAAATCAGATATTCCTTTTTCTTCTTGATCCGAAAATCCATCATCCACCCCCACGTACAGTATACCAATCCCAAATGAGAGGTGCAATGACAGAGGATTCGTAGTAAAATGTACTGTATTGGAAAAATTAACGGTAGAGATTTAAGGGGAGCTAAAGATTGAATATACTTGCAGCAGAATCCATATCCAAGAGCTTTGGCGAAAAGGTCCTGTTCAGGGATGCCACGTTCGGCATATCAGAAGGGGACAAGATAGGAGTAATAGGAATCAACGGCACAGGGAAGTCAACGCTTCTTAAGGTGATATCAGGGGAACTTCCGACTGATACAGGCAGGATCGTTTATATGAACGGGGTTAGGATCTCAGTGCTTCCTCAGGATCCTGAATTCGATCCCGAGGATACGGTCATTTCTGCGATTTTCAGCGGGGAAGGCTCCCTTTCGATAATAAGGGAATACGAGGATGCTGTCGGGAGGTCAAATGAATCACCTGATGACAGCGTGCTGCATGATGAGGTAATGAGGCTAGCGGGAAGGATGGATGACGAGGGGGCATGGGGTCTGGAATCTGAAGCCAAGGCTGTCCTTACAAGGCTCGGCATAACTGAATTCTACAAGAAGACAAAGGAGCTTTCAGGAGGCCAGAAGAAAAGGGTGGCAATGGCAAGGGCGCTGGTCCTTCCGAGTGACCTTCTGATCCTGGATGAGCCTACAAACCATATAGATGATGTGACAGTTTCGTGGCTTGAAGGTATGCTCAAGAACCGGAAAGGCGCAATCCTCATGGTTACCCATGACAGGTATTTCCTGGAGAGGGTAGCTGACAGGATGCTTGAGATCGACAGGGGCGAGGTAATATCCTGGCAGGCAAACTTCTCAAGCTTCCTTGAGCTGAAGGCTGAGAGGGAAGAGCTGCTTGAGGCAGGAGACAGGAAAAGGCGAAAGCTGTTCATGAAGGAGCTCGAGTGGATGAGGAGGGGCGCAAAGGCCCGGACTACCAAGCAGAAGGCGAGGATCGGAAGATTCGAGGAACTTGCCCAGACCGACTCAAGGCCTGAGCAGTCAGCAATTGAAATCAAGGCTCTGTCATCAAGGCTTGGCGGAAAGACAATTGAGCTCCACGAAGTATTCAAGGCATATGACGGGACTGAGCTTCTCCATGGATTCTCATACAACCTGCTCCGCGACGACAGAGTCGGTATAGTCGGCATGAACGGGCTCGGTAAATCGACGCTCCTTGCAATAATGGCAGGTGCGCTGGACCCGGATAGCGGAAAGGTGGAAACAGGAGAGACAGTAAGGATAGGATATCTTACTCAGGACTACACCTTCAGGGACGAAAGCATGAGAGTCCTTGAATATATAAGGGACGCTGCGGAAAATATTGAAACCACCGATGGCATGTCGACGGCATCACAGCTTCTTGAGACATTCATGTTCCCTTCGGAATTCCAGTGGACTCCGATCAGCATGCTTTCCGGAGGCGAAAAGAGGAGACTCATGCTCCTTAGGATCCTCATGGAGAAGCCTAATGTGCTGCTTCTGGATGAGCCTACAAATGACCTGGATACAATGACCCTTGAGGTTCTTGAGGACTTCCTTGATACCTTCAGCGGAGCTGTTGTTGCAGTATCCCATGACAGATGGTTCCTTGACCGTATGGCCCAGAGGATACTCCATTTCGAGGGGAACGGGAATATAACCATGCATCCGGGAAACTATACAGACCTTTCAGAAAGGCTGGAGCAGGTTCTGGAGGCGGTACCTGAATCGCAGGCTGTTGCAAAGGCAGAGCGAAAGAAAGACAGGCCAAAAAAATTCAGCTACAGGGAACAGAAGGAATACGAGGGTATCGGTGACAGGATAGCAGCTCTTGAGGAAAAGATATCGATGCTGGAAAAGGAAATGGAAAGCAATCCGGCGGATTTCGAGGCCTTAAGCAAGCTGACGGAGCAGAAGTCAATGTGTGAAGCAGAGCTGGAAGAAGCGATAGAAAGATGGGCTTATCTGGAAGAGCTGGCGGAGGAAATTGCCAAAGGCAATGAATAGTCATTAAAGGGTGCCAAAAACCAGAGAATCTGGTTTTTGGCACCCTTTAAAATTTATTGTTATTAATTTTTATATATTTTCATTTACAGTTATACAACCGGTTCCCTATGCATTATCTGTCTGAGAGGGAACAGTCTCATAAGAAGTGAATGAGGTGAAGAACCTTTCCGCACCGAAGCTGGCCTTCTTATCTTTCCTCCTGATAAGTGCAACACTTGAAACCAATGGCTCCTTAAGCTCTACAGCAGCAAGCTGAAGGCTTACGTCATTCATCACCAGTCTTCTTGGGAAAAGAGTGATGCCAAGACCCGATGATACCATCGTAAGAAGAAGCTCATGCCCGCTTAAAGTGTACTTGACGTTCGGAGTGAAGCCAGACCTCCTGCATGCATCCATACAGAGTCTGTTTATTGTGGATTTATGGTCGAGAAGAATGAAGGTTTCATCCTTCAACTGGTCCATGCTTACATTTTCAAGTCTTGACAGCGGATGGCCTGATGCGCATACCAGGACAAGGGCGTCATCCATGAGAGGCTTGATTTCGTATTTTTCCATATCCATGAAATCAGTCCTGGCTATTGCCACGTCCAGAACATGGTTGTCGAGCATGTACACAATTTCCTTCTGCTCCCTTTCAAGGATATCAAGATGTATTCGGTCATTCGCCTCCTGGAATCTTGCCATCATGCCGAGCAGGTTGTACTGCGCAAGAAAGGGAAGAGTTCCTACTTTAACGCGGCTTGTTTTTGTATCATCTATTGTGGAAAGCTTGTCCACAAGCTCAAGGTAGTCATTCCTGGACTTTTTTGCAAACTCGAGGAAATATTCTCCTGCAGGAGTCAGATCGACTCTTGAGGAGGTCCTGATGAAAAGCTGGACGCCAAGCTCTTCCTCCAAAGCCTTGATTTGCTTTGAAAGAGATGATTGCGAAATGAACAGCTCTTCAGCTGCATGTGAAAAGCTCCGGCTGCCTTCTATTGTCAGAAAATAGTGAACCTGGCTGTAAGTCATCATTGATTCCTGCCTCATCTGTCCTTATAAGTATTAATTTTACTACTGCGCAGCTCTGTTGGGAACACTCTGGAGCAATTCTTCTTAAGTACGGAGATTTCAAGCAAAATGCAGAACATTGCTAGATTCCAAATTGGAATACATGGATTCCAGAACTGAATTGCAAATGGGAGGTAAAATTTGATTAAATATAAACGATACAGCAGATAGAATGGTATAGGAATATGCATAATCACTTTAGGGTTGCATATTGCGGAAGACAGTATGCGTTCCGGACCTTTTGCATGTTCTGATGTAGATTTCTTTCAGGAATATCAAGGGTAGAAGAATAATGAAGCATAGGGTGGATGAATGATGGACAAGAAAAAGCTTGGACTTGTACTTGGCATTGCAGTTGCCGCAGCCACGGCCATTATCCCGATTGACGGGCTCACTTACGAAGGCAGGATGACTCTTGGCCTGACGCTCATGACAGTTGTGTTCTGGGCCTTCCAGGTTGCACAATCAGGATACACATCAGGGCTTTACCTGGGGCTCCTTATCGTTACGGGCTGCGCACCATCAGGAACTGTATTTGCCTCATGGACCGGGCCTACCATGTATCTGGTGATAGGAGCGTATCTAATCGCAGGAGCTGTGAAATCATCAGGTCTTGGCGAAAGGATAGCATACGCATTCATAATAAAATTCGTGGACTCATACAACAGTATAATAATATCCGCCTTTGTGCTTACTTTCATTCTAAGCATACTGATACCTCATCCGTGGCCAAGGGCATTCCTGATCATGTCGGTCATGTCTGTGGTGATTAGAAGCGCAAATCTTCCCAGGGAAGATGCGGTGAAGATAGGATTCTCAGTATTTGCGGCATCTGTGCCTGTTTCACTAATATTCCTTACCGGTGACAGCGTCATTAATCCACTTGCAGTTCAGGCTTCTGGAGTACAGGTTGGCTGGTCCGACTGGTTTAAATACATGGGAGTCCCGGCAATTGCCGCAAGCATAATAACATGTCTCATGATACTCGTGCTTTTCAAGCCTTCGAAGAAGGTGACAATGAACAAGGATGAGATAAGGGCAAAGCTTTCAGCTATGGGCAAGCTGAAGGTTATCGAAAAAAGGACCATGGTATGGCTTGTAATAGCAGTGGCATTCTGGATGACCGACTCTGTGCACGGGGTGAACATCGGATGGGTCACGCTTATCATAGCAATGCTTATGAGCCTTCCGGTAGTTGGAGAGGTGCTTACACCTAAATCATGGTCTGAGGTTCCGGTGCACGTGCTCCTTTTCCTGACAGCTGCAATGGCTATAGGAAAGGTAGGCGGCGCTACCGGAATGAATTCATGGATAGCCAATACGATTCTTCCATCCAGTGTACCTGCAAATCCTTTCATACTTGCGGCATTGATAGCTGCGATATCAATAGGGATACACATGGTGCTTGGAAGCGTGATTGCTGTAATGGGAGTCGCGATTCCCGCACTTCTTGCCTTCACACTTCCTATGGGGATCAATCCCCTTATACCTACATTCCTTGTGTATACTGCTATTGCAGTACACTACGTATTTCCTTTCCAGCATCTGAACATGCTTGTGGGACAGGGTGATGAAAATGGGATGTATTCGCAGAAAGAGACTATGAGGCTGGGTATTCCTCTCACTGCAGCTGTTTTTATCATAACAGTGGCTGTAGAGGTTCCCTGGTGGATGCTTCTAGGGCTTTTCTAGAGCATGCGCTGATGATTTTGAAAGGATGGTTTGAATGAGGATAATAGTAGGAATATCAGGAGCAAGTGGAGTGGTCATGGGCTACTTCCTGCTGAAGGCATTGAAGCAGCAGGAGGGCTGTGAGGTTCACCTCGTAATTTCCAAGGGAGCAGTGACTACCTGGGAGCTTGAAACCGACATGCCCCTTTCAAAGCTTACTGAAATCGCGGACGTGGTACACAGCAACAAGAATCTTGCGGCTTCAATATCAAGCGGCTCTTTCCAGACAGACGGAATGATTGTCGTACCTTGCAGCATGAAGACACTGGCAGCCATAAGCGCCGGATATGCCTCAAACCTGCTCGTCAGGGCGGTGGATGTTTGCCTCAAGGAGAACAGGAGAGTAGTGCTTGTGCCAAGGGAGATGCCCATGGGCAAGGTTCATCTGAGAAACATGAAGGAAGCAGCGGATATAGGGTGCACAATCGTACCTCCGATGCTGACTTTCTATAACAACCCACACTCGCTGGATGACCAGATCAACCATGTAGTGGGCAAGATCCTCATGCAGTTCGGAATGAGACACACGAAATTCATACCCTGGGAAGGAGCGGTTGACGATGAAGCAGCAAAGCTTTGAAGCAGGAGAAGGGGTCTACAAGGTTGAAGCGGAAGTCCTTCTTTGCGGCAGGGATGTTTCCGTTGCTATATGCGGAGGGGATACACCCCACATCGGTGCAGTTGCACTGGCATCACCCAGGATGAGCCTTGCCGACAAGGAGAAGACATCAGCCTCAGCCAGCGTCATCTGTGTTACGGGACACAAGGAGGACGAGCTGGCAAGGTCAGCGGCACTGAAGCTTGCTTCAAGGTTTTCCTGTCAGACCGTAGTTGTAGCAGGCATACACATCGATGATGCTACAGAAGATGACATCAAGGTACTATGGAAAAACTATGAAGCTGTGATGGGAAAGATAATTGACGGACTGGAAAGCCTGATGGAAAAGTAGCTTCAGGCTGAAAACACAGAGGAGCAGTAACAGGTAATCATGTTCAAGATGATAAGGATCATACGAACAACAAGAAAAGCGGAGGAGGCCTGAAACCTCTTCCGCTTTTCTTGTTGTCACTCATTGTCTCCATGGCTGTTTGATAAAAATTAACGAAACAAGTCATAGATAATGATAAAATAGCAATATCTGCATGGTTTTCATGTCAAGAAGCTCCTGTGGTGTAAATCAGATTGTCATATTGTCAATAACATTCATTTGTTATTCAAAGCTGTGCGAGAAATAGCACTAATTAGTATTAAATCCTCATATTTGATAATATGCGATGAAATTGTATAAAATCTATGGTATCATTGGATTACGGCGAAGAACACAGCCGTGAAGGAGCGATGATCTTGAGGATAGATATTTGGTCTGATTATGTATGCCCGTTCTGCTACATAGGTTCCACAAGGCTGATGAAGGCGCTTGAGGAAACTGGTCTAAAGGACGGAGCCGAGATAGTATACAGAAGCTTCCAGCTAGACCCTGATGCGAAATCAGGCGAAAGCAGCCCATATTATATAAGCCTTTCTGAAAAGTACGGCATATCACATGAAGAGGCCAGGGACAGGATCAGGCAGGTTGCAATGATGGCTTCAAAGGACGGACTTAATTTTACTGATGAGCTGTTCCATGTAAGCACCTTCGATGCACACAGGCTTGGGCACCTTGCAAGGAAGAAGGGCCAGGGATCAAGATTCACTGAAGCAATGTACCGTTCGTACTTCGTGGACGGACTGGACATATCTTCAAGGGATGTACTTCTTGCAATTGCACAGGAGGCAGGCATTCCTGATGATGAGGCTATTGATATCTTAGACGGAAGCGGGTATTCTGCAGACGTTAAAAATGACCAGAAGGATGCAAAAGATTATGGAATCAGCGGCGTGCCGTTCTTCGTAATCGACGGAAAATACGCACTAAGCGGTGCCCAGAGCCCTGAAAGCTTCAGGAAAGTACTTGAAGGCGCAAGAGACGGGAAATTAGGATAATAACAGGAGGAAAAAAATGAACAATTTCAATGAAATCATGAAGGCCAGAAGGTCATTCTACAACATAGGTGCAAGGGAAGTAGTCGAAAAGGAAAGGATAAAGTCAATCATAGAGGATGCAATGCTGTATTCGCCTACTGCCATGAACTCGCAGAGCGGGAGGGTTGTTGTTCTGTTTGATGAAAACCACGCGAAGCTTTGGAGCATAGTTAAGGAAACACTCAAGAAGGTAGTCCCTGAGAACGCATTCCAGGCAACAAGCGACAAGATAGATTCATTTGCTGCCGGACTCGGAACAGTTCTTTTCTACGAGGATACTGAAGTAGTAAGAGGACTTGAGAAGCAGTTCGAACTCTACAAGGACAACTTCGTCCCATGGTCTTATCAGTCATCAGGCATGCTTCAGTACACTGTCTGGACAGGACTCACTTCAGAAGGCCTTGGAGCATCGCTTCAGCATTACAATCCACTTATAGACGACGAGGTCAGGAAGACATTCGGCATACCTGATACCTACAAGCTCATGTCCCAGATGCCTTTCGGAAGCGTAGAGGGACAGCCTGGAGCCAGGAATGCAAGTCCAGTAGCTGAGAGAGTGACCGTATTAAGCTAATAGCTTTAAAATTTATACCGGCAGAGGGTTACCTTTGCCGGTTTTTCTGTAACTGTGTATTCAGGAAAGGCTTATTGTCCTCGTGGCTACAGCTTCGCAAAAGGCGCTGTCATGCTCAACGAATATTATGGTCGGCTCGTATTCGAGCAGCAGCTGTTCTATCTGGATCCTTGAAAATACATCGATGAAGTTCAGGGGCTCGTCCCAGACATGGAGATGTGCCTTTTCGCAAAGGCTGCCTGCAATAAGGACCTTCTTCTTCTGTCCGCTGGAGCAGTCCTCAATATCCTTTTCAAATTGTGCCTTTTCGAAGCCGAGCTTCTGAAGGATCGCCCTGAAGAGGGCCTCATCTATGTCCTTTTGGATGCAATGGTCCCTTATGCTTCCATGGAGATGAGAGGTGTCCTGGGAGACGAAGGAGACCTTCAGGTCCGCTCCCTTCCAGAGTGTTCCGGCATGGCTTATGTCTTCCCCGCAAATAAGCTTCAGGAGGCTTGATTTCCCTGAGCCGTTCCTGCCGGTCAGGGCGATCCTGTCTCCGGTCCTGATCTCAAATCCAATTCCTGAAAGTATTGTCCTGTCACCGTAGCTTATCGAAATATCCTCAAGGCTTACGAGCCTTTCTGAATGGAAGTAAAGCTGAGATATCTTCAGGCTGTAGGTTCTTTCAGTGTCCTTGAAAAGCTTTGATTTGTCCTCTATGGCCAGGTTCTTCCTTGCTTCGATTGACTTTGACCGCTTCATCATCTTGGCTGCCATGTGGCCGATGTAGCCCTTGTCAGGCTTAGAGCCTGAATTCCTGGTCCCGATTTTGGTCTTTTCCACCTTGTCCGACCAGTCAGAGGTTCGTCTTGCAGAGTCCTTAAGCCTCCCGATCTCCTTCTTCAGCCTTTCGTTGTCATCAGCCTCCATCCTGTCCCTTATTTCCTTTTCGTTCCACCAGGTTGTGAAGTTACCCTTCCTGAGCTCGATGCCTGTCCTATTTATGGAAAGTATGTGGTCAATGCAATTGTCAAGGAACGCCCTGTCGTGCGAAACGAGTATGAAGCCCTTCTTGGAGGACAGGTATTCGCTGACAATTTTCCTTCCTTCCAGGTCCAGATGGTCGGTTGGTTCGTCTATGAGAAGGAAGCTTGTTTCCTTAAGGAACATGGCAGCAAGGAGAACCTTCGTACGCTCTCCGCTGCTTAAGGTGGAGAATGGCCTGTATAGGACATCTTCATCCACAGAGAGAAGGTTAAGCTCCCTAATAAGCTCCCAGTGAGAAAATTCTGCGTTTATGCCATTTATAACATCCAGCGTCATTTGTTTCATATTCTCCACAACATATGGAAAATACTCGAATGAGACACAAGACGATATGTTGCCGGAGTATTCATAAAGGCCCTGAAGCAGCCTCAGGAAGGTAGTCTTTCCCCGTCCGTTCCTGCCGGTAAGACCAAGCCTCCAGTCAGTATCAAGTCGAAGGTCGACGTTCTCGAATATGTTGTCGTAGCTGCCCTCATAGGCGAAGGTGAGGTCTGTTATGGTTATCTGTGACAAATGAGCACCTCCCTACCTGAATATGCTCTTCGTATCCTTTTTTATGTCAGTAACAGCTGCACGGGTAGCTCTCACAAGGTCTTTCGGATCAGCTTCGATCTGGAAGCCTCTTTTCCCTGCGCTGACGACGATCCTCTCGAAGGATCCTATGCGCTCGTCGAAGAAGGTCTTGAATTGCTTCTTCATACCAACTGGGCTGCAGCCACCGCGGATATAGCCGGTAAGCTTCTCCAGGTCCCGTTGGTCGATCAGCTCTATGTTCTTCTCATCAGCTGCCTTCGCAGCCTTCTTAAGGTCAAGCTCCTCAGTCAGCTGCACCACGAACACATAGTTATTTCCGCTGTGGCCGACGGTGACTATAGTCTTGAATATGGAAAGGACGTCCTTTCCTATCTGATCTGCAAGATACTCAGGGGACATTGACCCTTCAACAATCTCATAGGTCATAAGCTCGTATGCTATCTTTTCCTTCTCAAGGAGCCTCATGGCATTGGTCTTTACGTTCTTCAAATCATCACTTCCAGTCTTTGTTTCATACTAATTATAGCAAAAAACACAAAGCATGGCACACGGGCATAAAGCGATAACAGAAGGACACTGGAAGGAAGCTATGGGAAACATTGATTTTATTTCAGGTTGGTAATATAATCGAAGTGAGTTTAGTGATTCTATACTTTTTGTTTAATAAAGGAGGGGTTGAGTTGAAGATAGGTGAGAGGATAAGGGACCTGAGGACCAGAAACTACCTCACTCAGGAGGAGCTTGCTGACCGGTGCGAGCTCACCAAGGGATTCATATCACAGCTCGAAAGGGAACTGACTTCGCCGTCGATCGCGACCTTAGTAGACATCCTTGATGCCCTGGGAACCAATCTCAGGGAGTTCTTCACGGAGGATGAGGAAGAACAGGTCGTGTTTAGCTCTGAAGACACCTTCATGAAGACTGATGAGGAACGTGGATATTCCATAACCTGGCTCATTCCGAACGCCCAGAAGAACTCCATGGAGCCCATACTGGCTGAAATCCTTCCCGGGGGGGAGACCAAGGAGGACAGTCCCCACGAGGGTGAGGAGTTCGGTTATATCCTTTCAGGAAGCGTAGAACTTATAAGAGGACGTGAGGTCCAGAGGCTTGAGAAAGGAGACAGCTTCTATTTCAAGTCCCGGTCCGGACACCGGGTGAAAAACAGCGGGAAAAAGAATGCGGTGGTGATATGGGTCAGCTCGCCGCCGAGCTTCTAGGGGGATTAATATGAATGGAAACATAATAATAGAGCTGAATGGCATCTCTAAGAGCTTTGGAAGTGAAGAGGTGCTTAAGGACATCGACCTGAAGATCCGGGAAAATGAGTTCCTGACACTTCTTGGACCATCAGGCTGCGGAAAGACTACGACGCTTCGCATCATAGGGGGATTCGAGTCAGCGTCGAAAGGTGAGCTGCTGTTTGAGGGGAAAGACATTTCAGGGGTTCCCCCCTACGAACGACAGATAAACACTGTTTTCCAGAAATACGCCCTTTTTCCGCACCTCGATGTCTATGGGAACATAGCCTTCGGGCTTAAGATAAAGAAGGTGCCGAAGGATGAGATGCATGAGAGGATACTTGAGATGCTGAGGCTTGTGGACCTTAAGGGCTTTGAGAAAAGGAACGTGAACTCCCTGTCAGGAGGCCAGCAGCAGAGGGTCGCCATAGCAAGGGCGCTTGTCAACAAGCCAAAGGTCCTTCTTCTTGACGAGCCTCTTGGAGCGCTTGACCTGAAGCTTCGGAAGGAGATGCAGCATGAGCTCAAGCGCATGCAGCAGAGTGTAGGCATCACCTTCGTCTATGTCACCCACGACCAGGAGGAAGCCCTTACCATGTCCGACACGGTGGTGGTCATGGACAAGGGTGTAATCCAGCAGAACGGGACACCAATCGACGTCTACAACGAGCCAAAGAATGCCTTTGTTGCCAGCTTCATCGGTGAAAGCAACATAATGGACGGAATCATGCATGAGGACTTCCTGGTAGAATTCTCGGGAAAGAGGTTCGTATGCGTCGACAGGGGCTTCAGGGAAAGGGAGAAGGTCCAGGTGGTGGTAAGGCCCGAGGATGTGGAAATCGTATCACCTGAAAAAGGTGATCTGACTGGAGTCGTGACAGAGGTTACCTTCAAGGGTGTGCATTACGAGATGGAGATAAGGGGAGATGACAGGAGGTGGCTTGTCCACAGCACCAGGATGGTTCCTGTAGGATCATCTGTTGGCATTAAGATAGTGCCTGACAACATCCATGTCATGGGAGGCTTGTCATGAGCTTCAGGAAGAGTGCATACCCGTACCTTGTCTGGCTGTCCATATTCATAGTCGTTCCGCTTCTCCTTGTGGCATGGTTCGCATTCACAACCGGAGACAGCGGGAATTATACGGAGTTCACTCCAAGCCTATCCAATTTCAGCAGGTTCTTTACACCAATATATATGAGCGTGCTTTGGAGGTCACTTAGCCTTGCCCTCCAGTCAACATTGATCTGCCTACTGCTTGGATACCCGGCAGCATATATCATTTCGAGGGAGAAGGAAAGCAGAAGGAATGCCATGATCCTTTTGTTTGTCATACCTATGTGGATGAATTTCCTTCTGAGGACTTACTCGTGGCTGACAATACTCGGAAAGAACGGGATAATAAACAGCATCCTTGGATTCCTAGGAATTGCCCAGATGGAACTCATCTACAACGATACAGCTGTGCTTCTTGGAATGGTGTACAATTTCCTGCCTTTCATGGTCCTGCCGATATATTCCGTGCTTTCGAAGATGGACAGGAACCTGTATGAGGCTGCTGAAGACCTTGGTGCTGATAAGCTGAGGGTGTTCTGGAAGGTTGTGTTTCCGCTAAGCTTTCCCGGGATCATGACGGGTATAACCATGGTGTTCATACCTGCTGTCAGCACATTCATAATATCGAACCTCCTGGGAGGAAACAAATCGAACCTCATAGGAAACCTGGTTGAGCAGCAGTTCAGGTACGTTGGCGACTGGCACTTCGGATCAGCCATGTCAATGGTGCTCATGGTGATTATCCTTGCGGTCATGGCACTGACCTCCAAATTCGATACCGACAAGGAAGGGGGTGCAGGCGGATTATGGTAGGCAAAGGTATAAAGAGGACCTACACGTTCCTTATCTTCTTCTTCCTCTATGCACCTATACTTGTGCTCGTTGCCTTCTCGTTCAACGAATCCAAGTCAAGGGGAGTATGGACAGGATTTACCCTAAAATGGTACGCCGAGCTCTTCAGTGACAAGGAAGTCCTTGAGGCTTTGTACAATACACTGCTTATAGCCCTGGGTTCTGCGATGATATCGACCGTTATAGGAACAGCGGCAGCCATTGGGATTCACTGGATGAAGGGCTTCAGGAAGACAGTCGTGGTAAATTTGAACTATCTTCCGGTACTCAATCCGGATATTGTGACTGCGGTTTCGCTGATGACGCTATACAGGGCACTCAGCCTTGATTTTGGAATGATTACGCTTCTGCTTTCACATGTTGTGTTCTGCACACCATATGTAGTGCTGTCAGTGCTTCCAAAGCTGAAGCAGATGAACACGAACCTTGCCGAGGCTGCCATGGACCTTGGGGCCACGCCGCTCTATGCCATACGAAAGGTAGTGGTTCCGGAGATAATGCCTGGAATTGTTACAGGTGCGCTTATCGCGTTCACTCTGTCCATAGACGACTTCGTGATTAGCTTCTTCAACACAGGCCATGGAGTCTCCAACCTCAGCATTCTCATCTACTCGATGGCAAGAAGAGGTATAAATCCGGTTATCAACGCACTTTCAACACTTATGTTCGTATTTCTTCTGGTCCTTTTGCTCTACATCAACAGGAGGGCTGACAAGGAACAGAAAGGTATCGTTCAATCTGAATAAAGGAAGGAGGAAGCGAAGCAGGCCTTAACGCTAAGGGAGGTTTCGCAAAAGAAATGAAGAAAATAATAGTATCTGCAATCCTTGCAGTGATGCTCATGGCAGTATCTGCATGCGGGGAGAAGACAGAATCCATCAATGTGTACAACTGGGGTGATTACATAGACGAGACAGTGCTTGAGGAGTTCGAGAAGGAAACCGGTATAGAAGTGAACTATGACACGTTCGCAACAAATGAGGACCTTTACGTCAAGCTTAAGCAGGGTGGCTCCAGCTACGATGTTGTTTTTCCGTCGGACTACATGATTGAAAGGATGATCAGGGAGGACCTGCTCCAGAAGATTGACAAGACGAAGCTCACTAACCTCAAGGAAGTCGACCCGGCCTTCCTGGGCCTCGACTACGACAAGTCAGGGGATTACTCGGCTCCGTACATGTGGGGTACGGTAGGTATAATCTACAATACAACACTCGTAGATGATGAGGTCAAGAGCTGGGACATACTCTGGGAAGAGAAGTACAAGGGACAGATCGTAATGCTTAACAGCCAGAGGGATACTCTGGCGGTAGCCCTGAAGAAGCTTGGATATTCACTTAACACGAGAAGTGAAGCTGAGCTTGAGGAAGCGAAGGAAGAGCTAATAAGGCAAAAGCCGCTGGTATATGCATACCTAGGAGACGAGATCAAGGATGTGGTAATCGCCGGTGAGGCAGCGCTTGCGGTAGTATGGTCAGGCGATGCCATGGTCATGATGGATTCAAATGAGGACCTCATGTATGTCATTCCTGAGGAAGGTTCAAACCTATGGTTCGATTCCATGGTTGTCCCGAAGAGTGCAAAGAACAAGGCTGGCGCAGAGAAGTTCATTGACTTTATGCTGAGGCCTGACATATCCGCAAAGAATGCTGAGTACATCGGGTATTCAACACCGGTTACCAAGGCAGTTGAGATGCTTCCGGTGGAAATCAGGGAAAGCCTGGTTGCATACCCGACAGATGAGATGATTGAAAACTGCGAGGTCTTCAAGGACCCCATGGACATAATATCAGTGTATGACAGGATATGGACTGAAATAACGTCAGCAGAGTAAAAACAGAATTATGCTTAACATGAAAAAAGCCGTTCGGGACAAGCTCCCCGGACGGCTTTTCCATTGGCAGACAAGGATATTCTTCAAACTTTGTGAGATATTCTGCAATAAGGTACTAATGATGACATATCCATATACTGATATCATTTCAATCATCAGGCTTTAAGCCTCGAATTGACCGTCGCTGGATATGACTTAAAGAAAAAACCTTTACAAAAAACTTTTTTATGCTATATTGGAATTATCAGTGCAATCGCTTGCACAACTTCAGGAGCGTGATATATTGAAAGCATTTGATATCGCAGAAGGAATAAGGGTGCTTGTCTACGGCGAGCCAATGGACACTGGTGCAGTTGTTTGCCGACTGGGAAATGAGATAGAGGCGGATGGTTTCGGTCATGTTGAACTGCTTGGACCGGATGCTTCAAGGATAACCATGGAGCTTAAGAAAAAGGACATTGTATATGGCCTTGGCGCAAACCTTGGCGGCATAAACAAGAGAGGCAGGAAATACGAGAGCTATTGCACTGATGAACCGGTGCATTCTGAGGAGAAGAAAAGGCTTTATGCAGCACATAATTTCCTGATGATTTCAGGCAATGGCGCAAAGGGATTCTTCATCGACTTTCCGGGTCTCATAGGCTACGACATAGGATGCTCGGACAAGGACAAACTGATAATTGATGTTGCGGGAGAGGATTTTGCAGTCTATGAGATCGATGGCAAGAATGAGGATGAGGTTGTACAGCGCTTCCACTCCATCATAGGAAGGAGCTACGTGCCTCCCAAGTGGGGACTTGGATATTTCCAGAGCAGGTGGGGCTATGAGACCTCAAAGGATGTTAGGCGTGTTAAGAAGAGCTTTGACGACCTTGGCATACCGCTTGAGGGAATCTACCTTGACCTCGACTACATGGAGGATTTCAAGGACTTCTCGGTGTCTGACGAAAGGTTTCCGGATATGGAGGAGCTGGTCAGGGAATTCAAGGAGGACGGTGTTTACATCATTCCGATAATAGATGCCGGTGTCAAGATCGAGAAGGGCTACGATATCTACGAGGAAGGGATACTAAATGACCACTTCGTGAAGACCGAAGCAGGAAAGCCCTATGTGGCTGCAGTATGGCCCGGCAAGGTCCACCTTCCGGACTTTTTGAGACCAGAAACCAGAAAATGGTGGGGAGAGAAGTATAAGGTCCTTACAGACCTCGGGATCGAAGGCTACTGGAACGACATGAACGAGCCTGCTATATTCTATGACGAGGAGGAACTTGAGAAGGCCGTGGATGCGGCAATAGCTTCAAAGGGCGCTAACCTGGGTGTGTTGAAATATTTCGAGCTCAAGGACCTTTTCAAGGATATGGGAAACAGGGAGAGGTACTACAGGACCTTCTACCATGAGGTTGACGGAAAGGTTGTCGTGAACGAGAAGGTACACAATCTATATGGCCAGAACATGACGGTGGCTGCAGGAGAAGGTCTGAGGAGTATCCTTGGTAAGAGGCATGTGCTGATCTCCAGGGCATCATCCACTGGAATGCACAGGCACTCAGGGATATGGACAGGAGACAATTCCTCATGGTGGAGCCATCTGGAGCTTAACATAAGGATGATGCCAAGCATAAACATGGCGGGCTTCTACTACGTTGGAGCTGACACCGGCGGCTTCGGAAACAGCACCAACTGGGAGCTTCTGACAAGATGGCTTCAGTTCTCGGCGTTCACTCCGCTTTATCGAAACCATTCAGCTATAGGCAATGATTTCCAGGAGCCATATATATTCGGTGATGAGGTCACGGGCTGGAACCGTGAAATAATAAAGGCGAGATATGCCCTTATCCCATACCTCTATTCAGAGATGATGAAGTCTGTGATGAATGGAACCATGATGTTCAGGCCTCTGTCCTTTATGTTCAGGGATGATGCGTCAAAAGACACAGAAGACCAGCTTCTGCTTGGAAAGGAGCTGATGCTTACACCTGTCACAAAGCCAAATGCCAGTGGACGGACAGTCTATTTGCCTGAGGACATGGCGGAGGTAACCTTCAGGGATGGAGAGGTTAGTCTCGAGAGGACAGCTTCAGGTCTCAGGCGGCTTGAATACGGATTTGACTGCCTTAAGTTCTACCTCAGGAAGGATTCCATACTTCCATACAGCTCACCTTCAATGAACGTCAGGAGCCTTGACATAGGTACGCTTCATGCAATCGCTTACGTTGATAAGGAAGCTGAATATGTGCTGTATGACGACGACGGAGAGAGCTACGGATACGAGACAGGAGAATCGTGGAGTACAACGATAAAGGTCAGGCGGGATGGCCTGGATTTTTCAGCAGAAGCAATAAGCGACAATCCGAAGATAGAGAAAATAGTTGTGGACATACTTGGAACTGACGGAGATAGGATAAGAAAGACAATAACAATATAGGAAAGGAAGTGTACCATGCAAAAGAGATCAAGCGGGATACTGATGCACATATCCAGCCTGCCCGGCAGATACGGGATAGGGGATTTTGGAAGGGAAGCCTACAGGTTCGTAGATTTTCTTGTGGAAAGCGGCCAGGGAAACTGGCAGATACTTCCTCTGGGAGTCACCGGCTACGGAGACTCGCCATACCAGAACTTTTCAGCATTTGCCGGCAATCCCTACTTCATCGACCTTGATGAATTCCTGACAAAAGGGTATCTGACAGAAAAGGACATCGATAAGGAAGACCTTGGAAGCGATCCCCATTCTGTGGATTACGGAAAGCTCCATGAGGGAAAGAACGCTCTGCTGAGGAAGGCATACGTCAATTCGGCTAACGCGCTGAAGCCCGAGCTGGAAAGCTTCCTTGCTGAGCAGGGTGAATGGCTTCGTGACTACGCTCTCTTCATGTCCATAAAGACAGTGAACGGCGGGAAGTCATGGTTTGGCTGGGATGAGGAGCTCCGGAATTTTACATCGAAAAAGGTACTGGAATTCGAGAAGGCAAATTCTGAGGAGGTTCACTTCCATGTATTCCTTCAGTATTTCTTCTTCAGACAGTGGAAGGCACTGAAGGCTTATGCCAACAACCATGGAGTAAGGATAATCGGCGATATACCAATTTACGTTGCTGAAGACAGCTCTGACCTGTGGGCGAATCCAAGATTCTTCAACCTGGACAAGAAACTTAATCCCAAGACTGTTGCCGGTTGTCCTCCGGATGCCTTTTCAGCGACGGGACAGCTGTGGGGAAATCCGATCTATGACTGGGATGCAATGGAGAAGGACGGCTACAGCTTCTGGATAGACAGGATTAAGGCAAGCCTTGACCTGTATGATTCAGTGAGGATAGACCATTTCAGGGGCTTTGAAGCATACTGGGAAATCAAGTACGGAAGCCTTGACGCTGTTAAGGGCGAGTGGACCAAGGGACCGGGGATGAAGCTTTTCAGTAAGATAAAGGAAGAGCTCGGAGACATGGACATCATCGCGGAGGACCTTGGATTCCTTACGGAGGAAGTATTCCAACTCATTAGGGATACGGGATTCCCTGGCATGAAGGTTCTGCAGTTCGCATTTGATTCACGTGAGTCCAACGACTACCTGCCTCATACCTATGACAAGAACTGTGTCGTATATACGGGAACCCACGACAATGAAACTACTGCCGAGTGGATGGCTACGGTAAACAGGGACGATTTCAGCCAGGCAGTAAGGTACCTGAAGCTGAACTATGATGAAGGCCTGGTATGGGGATTCATACGGGGAGCCTGGTCAAGCGTGGCAAACCTTGCCATAGCACCTATGCAGGATTTCCTTTGCCTGGGACGAGAAGCCAGGATGAACAAGCCTTCAACGATCGGAGGAAACTGGACCTGGAGAGTAAACAAGGATGAAATGAACAGCTGCCTTTCAAAGAAGATCAGGGAGCTGACTAAAAGATACGGGAGATAGAGATGTTTGACAAAAAAAGACTTCAAGAGAGAATGAATGCCCATGCTGCAGTGTCCTTCGGAAGGACACTTAAGGAACTTAATGCCAGGGAAAGCCACATTGCCTTTTCAAAGGCCATCATGGAAGAGGTGGTCCCCCTGTGGACAGCCACCAGGGAAAAGCAGGAGGGAAAGAAGAAAGCCTGCTACTTTTCAGCGGAGTTCCTGATGGGCAGGGCTCTCGGAAACAACCTGATGAACCTCGGGATAAATGATGAGGCCAGGGAAGTGCTTGGCGGGATGGGACTTGACATCAATGACATAGAGGAAGCCGAAGAGGACGCAGGGCTTGGAAACGGAGGACTGGGAAGGCTTGCAGCCTGTTTCCTTGACTCTGGTGCAAGCCTAGGATACCCTCTCAACGGTTATGGCATCAGGTATGAATATGGTATCTTCAAGCAGTCGATAAAAGACGGTGCACAGGTTGAGGAAGGCGATAACTGGCTGGAGTACGGGGACCCATGGTCTGTAAGGCGTCTTGATGAAGCGGTGGAGGTATCCTTCTTCGACGGCCCGGTGCTTGCTGTGCCATACGACACTCCGGTTATCGGCTATGGCGGAAAGACAGTCAACACATTAAGGCTGTGGAAGGCTGAGGCCCTGAAGCCATTTGGCTTCAAAGAGTTCAACGACGAGGACTACGAAGGATCTGTCAGGGAAAAGAATAATGCCGAGACAATAACCAAAGTACTTTATCCCAACGACTGCACCGACAAGGGGAAGCTTTTGAGACTCAGGCAGCAGTACTTCTTCGTTTCAGCGTCCTTGCAGGACATTCTGGCAAAGCATTTGGAAAATGGGTTCAGCCTTGAAAGCTTTCCTGATTACCATGCCATACAGCTGAATGATACACATCCTGCTGTAGCCGTACCTGAGCTCATGAGGCTGCTCACTGAGGTACATGGAATGGATTGGGACGAAGCCTTCGATATAACAAGGAGGACCCTTGCCTACACAAACCATACCATTCTCGCTGAAGCACTGGAGCAGTGGCCGGTCAGGCTATACAGGAAGCTCCTGCCGGGGATATACGGAATAATAAGTAAAATAGACAGACAGCTGCAGTCAGACCTGAGGTCAAAAGGAATAAGAGGAAAGGCACAGGATAGATACAGGATACTCCTTGGCGGAAGTGTAAAGATGGCCTGGCTTTCAATTTACGGGACCCATTCCACAAACGGAGTTGCTGAGCTTCACACTGAGCTTCTCAAGGAAACTGAGCTCAGGCATTGGTACGACATATACCCGGAAAGGTTCAACAACAAGACGAACGGCATAACCCAGAGGAGATGGCTTAAGATGTCGAATCCGGAGCTGTCAGCTCTTGTCACTGAGCTCCTTGGTACAGACGGATGGATAACTGACCTTGACCTACTGAAGGGATTGAGAGGCTATACAGATGATGCGAATGTCCTTGAGAGACTGAATGAAATCAAGAGGGTAAAGAAGGTTCAGCTTGCTGAGCATATAAGGAAAGTCGAGGGAATAGAGATCGACCCGGATTCGATATTCGACATCCAGATCAAAAGGCTCCATGAATACAAGAGGCAGCTTCTGAATGCTTTCCATATACTTGACCTGTACTACAGGATAAAGGAAGGGGATGCAGAAAACATCACTCCAAGGACCTTCATATTCGGTGCCAAGGCAGCGCCTGGCTACAAGAGAGCCAAAGGCATAATCAAGTACATCAATGAGATAGCGAGTCTTGTCAACAGCGATCCTGAAACCAAAGGTAAGCTTAAGGTTGTCTTCGTGACCAACTACAGGGTATCCTATGCGGAAAAGCTTTTCCCGGCTGCAGATATCTCGGAGCAGATATCAACGGCAGGAAAGGAAGCATCAGGAACAGGCAACATGAAGTTCATGCTTAACGGTGCGCCCACAATAGGTACACTTGACGGTGCGAACATAGAGATAGTCGAAGAATCCGGGGAGGAGAACAACTTCATATTCGGTCTCAAGGTAGATGAAATAGAAGATATGAAGGAAACCTATGATCCTCATGTTCCATATCTTGAGGTGCCTGGACTGAAGAGGGTAGTTGATTCGCTTATTGACGGAACCTTCAATGATGGAGGAACCGGAGCCTTCAGGGAGCTTCATGATTCGCTGCTAAAGGGTGCAAGCTGGCACAAGCCTGACAACTATTTTATACTTGCCGACTTCGCCTCATACAGAGAAGCGCAGGAAGAGGTGGGAAAGGTCTTCAAGGACAGGCTGTCTTTCGCCGGGAAGTGCCTTATGAACATATCAGGAGCCGGAAAGTTCTCGTCTGACAGGACCATCAGGGAGTATGCAAACGAGATCTGGAACCTTGAAAATTGATTTTATTGCAGAAGAATCTGTAGTTATCTATCATTTTGTTAATGCAAGGGCTTGCATTGATTATTTTGGTAAAAATGCTCATTTTATGCAAAAAATCTTGATTATACGGTTTCAATGCGGTATACTTTAGAAGTAAAGCGTTTTCATTATCGAAATTGTGCAAACGCGTGCATGAATCTTACGAGATTATTGCACGCGTTGCATAAGGGACACCTGGTAAACGTATTCTAATAACGCTAGTTTCAAAATCAAAATACTGCCTCAAGGCAGAATCATTCTAGGAGGATGGAAAATGAAAAAAATTGTAAGTCTGGTTGTTGCTTCAATGCTCGCACTTTCAGTTGCAGCCTGCGGAGAGAAGACACCTACTACACCAACTGCCGCTCCTACTACCCCTGACAAGGGACTTAAGGGCACGATTTCAGTACAGGCGGAGGAAGGATGGAAATCCTACTATGACGCCGCAATAGCAAGGTTCAAGGCAGACAATCCTGATGCGGTAGTAAACCTTATTGTGAAGCCATCCTTTGAACATCTCGATGCGATTGACAAGACTGACGTCACAAACAAGGATGTTGCTGACGTATTCGCAATCCCAGCAGACAGGATCTACGGACTTTCAAAGAACGAGGCTTTAGCACCTATCGATGCAAAGGCCATAGCTGACAAGGTTGGCGGATTCGCAGACTATGACAAGGGACTTGGCGGAAACTTCAAGATAGGTGCCGACTACCTGGCATTCCCGATGAACATCGAGACACTCATAGCATTCATCAACACAAAGAATGCTGCAGCAGCAAGTGTTGATACCAAGGCAATCGAGATCTCCGACGCGAAGGTTGGAGAAGTACTGATTCCTGCATTCAATGCATGGTATGGAGTTGCTCTACTTAACTCAGTTGACATCGAGCTCCTTGGTAAGGATGCTTCAGGAAAGCTCTTCTCTGATATGACCAAGGAATGGAAAGACCTTGGAGCAGACAAGCAGGCTGTCATAACTGAGATCTACAACTACTGGAAGACCTACACAGAAGGCGGAGCTTCAGTAATGTGGGACAAGGATGCAGCATGGGGCCACATGGACACTGAATTCACAACTGGCGGAAAGGCCATAGCAAGAATTGAAGGTCCATGGGATACAAGCAAGCTTTCGAAGCTCGCTGCAGAGGGAGCTGACCTCAAGATAGCTCCAATCGGAACTGTAACACTCAACGGCAAGCCGCTTACACATTGGAAAGGCGGATGGGGACTCGCAATCAATGCCAGGAACGATGGAAACGCAGACCAGATGGCTCTTGCAGAAGCATTCATAGCAGAGCTCATCAACCCCAAGTATGCAGTTGACTTCTTCAAGGCTACCGGAAAGATAATGGAGAACGTACCTGCAGCTACATATAAGGCTTCAGACCTCTCCGCAACAGACAAGCTTGTAATAGAGAACGTTCTGGCATCCTACGCTGATGCACCTGCAAGACCTCTCTTCACAGAGTGGGGTTCAGTATGGGATACATGGCAGAACTCACTTCTTTCATGGTCGGCTGTAAAGCCTGCTAACGCTGAAGCGGCTTACAAGGAAATCAAGGCTGCATTCGACGCCATGATGCTCAACTTCTAAAAATAGGAACTTTATAGGAAAAGAGAGGCCAAGGCCTTTCTTTTCCCATATAAGAAAGGAATTTCCGATGGAAAACACCGTCAAACTGCCGACAAAGAACCTGTATGCCATTATCCTGGCATCAGGATTCATAATATTCTTTTCATCACTTGAGGCAATCATGGCAGCGAAGGATAGAGGGCTGTATGATGCCTGGATAACAAAGGCTGGTTCCGATGCCGATCTCGGCCTATACATATCTGCAGTATTCATGACATATTTTCTGAAGATCATGATACCGGCCGCTCTGTCGGTATATGCGATTGCAGCCCGAAATAAAATAGGGGTCAACAGCCTCTTCGTATTCATCTGGTCCGTGCTTGTAGCGGGCGGTGGAGCATACGCATTTATCGGAAGGAACACGTCATCGGTTTTTTTCTATCTGGTAATGGCTGGCTATGCAATCCTGCTGTTATCCGTACTGTCTGTTTCAGACGCATACTCCAGCGGGAAATATAAGTAAAGGTGGGAATATCTTGGCTAAATACAGCGAATTCGTATACGACTACATAGGCAACGCGTACGAGAGAAAGAACCTTTACCTCAGGGACGTGGCCCTGCTCCAGAAAAGGATCGGGGAAGCAGCTTCAGAAGAGAAAGCCGGATTGTCAAAGGATTTGGCGAACCTCACGTCCCAGAAGGAAAGTCATCCGTATAACATCAAGCTGAAGGATTTCAATGAAAAGGAAAAGGTCTTCCTCAAAGGTCTTGAGGACAGGACTAAGGAATTCACATCATCCCTTCCGGCAGGACTCTCCAAGGAGGGGAAGGAATTCAGGGTGGACCTCGAAAGGGCGAAGCTTCAGAAGGAGTTCTACAAGGACTATACATTCCTTACCTATGATGCGAAGCTGAAATTCGATGAAAGCAATGTCATCCTGAGGCTAATGCCCGAAATCATAGAGACATCTGAAAGGCTTGAAAATGAGCTCTCCGAAGCCATAAGGCTGAAGGGAACATTCAGCACAGAAGATGAGAACAAGGCGAAGCTTGACATAGATGACTATGTGACTGAGCAGAAGAAGGCTATGGAGATCGCCCAGAACAGGCTCAAGGATAAGAAGGCTAACGGTCTTATCTCATCCAAGGCTCTGAAGAACGGCGTACAGGAACTTAAGAAGGAATACAGGAACAATGTCAGGGTGAAGTCCTATGACTCTCCTGAAAGGAAGAATTCTGAGTTCATAAAGAGCAAGCGGTTCGAGCTTAAGGATTACCTGAAGGTCAGAAGACGGGTCGTCAATGCGGACATTGCAGATGCAAGAAGGAACAATCCAATTGAAGTTTCGAGGACAAGACCTCTTTACTCGTACCTGTCGATTCCATTACCGGGACTCGGTCAGCTCCTTAACGGTCAGATCGTAAAGGCTGCACTGTTTTTCCTTGCCGCCATATTTACCTATGTGATTGCCATACCCTACGCACTTGGCTTCGGAAACTATCAGGGCAATGGTATAGCAGGACTCATAACCCTGGCTGAAGGTGCCAGAAGGATAGACAAGTCGCTGATATTCATGATTGAAGGAATAATAGCAATCTTTCTTCTGATATTTGCGGTTGTCCTAATAATCCTCAGCTTCCGTGACGCCATGGGAGTGGAGAAGGGAATGATTAAGGGCATAAGGCCCGGAAACTGGTTCGAGACAAAGACCAAGCTCGGTGAGGAAGGCTTCCCTTACATGGTTTCGCTTCCAGCCCTGCTGGTAATCGTATTCATAGTGCTTGTGCCTATATCGACTGCGATCCTCCTTTCCTTCACCGGAATGGATCCTCAGAACCAGTCCAAGTTCCCATGGGTGGGAATCCAGAACTATGCGCTGATTGCCGGAGGAAAAGGTCTTGCAGGAAAGGTATTCTACAGCATATTCGGATGGACAGTACTCTGGACGCTCCTTTCGACGACACTGGCCATTTTCCTTGGATTTGCCCTTGCACTCATTGCAAACAATGAAAGGATAAAGGGAAAGGCGTTCTTCAGGATAGTGTATCTTCTTCCATGGGCTGTACCTGCATTCATAACGATAATGTTCTTCAGCATCATGTTCTCGCCGAACGGAATATTGACAGACGTCATTGAATTCGTGTTCGGATCGAGGTTCGAGGTAAAGAACAATGCGATGCTCACAAGGTCAGTCCTGATATTCATGCAGGGATGGCTGGGAAGCTCGTACATATTCCTGCTATCCACCGGAGTGCTTCAGGCGATACCTGAGGACCTGTATGAGGCTGCCCAGATAGACGGGGCAAGCGCATGGCAGAAGACGATGAAGATAACGGTTCCCCTGGTCCTTTTCCAGACAGCTCCGCTTCTGGTCGGACAGTATACATTCAACTTCAATAATTTTTCCATAATCTACCTCTTCAACGGAGGCGGACCGTTCAATCCTTCCGTTTACGGAAACCTTGCAGGGTCCACTGACATACTTATTTCATACATCTACAAGCTGACAATGGATAACCAGTACCAGTCAATAGGAGCGGCTATCACGATAGTCATATCCTTGGGACTCATGGTGTTTACATTCTTCGGCTATAGGAATTCGAAGGCATTCAAGGAGGAGAGGCTATAATGGCAAAGAAGAAAAAGGAACTTTACCTTTCAGACCGTCAGCCTCTTAACCTTGGCGGAATGATTATGCTTGTGCTGAGCTATGCGATACTGATCTTCTGGGCATTCGCCATACTCTGGCCTCTGTCGCAGATGGTAATATCCGCATTCAACGGCAAGCAATACGACTATCTCATATCAAACAGCGTGTTTGAATTTTCAACAATACACTTCAAATATCTGTTTGAGGAGACACTGTATCTAACCTGGGTAAGGAATACTATAATCATTGCAATAACTACCGCAGTGCTTACAATACTTATCGTATCCTTCACGGGCTATGCTTATTCAAGGTTCAGGTTCAAGGGAAGGAAGCCATCTCTGATGGCGATCATGCTCATTCAGACCATACCTTCCTTTGCCGGAATAACAGCATACTTCACAATGTACTCCATACTTAATTCCATAAGCCCTGTATTCACAAGGCAGCTTATGCTGATAATGATTTACGTGGGCGGAGGAATAGCATCAAACACATTCATTCTCAAGGGCTATATCGATTCCATCTCCACAGAGCTGGATGACGCGGCAAAGATTGACGGATGCTCCAACATGCAGGTCTACAGGCTTATAATCATGCCGATCGTAAGACCGATGCTTGCAATAATCGCCCTGTGGTCGTTCATTGGACCATTCATGGACTATCTGCTTCCAAGCGTTCTCCTTACAAGCCCCGAGTCATATACTCTGGCAGCAGGGCTGTTTACGCTTATCAACAACAGGGAGACGCTGAATCAGCCGGCATTTGCGGCTGGAGGGCTTCTTACGGCAATCCCGATAGTCATACTGTTCGCGGCGCTGCAGAAGCAGCTCGTATCTGGTCTTGCAAAGGGCTCGGTCAAGGGTTAGGAGATATGAATGAGGAGGAATCTTAGATGAAAGTTACTTTAAAAGACATAGGAAAGAAATATGAGGGCAGAGAGGAATTCACATTAAGGAACATAAACCTTGAGATAGAGGATAAGGATTTCTGCGTAATCCTCGGTCCGTCAGGCTGTGGAAAGACAACTCTCCTTAGGATGATTGCAGGACTCAACTCCATAACAGAGGGTGACCTCCTGTTCGGAGAGAAGAGGATGAACAAGGTTCCTTCCAAGGACAGGGACATAGCAATGGTCTTCCAGTCCTACGCCCTTTACCCACATATGACTGTCTACGACAACATGGCCTTTTCGCTCAACATGAGAAGGGAAAGGAAGAGCGTCATAGACGAGAGGGTCAGGGAGGCTGCTGAGCTGCTTCAGATAACAAGCTATCTTCAGTCGAAGCCATCGGACATTTCAGGAGGACAAAGGCAAAGGGTTGCCCTGGGCCGTGCCATGGTAAGGAAGCCGAAGGTATTCCTGATGGATGAGCCGCTTTCGAACCTTGATGCCAAGCTAAGGGAGCACATGAGGGTGGAGCTGGTAAGGCTTCACAAGGCCCTCGGTACCACATCCATATATGTAACCCACGACCAGACAGAAGCCATGACAATGGCGACGAAGATAGTCCTCATGAACGAGGGCAAGATACAGCAGGATGGAAAGCCTGAAGAGTTCTACAACACTCCGGCTAACCTTTTTGTTGCAAGGTTCATTGGATCACCTACCATGAACATATTCGAAGGCAAGATAGAGAACGGAAGGTTCGTGTCCAATGATTCATACATCAAGGCTGAGCCGAAGCCTGAGGATAAGGTGAAGGTTTCAGAGTATGAAGGAAAGAAGGTTTCTCTGGGCATAAGGGCGGAAAGGTTCAAGAGAGTTGAGAATGAGCCGCTGGGAGATACGTTCGAGTGCGAGCTTGACGTCATGGAAATGCTCGGCAAGGAGAAGATACTTTTCACAAAGCTTCCAAACGGGCAGGACATAACAATATCAGTTCCCGGTTACCTTGACTATGTGCCTGGCAACAAGTACACATTCGGATTTGACCTGGACGCGCTGCATTTCTTTGATACTGAAACAGGCCTCAGGATAAACTGATGCTTGGATTATCACAGCATTCGGGTTAATATATCAGAGTGCGCAATTAAATTTAAAGGGGGTAAGGGGCTTGAAGAACGTCGGAAAAGTGACGGTAAATGATGTGGCAGAATTGGCTGGAGTATCTCCATCGACAGTTTCAAGAGTCATATCCAACAACCCCAAGATAAGCCAGGAAACAAGGGACAAGGTACAGAAATGCATGGAGGAGCTGGGATATTATCCCAATGCAATAGCTCGTTCCCTTGCAAGAAGCATGACAGGGACAATAGGCGTAATAATGCCTACGAGGAAAGAGGATTTGTTCCTCAATCCGTTCTTCCCTGAAGCGCTCCGGGGCATCGTAAAGGGTGCTTCAATGGAGGGTTATGACCTGCTGCTTTCGACCAATACCGAAAAGAGCGGTGAGCTGAACATCATAAAGAACTTCATCAGAGGCTCTAAGGTTGACGGCATCATACTCATGTCAAGCAAGGTCAATGACGAGTGCGTTGATTACCTGAGGAGCGTGGATTTCCCGTTCGCTCTCATTGGTTCCACCTTCAGGTTCGATGACAAGATAAACCACGTTGACAACGACAACTACATGGCTGCATATGAGGTTACGAGATATCTTTCCATGATTGGAAGGAAAAGGATCGCCATGATCGGCGGAGATGAGAAACTTACTGTAACCCAGAAAAGGATCGAGGGCTACAGGAAGGCACTTACAGAGAGCAACCTGCCTTTTGAAGAGCGGCTGCTGTTCACGGGAAAGTTCGATGAGGAGACCGGCTACAGGTATGGAACTGAGATCGCAAAGATGGTGCCAAGGCCAGATGCGCTGATCGTAACCGACGACCTTATCGCATTTGGAGCAGTGAAGGTATTCAGACTCATGAACATTTCAATACCGGAGGACATGGCTGTTGCGAGCTTCAACAACAGTGTGCTGTCAAGGTACTCGGATACTCCGCTGACCTCGGTTGACATAAACGCAACTGCGTTAGGAGAAGGTTCGGTGAAGGTCCTGGTTGAGGCTATCAAGGGAGTCAGGGGCAAGAAGATCATTATCCCCTACACCATATACAAGAGACAATCAACCGAAGGAAAAGCTCCTTAAAAGGAACGAATAGCATTGAAGGGGCAGCGTCATCGCTGCCCCTTTGAGATATCAGGGAGGAAATTTTGAATAGACACGCGATTCTACATATTCCAGATACACCCTATGCCTACCCTTCAGGAAAGGATTCGCTGACCCTGAGACTCCGAGCCGCAAGTGGCGACAAGGCTGAGGTCATCGTAAAATACAAGGACAGATATGACTGGACGGGAAAATTCAGGGAACAGCCCATGGAGCACTTTGCGTCAAACAGCCTGTTCGAATGGTTTGAGTGTAAAGTAAGCCTTCCAAGGAACAGATACAGGTATTATTTTGAGATAAGGGACCACAGGGGAGTTAAGCTCTGGCTCGATGAGAGAGGGCTTAAGTCTGATGAGGAGAATATGGAGGCTGCTGCTTTCCAGTATGCCTATATCGGAGAGTCTGATGTCTACAGGGAAAGCGATTGGCTTCAGGAGTCTGTGGTATACCAGGTTTTCCCGGACAGGTTTGAGAACGGGAACAGTGAAAATGACCCTGAAGGTACGCTTAAGTGGGGCATGAAGCCTACTGCAAAAAACATGTTCGGCGGAGACCTGAAGGGTATCACAGAACGTCTTGACCATATCAGGGAGCTTGGAGCAGACCTTCTTTACCTTACTCCGATATTTTCGTCCTCCTCAAACCACAAGTACAACACAATGGATTACTATTCTGTGGACAAGAGCTTCGGAAGCATGGACGATGTCAGGGAGCTTGTTGAAAAGTGCCACAATCTTGGGATAAGGGTAGTATTCGATGCCGTCTTCAACCATTCGGGGAGCGACTTCTTTGCATTCCGCGATATCCTGGAGAACCAAAGGGATTCAAAGTACGCCAACTGGTATCATCTGGATGGTTTTCCTGTCACAACAGGAAAGACAAACTACTATACTTTCGCTGACAGCATACCCTCCATGCCCAAGTTCAACATCTCGAATCCAGAAGTCAGGGAATATCTGATTGAAGTCGGGAAGTTCTGGGTCAGGGAGATGGGCATAGATGGCTGGAGGCTGGATGTATGTGACGAGGTTGACCACAGCTTCTGGAAGGACTTCAGGAAAGCTGTGAAGTCAGCGAATCCGGATGCTGTAATAATCGGGGAGATCATGCATGAAGCATCTTCATTCCTGAAGGGAGACGAGCTTGATTCCATAATGAACTATCCGTTCAAGGGAGCCTGTGTTGACTTCTTTGCCAAGAGGTCAATAGACGCCGAGATGTTCTCGGGAATCCTCGCTTCATCAAGGGCAATGTATATGGACCAGATAAACAGGCAGATGTGGAATCTTCTAGGAAGCCACGACACGAAGAGGTTCCTAACTGAAGCTTCAGAGGATAAGAACAGGCTGAGGCTTGCTGCCGCCTTCCAGTTCCTCTACATAGGAGTACCGTACATATACTACGGAGATGAGATCGGCATGGCGGGAGGCAAGGACCCGCTTTGCCGCGGCTGCATGGTCTGGGACGAGGAAAAGCAGGACAGGGAGTTATTAGGATTCTTCAGAAGTCTCATAAGGATAAGGAAGGAAAATCCAGCTCTAATCAGGGGTGACCTGAGGATAGAGTTTGGAAAAGGGGGGATTGTTGCCTTCTCAAGGATATATGGAAATGACAGGATACTTGCTGTATTCAACAATTCGGATTTGAAAAAGAGACTGAGGAAGGGAATCCCTTCAAAGGTGATAAACCTATTTACGGGAGACACTATGGAGCTTAAGGGCAGCGTTGTAATTGAGCCGATGAGTTTCCTGGCACTTAAGGTAATGGAGGATTGAACATGAGAAGACTTGGAATGGCCTTAACCTCTGCAATGATGACAGTACTCCTGCTTTCATCATGTACAGGCAGCACCAGGATAGATACTGAAGGCATGGTGACAACATCTGAAGATTCATTTACCTGGGATGATGCTACCGTATATTTTGCAATAACCGACAGATTTCTAAACGGAGATGAGTCAAATGACAGCTCCTACGGAAGGCAGAGTGTAGATGAAAAGGGCAAGACAATAGCAACCTTCCATGGCGGAGACGTCAAGGGGCTTACAAAAAAGCTTGAGGAAGGCTACTTCAGGGACCTTGGGGTGGATGCCATATGGATAACAGCGCCCTATGAGCAGATTCACGGGTTTGTCAAAGGGACTAACGATGAATTCCAGCATTATCCATTCCATGGCTACTATGCCCTTGACTGGACCATGATGGACAAGAACATGGGCACAGTTGCGGAGTTCAGGACATTCGTAGATACTGCTCACTCACAGGGGATTAGGATAGTTATGGATGTGGTAATGAACCACGTAGGTTACTCAACTGAGACAGACATGGAGGAGTTCGGCTTCGGTGACGGCGCCTGGGACCGCTGGTGGGGAAGCTCATGGGTTAGGTCTGACAAGGAAGGTTATGAAAATGGAGGCTCTGACGATATAACGATGACACTTGCAGGGCTTCCGGATATCAGGACGGAAGTAAAGGATGATGCAGGCCTCCCTCCGGTCCTTCTGACCAAATGGGCGAAGGAAGCTGAAGGCTATGATGAATGGATAGTCCCTGAAGCGAAGGGGCTTAGAGCTGACATTGGCCTGTCACCTGCAGGCTATATCACAGAATGGCTTACAGCATGGATCAGGGAATTCGGGATAGACGGATTCAGGATCGATACTGCAAAGCACGTAGAGCTGGGAAGGTGGACTGAGCTTTCCAAAAAGGCTGATGAAGCCCTTGAAGCCTGGAGAGCAAAGAATAGCGGTAAGCCTGGAGCGAAGTGGGATGACAGCTTCTGGATGAATGGCGAGGTTTGGGGACACGGAGTGGTAAGGGACAGGTACTTCGATGGAGGCTTTGATTCTGTAATCAACTTCACCTTCCAGGGTGAAAAGAAGAACGGGCCTGCATACGACATGGACACCATGGACAGCGTGTTCACAAACTATGCGGATGCACTGAATGAGGACACATCCTTCAACGTCCTCTCATACATCTCACAGCATGATACTTTCCTTTATGACAGAAGGAAACTTATCGAGGGAAGCACATACCTCATGCTGCTGCCGGGAGCCGTCATGATATTCTATGGAGATGAAACCGCGAGACCTATGGGTGATGGCGGATCCGACTATACTCAGGGCACAAGGTCCGGTATGAACTGGGATGCCATAGACCAGGAAGTCCTTCAGCATTACAGGAAAATAGCAGCCTTCAGGCACAGGAACATTTCTGTAGGAGCAGGTGACCACAAAATGCTGAAGGAGGAGCCTTATACATTCTCAAGGACCTATGCAAAGGACGGACTGGACAACAGAGTGATAGTCGTGATTGGAGCTGAAGGAAAGACAACCATCGACGTATCCTCGGTATTCGCAGATGGTGACACCGTCCGTGACGCCTATTCCATGGAAGCAGCTGTCGTCAGGAAAGGGAAGGTAACTTTCACGTCTGATGACAAGGGGATAATCCTCATTGAGAAGCTTGTGAAGAAGTAGGACAAAATAAACAGATTATAAAAAACGCTTCGGAAATTCCGAAGCGTTTTTTAAATGCGATCATGCGGTTATTCCAAAAGATTTTCCGATTGTTCATGCTTTAGTTTCCTTCTGGTGATTAAATTAACTGATGGTTACTATAGAATTTAAGTGCAGATAAAGAACGGAGGGATGAAAATGGGATCAGGCGCTTTTTCAATCAGCCTTGCTGTCAAGGACATCAGGGCATCAAAGGTGTTCTATGAAAAGCTTGGCTTCAGTGCGCTAATGGGTGAAGCGGAACAGAACTGGCTCATCATGAAGAATGGTGATGCTGTAATAGGCCTCTTCCAGGGAATGTTCGACAGGAACATAATGACCTTCAATCCGGGATGGGACCAGGATGCAAAGGAAGTGAATCCATTCAGGGACTTAAGGGACATACAGGAGGAGCTTAAGGCTGGAGGTATAAGTCTTCTGAGCGAGGTTGCAACTGATACGGAAGGACCTGGCAGCTTCATGCTTTTGGATCCTGACGGCAACCAGATTCTATTCGACCAGCACAGGTGATTGATCATATTGAATATAGCGGCCGTTAATGCCGCAAAAGGAGGAAACCATGGGAAGACCGGTACATTTTGAGATACAGGCAGATGACATTGAAAGGGCTAAGAAATTCTATGCTGAAGTCTTCGGATGGAAATATGAGGACTACGGTGAATTTACAGGGACTCCTTACTTTGGAGTCATTACAGGAGAAGAAGGGACTCCAGGAATAAACGGCGGCCTTATGGGAAGGCAGGGCAGCAGCCCATCATTGGGGCAGGGAGCGAATGCCTTCGTATGCACAATGGAAGTGGATGATTACGACACCGTGGAGAAGAAGATCCTCGAGAACGGTGGTATTGTCGCGATGCCCAAGTACGCACTTTCAGGAATGGCATGGCAGGGGTATTATCTGGATACCGAAGGAAATGTGTTCGGTATTCATCACCCGGATGTCAATGCGAAGTAACGTGGCAGGATTAACTTTAAAAAACATTATCAACCGGGTAGTGCAAGTATTTATTCTCATATAATGCTTTTCTGCATATAAACAAGGATGTCATGTGCAGAAAAGATGGCAGATGATGAATACTAAATGAAATAAGCCTGACTTTCTCATATCGAAAAAGTCAGGCTTATTTTTTGGTGCTGGCGACCGGACTTGAACCGGTACAGGAAATTACTCCTACAGGCTTCTGAGACCTGCGTGTCTGCCAATTTCACCACGTCAGCATGGTGCTTAGCTCAGCTTGCATCAAAGGTTCTAATTGGTGCCGGTGGTCGGGCTCGAACCGACACGGTATCGCTACCACGGGATTTTGAGTCCCGCACGTCTGCCAATTCCATCACACCGGCATGATGCTTTCTGAAGCTTACTTAATGATTCTAACAAAGGAAGTGGGAAAATTCAAGGATTAGTTTCAAAAAGTGCAAAAAAGTGAAAACTGAAATGTGGCTATTGGATGAACAATGGCTGAATATGGTTCCCAAAAAGACACGTGGAAGCCGGAATAAGGTATAATCATAGGTGACAATACAAAGAACAGATTGGAGCGAATTTATGGCCAGATTACTTGTAATTGACTCGAACAGCATAATGAACAGGGCATTCTATGCCAATCCGGACTTTACCACATCAACAGGACTTCACACAGGAGCCGTTTATGGATTCATGAACATGCTTCTCAGGATAAAGGAAGACATAGCCCCGGACTACATCGTGGCTGCCTTCGACAGACCAGGCAAGACCTTCAGGCATGATGAGTATGAAGACTACAAGGCTGGCAGGAAGGGTATGCCTGATGAACTTGCTCAGCAGTTCCCGGTAATCAAGGAGCTACTTTCATATTTTGCTGTGGATATCCTGGAGATAGATGGCTTTGAGGCAGATGATGTCATCGGGACACTTTCGCTTCAGGCAGAAGAGGACGGGGACGAGGTATTCGTGCTCTCCGGAGACAGGGATACCCTTCAGCTTGCATCAAAGCTGACCAAGGTCGTAATAACCAAAAAGGGTGTATCGCAGACTGAAATATACGACTATGACAGGTTTGTGGAGGTTTTCGGAATCACCCCGACCCAGTTCATAGACGTGAAAGGCCTTATGGGCGATGCCTCCGACAACATAAAGGGTGTCAAGGGAATTGGTGAGAAGACTGCATTCAAGCTGATAACGGAGTACGGTTCCATTGAGAACCTCCTCCTTAACCTTGATTCGCTGACGCAGAAGAAGGTAAAGGAAAACCTTATGGAATACAGGGAGGATGCCATATTCTCAAAGAGGCTGGCTACCATAGTCAGGAACGCGCCTGTAGATATAGACCTTATGAGGTTTAGAAGCCAGGAGTCCTTTGATATCGACAATATAAGAAGGATGTTCTCTGAGCTCCAGTTCAAGAGCCTTCTTGAGAAGTTCAAGGGTGAGCCTGTAAAGGAGGAGAAGGTGGCTGCACCTGCTGAATTCCTGAGCATTGACAGCCCTTCGGAACTTAAGGCACTTGAAGGGAAATTCGGGAAGGGTGACCTTGTTGCCCTATCCTTTGACATCAGGCAGTCCGTAATGCTGACTGAGAGGGACATCACAGCAATTTATGCTGCATCGGAAAAGGGGGATTTCGCAATCAGCCTTTCTTTCCTGATGCCTGATGAGAAGTCAGTGGAAATCCTGAAGGCCTTCCTTGAAAATGAAAATATTAAGAAAGTTTGCTTCAATGTCAAGGATGCTTATACGACTTTAAGGAAGCATGGTATCGAAATGCAGGGAGTGGTGTTTGACGCAAACCTTGCAGCTTACCTGCTTGATCCGGCAGATGGAAAGCTGTCTCTGAAGGACCTTGCACTTAAGAACATGGAGGAATTTACCACAGCTGAAGGGACAGAGGGCCGGATCAATGAGACCAGGGGACTTCTGTCACTATATGAGAAGCTTGGGTCGAAGATAGAGGAGTCAGGACTTAAGGAACTTCTCTTCGATGTTGAGATGCCGCTGACCTACATACTATCTGACATGGAGATCGAAGGCTTCAGGGTTGACGCGAAAATGCTCGACAATTTAGGTGAACGGTTCAGGAAGGACATTGCCGGCATGGAGAAGGAGATATTTGAGCTTGCTGGGGAAACGTTCAACATAGCCTCGCCAAAGCAGCTTGGAGTCATTCTTTTCGAGAAGCTTGACCTGCCTGCAACAAAAAAGACAAAGACCGGATACTCGACAAACGCCGAGGTCCTTGAATCGTTAAAGGACAAGCATCCGATAATAAGCAAGATCATGCTTTACAGGCAGCTTACCAAGATCTATTCGACCTACATTGAAGGACTTAAGGCAGCGATAGATTCAGACGGAAAGATCCACTCTAACTTCAACCAGACTCTGGCAACGACAGGAAGGCTCTCAAGCACTGAGCCTAACCTTCAGAACATCCCGATAAGGACAGAGATGGGAAGGGAGATAAGGAAGGTATTCATCCCTGAGAAGGAAGGCGACCTTCTGGTTTCAGCTGACTATTCGCAGATAGAACTGAGGGTTCTCGCACATATAGCAGGCGACGAGAACATGATAGAGGCGTTCAACAATGATATAGACATCCACCGGAAGACCGCTTCGGAGGTTTTTAACGTTCCTCTTGATGAGGTAACTCCGATTCAGAGGAGCAATGCAAAGGCCGTAAACTTTGGTATAGTATACGGAATCTCTGACTTCAGCCTTTCAGGGGATCTTGGAATAACAAGGAAAGAGGCAGGAGAATACATACGGATCTATTTTGAAAGGTACCCTAATGTAAAGAAGTACCTGGAGGACATAGTTGAGGTAGCAAAGCAGAACAGATATGTGACCACGATCATGAACAGGAAAAGGTACATTCCGGAGGTCAATGACAGGAACAAGATAGTGCAGGCTGCAGGAGTCCGTCTCGCCATGAACAGCCCGATTCAGGGAAGCGCCGCGGACATCATAAAGGTAGCCATGGTCAAGGTCTACGATGCACTGAAGGAAAGGAAGCTGAAGTCAAAGCTGATCCTTCAGGTCCACGATGAGCTCATACTCAATGTGCCCGCTGAGGAGCTCGATGAAGTACAAAAGCTTGTTACGAGTGAAATGGAGCATGCGCTTGACCTCAAGGTAGAGCTCAAGGCTGAAGGCTCCTATGGCTCGACCTGGTACGATGCATAGCATGCTCAGGATAGGGATAACAGGGGGCATAGCCTCAGGCAAAAGCACCATAGTGAAGTTCATCTCCGGGAAGGGCATACCCGTTGTAGATGCTGACATCATATCGAGAGAGGTCCTGGAACTATATCCCAAGATAATTGATTACCTGAAAGGCAAGTATGGGAATCTGGTTTTCAAGGATGGAGTGCTTGACAGGAAGGAGCTTGGGAGGATAATCTTCTCAAGCGACAAGGACAGGAAGGCTTACACTGATGTCATAATGCCTTTCATCAGGCTTGAAATCGAAAAGAGGCTTGACAGGCTTGAATCGGAAGGCTGTGAAGCTGCCATACTTGACGCTCCGCTTCTCTTTGAGGAGGGGTTCGAAAAGGATATGGACGCCAGCATACTGGTTTATGCAGATCCTTTAGTGCAGCTTCAGCGCCTTATGAAGAGAAATGGAATTACTGAGGAAGAGGCAAAGCGGATGATCAGCAGCCAGATGCCTGTACAGAAGAAGCTTGAGCTCGCTGATTATGTAGTAGACAACAGCGGTGACCTCGAACGAACCAAGGAGGAGATCGATATGGTCTTCATGAAGATGGGTATATATTTTGAAGAAGAGAATTCGTAAGAAGAGAAGAGGAGCTGCCTTCTCACTTGCAATCATTTTGATAGTAGCTTTTGCCTGGTATGCGGGAACTGTAGTATTCCCGATAAGGTACTTTGACTATATTGAGAAATACTCCCTTGAAACAGGAGTGGACAAAGTGCTGATACTATCTGTAATACATGCGGAGTCAGGCTTTGATCCTGAAGCTGTGTCTGCTGCTGATGCAAGGGGTCTTATGCAGATAAATGAATCCACCGGCAAATTCATTTCACAAAAACTTGGAATGGAAGACTACACCCAGGAGAAGCTATATGACCCGGAAACAAGCATCAGGATGGGTACCTGGTACCTTTCGTACCTTGGCGGTCTATTCAGTGCCGAAAGGACTGCACTTGCAGCCTACAATGCAGGACCCGGAAGGGTCAGGGAATGGATAGCCTCACCCGACACCGGGGACGGTGAGAATCTTCTGCAGATACCGTATGCAGAAACCAGCAGCTATGTGAAGAAGATTGAACTAAGGAAAAAAATATACAGGCTTCTATATTTCTGGAAGCTTTGAGGAGTGATGATCATGAGATTCCTGCCTGAATCAGGACTTGGAAGGATAGCAACGCTTTTGACGGTCATTTCAGCGGCCTTCATAGCATTGACGTACCTTATATTCGAGCGAATGGATGCTCTGCTTACTGATGGCACATATCTTGGAGCACCGATCATGGTCATCGCCATAGTCGCCCTGTTCCTTGGCCTGGCAGCAGTAGTCAGGGATGAAGACCGTTCTGTCACGGTTCTGGTCTCAGTTCTTTTCGGAGTGCTTGTTCTCCTGGTTATTGCCGGAAACCTAATATTCCATTGAACTTATTACAAACGGAAGGCGCATGAGCCAAAGCTCAAACGCCTTCCGTTTTTATGTCTGCTATCTCTTCTTCCTGAACCTTCCGTGGAGCGCTATAAGCCCGGCTGATAGGAGAGCAGCTGCCAGAATGATTTTTCTGTTCCTGGAGTCGTGGAAGTCCCTGTAGTCTGCCTTAAGCTCAAAGTCTCCATTTGCTTCAAGGACGAGTGCTGATGTGCCCTTCAGGACGCAGGACCCGCCTTCAGCAATTCCTATAGGCAGGGTTCCAGCCTTCTCTTTATCGACCAGGATGCTCCAACTGCCATCAGGTATCCCAAGTATTACATCATGCCTGCTTCCGTTGAAGGCTACGAGAAGGCTTCCTTTTTTTTCAGGTGCTTCGGATGACACTATATAGGCAACCACATTGTTTTCCCTTATCCTGAGGGAGGATCCCTTACCTTTTCCATAGAATACAAGGTTCTTCCTTATATCTTCAGCAGTTCCAAGCCTCAGCGCCTTCCTTGATTTCCTGAGCTCTGCAAGGCCTTTGTAGTAGTGGAAAATGTCAATGTTTTTGGTCTTCAGGTTCCAGTCCAGCATATTGACGACGTCGCCTGATTTGTAGGAGTTCTCGTCACCGTTCTTCGTTCTGAGAAACTCAGAGCCGGCATGAAGGAATGGTATTCCCTGGGATGTGAGGACTATCGCGTCTGACAGCCGGCTCATGTCCCTTAAGTGCTCTTCATTGCTGCCGCCAGAGATCCTTAGCTTGTCATAAAGTGTGTGATTGTCATGGGCTGCGCAGTAGTTTATTGACTGCTCCGGACTTCCTGCCCAGGGGGCTGAAGAGTAGAGCAGGTCACCCATATCTACCTGAGGGTGGCTTACCGCACCAGCTATTCCAAACTTCAGCGCTTCTTCGCTGCCTGTTGCTCCTGCGACGAATCCTTTGCTCTTAGCCTTGAAGACATGTCCCCTGATGGCGTCTCTGAGGTCGTCATTGAATGCTCCGATCCTCTTTGTCCTTATGATATTCTTCTTGACCATGCGATGATCTTCAGGAAGAGGGCTGTCTTTTGCGGTCCAGCCTTCGCCGTATATCAGTGCTGATGGATCTTTCTCGTGGACCTTCTCCTCGATAAGTGACATGGTCTCTATGTCGTGGATTCCCATGAGGTCAAACCTGAAGCCATCCAGCTTGTACTCATCAAGCCAGTAGAGGACTGAATCTATAATGTATTTCCTTGCCATAGGCCTTTCGGAAGCGGTTTCGTTGCCGCACGCCGAGGCGTCGCTAAATTCAAGCCCCTTTGTCCTGTGATAGTAGTATGGGACTGACAGGTTAAGCCATGAACCTTCGGTAATGCCCGTATGGTTGTAAACCACATCCATGATTACCTTGAGTCCCTTCTTATGCATTGCCATTATTGCTTCCTTCAGCTCCCGTATCCTCGACATTCCATCGAAGGGGTCCGTAGAGTAAGAGCCTTCAGGCACATTATAGTTGTAGGGGTCGTATCCCCAGTTGTAGCCGCCTTTCTCCTCATCGACAGTAAAGAAGTCGAAGATTGGAAGAAGCTGCACATGTGTGGCTCCAAGCTCCCTGATATGGTCTATACCTGTGGCGAATCCATGGGGATTCCTTGTTCCTGACTCGGTAAAGCCAAGGAAAAGACCTTTGTTCCTGATGCCTGATGATGGACTGACTGACAGGTCCCTCACATGGACCTCGTATATTATTGAGTTGACCGGATCAGTCGCTTCAGGCTTCTTGTGCTCCCGGAAGCCAGGAGGGTCGGTATCCTCAAGCCTTATGACCATTGAGCGGTTCCCGTTTATACCGGCTGCCCTTGCATAGGGGTCTGCTGTCTCGTGCGAATGCCCGCTGAAATTAACATCGAAGGTATAGCAGGTACCGCTAAGGTCTCCGGTAATGACTGAAAGCCAGGTCCCGTGAGTGCTCCTTGCCATTTCCACCGTGCGGAAGGGCGATCCTCCCTTCTGGGACTTGTAGAGCTTTAGCTGCACTGAATCAGCAAAGGGTGACCACAGCCTGAAGTAGGTCTTTCCTGAAATGATCCTGACTCCCAGGTCATCTCCCTCATAGGTGTTGCTTTCCCTGAATTTCCTCGAATCATATGCTTTCTGCATCTCTGAAAAGGTCACGATATCCTCTCCTTAAGTATCCTTTTTGTGATACTGTAACTAGCTTCAGTATACTACATAGTGCACATAACAAAAAATGAGGAAGCTTTCGCTTCCTCACATTTATCTTATCTTTCTCTGAGCATGGACCGTCTTCTCAGATATTCCTCTTCGGTTATGTCGCCTTCAGCGAATCTCCTGTCAAGAATTTCCGATGCCCTGCCTCTGTCTTCTCTGTAGTCATCGTATCTTCTTCTTCCGCCATGGCTGTCGGAGAAGTACATGAACAGAAGAATTACTAGCAGTATTGGGAAAAACATCATCTTCAAGTCACTTCCTTTCTATGTCGTCGTTCATCCTGTGATGAGCTTTTTCTTCCGCTGGTATTCCTCTTCAGTAAGCTCGCCTCTGGCAAACTTCTCATCAAGGATCTTTAACGCCTCCGGGGAATAGCTGCTGATATTGGTTGGTCCAGGATGTCCTGGATGTCCGCGCCTTGCTATTCTTACTATCAGATATACAATGAGTGCGAGCAACAGAATTCCTACTACGACCATGATGCCTATCTGCCATGGATTCATCCTGACGTAATACCAGTCCATCATTCCGCCTCTTCCATCGTATCTGTAATTGTTGAATATTCTTGGGAACATGTTTTCAACTCCTTTACCTTGTTTACTATATGATAGTATACAATTATGAACTGAACATGATGAAAGGAGGGGATAAATGTGGCAAGAACGTGGCAGTTATTTTCCCATATATCTCTGCCATACTGATTCAGCGCTCTCTGATGCCATATCAACAGGTACGTATATTAGCCCGACAAGCTCATGGTCTGCAAGGATTACATAAGTCCCGGTCTTCTCAAGGACAATAGAACCGGAAGCCAAACTTCCAATAGTCTTCAGGTGAGAGGCTTCTGAATTTGTTTGTGCAAATACTACTTCAATTTCCTTGTCCTTGTATATGAAGTCACTTAGTCCTATTTCAAGCTTAAGCTCCTTCTTTGGTTCTGCAACAAGGATAAGCGGCACGATCTCATCTCCTTCAGCAATGACCTTAAGCTCCTGATATGAGCCTTTGTCGGTTGCGAAGCCTACATGGGATTCGGGGCGTGAAGCAGTGGCAAAACCTTTTCTTATGGCCTTCTCCTCTGACAGATCAATGGACTTCAGGTCGTCCACTACCATGATCTTTCCCTTCATCATAGACATCCAGCAGGAGAAAAGTATGTCATCTTCACCGGGTGTAATCGAGATGATATTGTCGCCCTCAGAGAGTCGGAATTCCTTCTTGTACGCAGGTATTGAAAGTGCAGAATTGCACTGTGTCATTTCTACAGCCCTGAAGTTGATTTCAAGAGGGATACCCTCCATTGCATAGACAATCTGCGGCTCGAAGCCAGTGGCAGTTACTCTGATCTCAACGGTCTGCTTCCCGCCTTGCACAATGGCCTTGGCTGAAGTATCATCCTTTTCTGATTGAAAGAACCCCGCAATGATTGAGCCGGGAGACATGTCTATTCCCATGGAAACCAGACCTCTTCCGCCAAGTGAAAGGCCGAAGAGCAGAACAAGGATCCCTGAAGCCTGAGCAAGATGTCGGCTGGATTTTCTGGTAAGGCTTCCTGATATGATGCCGAAGCCAAGCATGAGGGGAACCGTGCCAAGGGAGAAGGCAAGCATTGAAAGTGCACCAAGTGCCGGACTTCCGGTGCCCAGAGCGAAAATCTGCATTGTCTGCAGCGCGCCGCATGGCATGAGTCCGTTAAGGAGTCCTACAATGAAAGGTGAGCCGGCTCCATTCAATTTTCCGATTGTCGGCAGGTTGAAGGAAAGCCACGAAGGAAGCCTTAATCCTGATATCTTCAGTCCCATGAGGACCATTGCAAAAGCAGCGCCAAGCTGCAGCGCACCCTTCATTCCGGGGGTTAGTGACAGTGCTGATCCAATTAGGCCTGCAAGAGCACCAAGTGCAGTGTAGGAAACCACTCGTCCCAGGTTGTAGAGCATTGATGAGCCATGGATGCCAAGCCTTGGGAAGCTTCCTCTTCCACTCTGTGAAAGCGCAATTCCCCCGCACATGCCTATGCAATGGAAGGAGGAAAGTATGCCTGCAGTAAATAGCATTGCATATGATGCCGAGCTGTTTATCTGAAGCGGATCGAATGCTCCATACATGCTGGCAGCAAATATCAGGATACCTGCCATGACCATTACTACATAGCCTTTGACAGAACCGTTTCCGGAAGGCATATATCCTGTATCGGATAGTACATCCCTTATTTCATCCATGCTGCACATGTCTTCATCGAAGGTAATGTCGCATAAATTTTCCGCATGGCTTGACTTTGCATTGAGGACACCCGGAATATCCATGAGAGCCCTCTCTACAGCCGTTTCACAGCTTGTGCATGTCATATGTGAAAGTTTGATTTTTCTGGTTATTATTTTCATATTACATCCTTGCTAAGGCATTTATGCCGTAAATTCATAACCCTTTAAAAATAACAGAATGTAAAGCAAAAATCCACCTGTTTCGACAAAGCATATCCTTGGGTAAATGTGAATTTTTAACGGTGTGGAATTAACAATCATTTTCACTTTTTGACAAGCTATGTTTCTGCCTGGTGTATATAATAAAGGTAGAGTGAAATTTGGAGGTGACTTTTGGACTTAAGGAAATGTTTTTTTGCGATAATTGTAATCGTATCCTTAGCATTATCAGGCTGTGCACAAAAGGAATATGTAATGGCAAATCCGGAACCTTCAAAGCAAAGCTATTCGAAATTGTATGAGGATGCAAGAGACTATATTGCCTCTGATCGCTTTGATGAGGCTGAGGAGATTCTTAAAAAAATAGCACAAGACCAGAATGAAAAAGAAGCACGTGCAATGATGAAGGAAATCAATACTCTGAAGGAATCGCTTCATAGCTATACAAAAGCTTCAGAGCTTCTTGACTCAGGCAAATTCCGTGAATCATTTGAATCACTGATGGAAGTAAGCAGTCTGGATACAAAAAGGCTCACTCTTGTACCGGAAATGACCGTAAAGATACGGAAAGCAGTGCTTGAAAAGGCTGAAGGCCTTAGGACCTCAGGGAATGATGCAGAAGCCAAAGAACTTCTTGAAGACTACCTCATGTCAGATCCAGGCGCTGAATCAGTTATTGCATATGTAGGAAGATTGAATTCACCGCAGCCGACAATGACGAAGCCAACCGAAACCGATCCTCTGCCAACCATTGCTATACCACTGCCTACAGAACCAGCTGTAGAAGCTCCAACTGAGACAATCCTGCCCAAGGAGGTCTACGTGGTAACTCTGGATCCAGGGCATCAGCTTAACGGGAGCAGCAGGCTTGAACCAATAGGACCAGATTCAACTGTGATGAAGCCGAGAGTATCATCGGGTACCATGGGGATAGAGACCAAAATTCCCGAGCATGAGCTTGTACTGGATTTATCCCTGAGGGTCAGGGAATTGCTGATTGAAAAGGGTATAGAAGTGGTTATGACAAGAACTGTCGCAGAGGTTGACCTGAGCAATATAGACAGGGCCAAGATCGCCAATGAGAATTCTTCTGACCTGTTCGTGAGGATACATGCCAATGGTGCAAATGATACCAGTGTCAGTGGAATATCCGCATACTATCCGAGTACCAATAACCAATGGGCGGGACAGCTAAGCAGTGACAGCAGGAGGGCATCTAATCTGATACTTGAAGGAATTGTCAGAGAGACTGGAGCAAAGGACAGAGGAGCAAGGGCAAGTGACAGCTATACCGGAATAAACTGGTCCGAGGTGCCTGTAACTATAATTGAGACAGGGTTCATGACAAACCCAGATGAGGATCTATTGATTTCGACAGACGAGTACAGGCAGAAGATGGCGATTGGGATAGCTGAAGGAATAATCGCATTTCTTGGCCTCTAGAATACAAATGAGAATAAGGAGGAATATCGATGACAAATTTCAAGTTTCCTGAAGGATTCCTGTGGGGTGGAGCAGTTGCTGCAAACCAGTACGAGGGTGGCTACAATGAGGGCGGAAAAGGACTTTCGACAGCTGATGTCATGACAGGCGGAACTCACACGATACCGAGAAGGATAACCATGAAGCTGGAGGAGGGGACGCACTATCCCAGCCACGAAGCCATAGACTTCTACCACAGGTACAAGGGAGATATAGCACTTTTCGCAGAAATGGGATTCAAGGTATTCAGGCTTTCAATCGCATGGTCAAGGATATACCCGAACGGATACGACACTGAACCGAATGAAGAGGGACTGAAGTTCTACGATGATGTATTCGATGAGCTTAAGAAACATAATATTGAGCCTCTTGTTACCATATCCCACTACGAGATGCCGCTTGGCCTTACTGAGAAATACAACGGCTGGGCAGGAAGGGAATGCATCGACCACTATGTCAGATACTGCGATACCATATTCAGAAGATACAAGGACAAGGTTAAGCTATGGCTGACCTTCAATGAGATAAACATTCTGACAATGCCAATGGGAGCTTTCCTTGGCGGTGGCATACTCCTGGACAAGAGCGGAACCTTCGGAAATAATGCAGCTGATATTCCGCAGGTCAGGTTCCAGGGGCTTCATCATCAGTTCGTGGCAAGCGCCAAGGCTGTAAAGCTTGGCCATGAGATCAACCCTGAGTTCAGGATCGGATGCATGATTGCATACCTGACACTGTATCCTCATACCTGCAATCCTGATGATATCATACTGGCACAGCAGAGAGACAATCTGGCAAACTTCCTTTGCTCCGATGTTCAGGTGAGAGGTGAGTACCCGGGATTTGCAAAGAGGTTCTACAGGGATAACGGCATCGAGGTAAAGATGGAACCTGGAGATGAGAATGTCCTGAAGGAAGGGACTGTAGATTACTACACCTTCAGCTACTATATGTCGAACAACGTCAGTGTTCAGCCAGACCTGACGCAGACCTCCGGTAACATCATGGGTGGTATAAAGAACCCATACCTTGAGGTAAGCGACTGGGGTTGGGCAATTGACCCCAAGGGTCTCAGGTGGACTCTTAACAACATATACAATAGGTACAGGATACCTCTCATGATCGTTGAGAATGGTCTTGGAGCTGTTGATGTCATCACCGAGGACAAGAAGGTGCATGACAGCTACAGGATCGACTACCTCAAAAAGCACATAGAGCAGATGGGAGAGGCACTGCAGGATGGAGTCGAACTCATAGGCTACACCCCCTGGGGCTGCATAGACCTTGTAAGCGCCTCCACAGGCGAGATGCACAAGCGCTACGGATTCATCTATGTAGACAAGGATAATGAAGGCAAGGGAACTTTAGGCAGATACAGGAAGGACAGCTTTCACTGGTTCAAGAAGGTAATTGAATCTAACGGAGCCGATCTAGGTTAAGAACTAGAGATTTTGGAAATGCAGAAGGAGCCAGAAATTGGCTCCTTCATTTTTTTATAATTTCTTTCTCTGATTCTTCCTTGATTATGCTGTCGGCTTCCTCCTTCGACCTGGTTTTACCAGCAAGCCTTCCCTTTACATTCATGAGCCTGCCTCCGAAGGACAGGGTTCCTGTGATGTAGGGCACAAAGCCTATCGATGAGATAAGTTCACTGACAGTATTTAGAGCTCCTTCATCATTTCCTGCAATGAATGAGATTATTCCCGTTCCTCTATCATCCAGATATTTGCTTATCTTGAAGGTGTTGAAGGCTTTAACTACACGTGCAGATGGTGCAAGCTCCTGTATGACCTCACTTGATGGCCTCCCGCCAAGGTCTATGAGGTCAAAGTTCTCATCAACATTGTTTGTAACATCGATAAGTATCCTGCCATTAAGGTCACCAAGATCTTCGAGGACCTTTCTCGTATCCTTCCATCTTACTGCAAGGGCCAAAACTTCTGACTTGGCCGTAAGCTCATCTTTCCAGACAGGATGGATATTTTCAAAGTCTCTGAATACTTCAGTAAGGGTTTCAGGATCCCTTGAGTTTGCGATGAATACCTCATGACCGGCCAAAGCCATTGATTTTGCAAGGATAGCACCTACGGTCCCTGCTCCGATTATCCCGATCTTCATGTGCATCACTCCTATGATTAAAGGATAATGTCCCAATTTGAGCGTGGAGTGAATATAATGTTAACAATAGATTACCCAAGGGAATTTCTGGAATTTTTTTTACCGGTATTCTTATGAGTCTCAATGGGAGTCAGAATTAATGAATGATGCGCTCAAAAATATTTTGGAAAAATCCTTGACGAAAGTCCGTTCAACTAATAGAATAATAAATGTGGTTGGAACACGCAGATGTGGCGAAATCGGCAGACGCACTATCTTAAGGGGGTAGCGAGCACAGCTCGTATGGGTTCAAGTCCCATCATCTGCACCATAACGTTGGAATTGCCGAAACAGGTCCGGATAAACCACCCCGGATAAAAACCGAAAACGATGATTCCTGCAAGGACCCCTGCCGGGGTCCTTTTGCTTTGCTGTTTTTTAGTAGTGGCAGGTTACCTAATACTACAAGCTGTTAGATAATTGAAGGATACTTGAAAAACCAGATAGGCGAGAAATGTCACTCCTAACAGCTGGGTTTCCTTTAAAGTTTAAGTGATGGTTGGGATGCAGGTACTAAAATTAACCTGAAGGGAGTTATAGATTTCCACAACAATTTTGGAATTTCACAATCTTTTCTGGATCCTCACACATTCTTATCACATTTCCCCGTTATCATAAAGTCATAAAGGATAAAGGGGATAGATAAAGATGATGATTATCAAGACAATTTCAATGCTGGCAGCAACAGCAGTAGTAGCTACTTCGGTAACTGCAGCGGCAGCTACAATGAACAAGGCAAGAATATCAGAAGCTTCAAGGGCACAGGTTCAGGAAAGTACAGCTGTGCAAATGAAGTCAGAGGTTCAGGAAAAAGTGAATGAGGAAGTCAAGACTCAGGCAAAAGTGACTGAAGGAGTTCAGACCAGAACACAGACACAGGAGACGGTCAATACTGGAGTCCAGACTAAAACTCAGACACAGACACAGACTCAAACACAGGCTAAGGTAATGGAAGGAACACAGACGCAGACACAGGCAAAGTTGATGGAAGGTACACAAGCTCAGACACAGGAAAAAGCCATGGAAGGTGTCCAGACTCAGGCGCAGCTCCAGAACGGCGAATGCCCTGAAGAAGGAGTAATGGCACAGAACCAGACTGGCGAGGGAACTCAAACTCAGACTCAGAGCGGTAATGGCACTGAAAGCGGCGCTATGAACGGTGGCAGGAGATAATAAGCTAAGATTCATCAGCGGCAGGAAATCCTGCCGCTGAATTTCCATGTTCAGGTTAATTCTTCAATTATTTTTATAGAGTGGTATAGTATAAGTAGAATTATCTGAATAGTCTGAATGGGGGTGGGGTAATGGAACCTGCCAAAATACTCATAGTTGAGGACGATGCGGACATATCGGATATTGTTAAGGAATACCTCGGGGCTGCAGGCCTGGAGGTTATTGGTGCTTGCGATGGTGAGGAAGCACTGAGATTTTTTTCTGATCACAGTTTTGATGCTGTAGTTCTGGACATCATGCTTCCCAAAATTGATGGATGGAGAGTCTTGAGAAAAATCAGGGAGACTTCGATGGTCCCTGTCATAATCCTTTCTGCAAGAGGTGAAGAATATGACAGACTCAAGGGCTTTGACCTGGGGGTGGATGATTACGTAGTCAAGCCTTTCAGTCCAAAGGAGCTTCTGGCAAGGGTCAGAGTCGCTTTAAGAAGGAATGAGTCTGCAGGTAAGAAGCCTGAGTTGACCGGGTTCGAATTCAATGGGCTTTCCGTTGATTTCGCATCAAGGAATGTTACGGTTGATGGAGAGAAAGCCAGGCTTACCAGAAGGGAATATGACCTGCTGGAGTACCTGATTAGGAACGAGGGAATAGTCCTGAGCAGAGAGAACATCCTGGAGGCAGTATGGGGGTTTGATTACTATGGTGACACCAGGACTGTGGATACGCATGTCAAAATGCTAAGGGAGAGCATAGGACCCTATAGGGACATCTTAGTTACTGTGTGGGGCACCGGCTACAAGCTCGAGGCGGGTGACAGGCGATGAAGAGAATTTCGCATAAGATATGGATTGGAACAATGTTCGTAGTAATACTGCTCTGCATAATGATATGGGGATTCCAGCAATATTTCCTCGAGGATATGTACATTAGAAAACTGGTTTCAACAGTATCAGCAGATGTATTCAAGGTTCTTGATGGATTTGATGCTTTAAATCCTGATGACACTTACTTTGAACTCGATGCGCTTGCATACAGACGAAATATAAGTGTTGAAGTGGTAAACAAAGATGGGAAGACAATATATGTGACTGGTGAAAATCCGGGAACGCAGTTTGAAGACGTAGAGGCTCAAGAAACCTTTCATGTGGTTCTGATTGCTATGAAGGGAGATCCGGGAGGGATTTCAACAGTAGACAAGGGCTCAGACACCACAGCTGGAACCGGGACAGGAGGAAGCAGCTCCGGAGGTGATGTACAGGTTACAGTAGAAGGGCAGGGAACTGGTGGCGGACAAGGAACTGGTGACGGTCAGGGAACTGGTGACGGGCAGGGAACAGGTGACGGGCAGGGAACGGGCACAGGTGACGGACAGGGATCTGGTGACGGGCAGGGAACAGGTGACGGACCTGGAACGGGGGAACCAGGAGGGTCAGAAGATCCTCAGGGTGGTGAGAGCAGCAAGGACTCACAATTCATGCCTGAAGGAGAAATAAGGGAGAACATCATCGAAGATGCTTTAGAAGGCAATGAGGATGCTGAAGAGGTCTTGCATCCGAAGTATGGGTTCAGGCTTCTAGTACTCTCCATACCATTCAATTCGAAGCAGGGTGACCCATATGTCGCTCTGGCTGCCATACCAATGGCGCAGATTGATGATATTATCGGACTTGTTTCAATGGCGTTGCTAATATCTATTCCAATAATTCTCATCATTGCCGGCCTTGCATCATATGCGATCGCATCGACGATTTCAAGACCGATCAGGAGGCTAAGCACAGCTGCAGAGGCTATTGGAGAAGGTGACCTGGAGGCAAGGGCGGAAGTCAGGAGCAAGGATGAAGTGGGTTCCTTGGGTGGAAGCTTCAACAACATGGCAGAGCAGCTTCAGAAGGCTGACAGCATGAAAAGGGAGTTTGTGGAGAATGTTTCCCATGAACTGAGGACACCAATTTCTGTAATTCGGGGATATGCTGAAACAATCAGGGATGTCACAGGTGAAAACAAGGAAAAGCGAAATGCTCAGCTTAATGTTATTTCGAATGAAGCAAGCAGGCTTGGGATCATGGTAAGCGACATACTTGATTATTCAAGGATGACGACCTATGGTATTGAGCTGGAAGTAACGGAATTTGATATGAGTGACCTGATTCAGGACCTGACAACCAAATACCAGGTGCTTGTAAAGGACAGCAAAATATCTGTAGGATATGAATCGGCGGAGCAGATAAGGGTTAAGGGCGACAGGACAAGGCTGGAACAGGCAATTGAGAACCTAATGCGAAATGCAATAAATTATTCTCCGGATGGTGGAGAGGTAAAGGTTCTGGTAACCGACACAGGAGACAAGATCCGTGTAGAGGTTAGGGACCAGGGAGTAGGAATACCAGAAGAGGAACTACCTATGATCTGGGATAGGTATTACAGGACCAAAGGTATAAAGAAGAGGAAGATTTATGGTTCGGGCCTTGGGCTCTCAATAGTAAAGAACATACTGGAAGCTCACAAAGCACTTTACGGAGCGGATAGCGTTCCTGGTGAAGGAACTACCTTCTGGTTTGAACTGATAAAAGCAAATCTATGAATTAACAATTCATTGCGTTTCCTAACACATTCCTATCACAACTTCCCAATATCATGAAGGTGCAGAGAAAGGGAGAAGTGATCAGGATGAAGAAAAGGATTTTAGTATCAGTATTCACGGCAACGGCATTCATAGCTGCTTCTATTTCAGTAGGTGCTGCAACGATGAACAGGACATCAGCAAAGAACATGTGTGGTGAAGAAGCCAGGACAGAATCAAAAGTAATGCTGATGGAGAAGATCGGATCTGAAAATGGACCACTGGAAGCATTCGATTTAATGTCAACCAGAGACAGGCTGCAAGATCCGGAAAAGGACCAGATAAGAGACAGAGACAAACTTCAGGATTGTCTGTTAGACTCAGACCAGGATCAGGATCAGACAAGAGACCGAGATAGATTGAAGGACTGTGAGCCTGACTGTGATAAGGACCAGGATCAGATAAGGGAAAGGCTCCAGGATTGTTTGGCAGATCCAGAACAGGACCAGATACGGGATAGGGATAGACTTCAGGATTGCACCCCGGTTAGTTCTTCGGACCAGGAGCAGGTTATGACAAGGTCACAGGAACAGACTGAAGAAACAAAGCAGACTCAGGTGCAGGAGCAGAATCAGGAGCAGACACAAACGATGTCAGGGTCACAAGAGCAGATACAGAACCAGGCACAGGAAATGACACAGAATCAGGCGCAGGTGCAAGAGATGAATAAGGAGCAGGCGCAGGTAGAGACGCAGCAGAATCAGACTCAGCAACAGGAAATGACGATGTCTCAGGCACAAATCCAGACAGAGGTCCAGAATCAGGAGCAGGAACAGGTTCAGGACCAGACACAGGTACAGGTTCAGTCACAGTCGCAGGAGCAGCAGCAGAACAGCGTAAATGGCGGCAGGTAGAACTGAACAACCTCTAGGCGGCAGGACACATGTCCTGCCGTTTGGTATTTGCGAAAAAAAGAGTGCCTTTTCAGGCACCCGAGTGTTCTAGGTTAGTCATATTTCATGGGGTTTGTTCGAAATTCATTATTATCATCTTATATACAATGCTTTCTCTGGATATGTGTACTTCCTTCACAAGCTCTTCCTCATTGAAAGGATCATCAATATTGAGGTTGGTTTCGAAATATCCGCCCGAAACTCCAGGGATTTCTATGAGAAGTACATAGCCACCTATTTTCAAAGGTTCTTTAGGGTCAAGCCAATCTACTTCATAGTCACCATCATTATCGGTGTCTTTGACATATCCTATCAACTTGGCTTCGTCGGTGTATTTCGGTATTTCTGGTGGTGCGCCTTCATACCAAGCAGGATTCAAGTAATCTTCATATGTTGTTTCCAATACTGTCTGGTCCTTGATTTCTCTTCCCAGTATTACATCAGTACCTATGATACTTGGATGCAAAATTGTACTGACATTGTCAAATTGGTCTAATTGCCTTATGTCTACATCGATATATCCAGTCGGTACAGGAGAGGTTACCTTGAAGTTGTCTGTCAGTGTCTGAGCAGTGCCATCTTCGTAGTCTCCGGTCGGGAAATCATTTGAAAGGCTCATGCTTACAAAGTTTGATTTTGAGAAACTTGTGCTTGGCTCAAAATCGACATATTCAGCAAGCTTGAATCTTACCGTGGAATCATCAGGACCTATTACAAAGTCATTATTTTCATCAATAAGGTTCTCGCCAAGTATAGGATCACTGCTCTTCTCGGATACCCTGATTGCATATGGACCAGGATGTGTGTCTAGGTTATAGCAGGTTATATAAATGGAATCTTTGTCAGGGAACTGATCCAATGCGACACCATTGATATCAGTCGCCTGGATATATAACGGGTCAGTCAGGGTTTCATCAGTTGTGACTGTAACCGGGCAGCTTCCCAGGAATTGACCGTCATTCCTGTATACCTGAACAGCTGCATATCCATTGCTTACAGCTTTCACATCTGCTGTAAGAAGGCCAGTTTTAACAACTGTTGCGATAGTTGGTTCAGTGCTAAACCAGTATATATCAGATAGGTCTGCATCTGCAGGGGTAACTGAAGCGATAGTCAGTACAGTAGGATAAAGGTCAGTCGGATGAATCTCGGTAATTGCTGATGGCGAAAGCGTTACTGCAGTCGGTTGGATAATTGATGTACCAGTGACATTTACTGTAATTTTCGCTAAAATATCGGTTCCGATAATCGAACCGTTGAGCTGGAATGTGCCAATGCTGTTAAAAGTGACTGTATTCCCTGCAATAGTGCCATCAGTGCAAGACCATAATAGTACAGGGATATCGTACCATTCATATGAATTGGTTCCATCTGAAGTGGTTAAAGCATCTACAGTGGCTGGAAGCTGGATGATGTCACCGGGGCTTGCAGGGATTGTTGTTATAGCCAGAAAATCTGTGATTTCAAATACACTTATATCGCATGAATCAGAGTAACTAGGACCATCTGTGATTGTAGCAGTGACTGTTGTGCTACCCATGTTGATACCTGATACAACACCTCCGGCGACTGTCGCGACATTCTCATCAATGGATGTCCATATTACTGTCTGAACCGATGCGTTAACAGGAAAAACATCTGCTGTAAGGATTTCGCTAAAACCCTTTAAAATTTTAAGAGCAGATGGGCTGACAACTATGCTATCTACTTTTATAGTATCAGCGACATATGTCAGTGTTCTTCTGATGACAAACTGCCCTTTAATCTTTACAAGTGGAATTGTTATAGAATCTGGTGGATTGTATCCAGGGATGGAACCGCCGGTTACAGTACAATCACCACCGAAAGTAGTAGTGAAGGTTACGACATGATCTTTTGTTTGCTTGGTGATTTCATATGGAATATCTTCAATTATCTTCAAAAAAGTAACTGATGCTTCTGTTTCATCCGGGATTCCATCAACAGTAATCTCAACAGTTAACCCGCCACCTGCAGCATTAGCGCTCTTAAGCGCACTACCTGGAAACATTGCAGTTATCATGAATACTACAACCAAGACGAAAATGTTAAGTACATTGAATCTCCTATGGGTCTTGGATGAAAATATTGACATTTATGGCTTCCTCCTTTGCATTTTAACAAGCAGGATAGATTGCAACGAAGAAGATTAGTGTAGCCTATATCATTGATTAGAGCTGAATGACAGTGAAGTATGGAAAAATCACGATATTAAGCAATGCTAAGTATAAATACGCGATAATATGTATAATTATACTTAGTAAGCAAGCTCCACGAGTCAGCCCTGCCTAGATGCATGAATAACTTCCGGACTATGCGATAATGCTGAAATTTAACGCAGTGACTTAACTGTTCTAATGAACAACCTCTCTAAAATCAGTATATCATAGTCGAATCAAATATGTCATAAGCCACATACTTTGCATAAATATTTAACAGATTTAGTGATTATTGTACTTATACAGCATCGCGGCTTCATAAAGTTAAAGAATAGGCAATATTTTATCTAATATATTAAGTCAGGCTAACTTTTTAACATATTTTGTCGTCTAAGATAAGAATGATAGTCCGCTGTCAATGTGAGATAATGAAAAATGGAATTGCAAGATTGCTATGGATTTCAGTTGCAATCTAACCTAGATTGATGAGAAAGCTTGCGCAAACTCGTGACTTCAGTCGTGAGTTAGCAGGCGAAGTCAAGGACTAAACAGTAACTAGATTATTAGCATATATCAAGTGATAATTACCATAAAACACATATTTTAATGGCTTTAGCTTTACACATATGTTAAGATCGGCTAGAGGTGTTTTTATGTCTGAAATACATTATGGACGCGGATATGTCTATACAATCCAATATCATTTGGTCTGGTGCGTAAAGTACCGGCACGATATACTTAATGGGCAAGTGGATGATGATGTGAAGGATTTGTTAAATCTGATTGCTTCAGATAATGATGTGAATATCCTGGAGATGGAGTCGCATAATGACCACATACATCTGCTGATTGACTGCAAACCTCAGCACTATATCCCAAATGTTGTGAAAGCACTAAAAGGGGTATCAGCAAGGTTATTGTTCAAGAAGCACCCTGAACTGAAGAAGCGGCTATGGGGCGGTCATCTGTGGAATCCCAGTTACTTTGTTGCCACAGTCAGTGAAAACACCGAGGAGCAAATCCGCAGGTACATACGGAGTCAGAAAAAGAAATGAGACAGTTCAAGCTTTGACAATGGTGGAGGTGAGAGCAGTGCTGCAGCTTAAAGCCTATGAATACCGCATCTATCCAGATAAAAAACAGGAAACGCTGATTGCAAGGACAATCGGCAGTTCAAGGTTCGTATACAACCATTTCCTGGAATTGTGGAACAGGGAATATGAGGAGACCGGAAAAGGTCTGACTTATTTCGCATGCTCCAAACTTCTGACAAAGATGAAGAGGGACCCGGAAACAGTATGGCTTTGTGAAGTGGATAAATTCTCGCTCCAGAATTCGCTTCGTAACCTGTCGGACGCCTTCTCCCGCTTTTTCAAAGGACAGAACGAGCATCCCCAGTTCAAGAGCAAGAAGAGCCCGAGGCAAAGCTACACGACACAATATACGAACAACAACATCGCAGTTTCCGGTAATTTTCTGAAGCTGCCTAAGCTGGGACTTGTCAAGTTTGCAGACAGTAGGGATATGAAAGGCCGTATACTGAATGCCACAGTACGAAGGAAATCGAGCGGGAAATTCTTCGTATCGATCATATGCGAAGAGGAGATCTGTGAATTGCCAAAGACTGACTCATCTGTCGGAATTGACCTCGGAATCATTGACTTTGCGGTTATGTCAGACGGAAGCAGGCATGACAACAATCATTTCACCAGGCGAATGGAAGAGAGGCTTCGACGTGAGCAGCGAAAGCTTGCAAAGCGTGCACTTATAGCGGAGAAAAGAGGCATACGCCTGTCTGAAGCCAGGAACTATCAGAAGCAGAGACGGAAGGTAGCGAGACTTTATGAAAAGGTTGCTAACCAGCGAAATGAATTTCTGAACAAACTCAGTACAGAGATAGTCAAAAACCACGATATCATCTGTATCGAGGACCTAAACGTGAAGGGCATGATGCGCAACCACAAGCTGGCAAAAAGCATTTCTGATGTATCGTGGACGAGCCTTGTATCGAAACTTCAGTACAAGGCTTCCTGGTATGGAAAAGAAGTCATCAGCATAGGCAGATGGTTTCCGTCAAGTCAGATATGCTCAGAGTGCGGCCACAAGGACGGGAAGAAGCCACTCTATGTAAGGGAGTGGACCTGTCCAGTTTGCCATACCCATCATGACCGCGATGTAAATGCAGCAAGAAATATACTGGCTGAAGGACTCAGGATAAGAGCTCTGACTCCAGGGTCTTAGTAGTACAGAAGCAAACAGGAACCGCAGGAATTGCGGGGGTAGCTTGGTAAACAAGAGAAACCTCTGCCGGAAAAGAAATAAGCCGGTAAGTACGCTCTGTTCCCAAGAATCTCGTGACTTTAGTCATGAGAGTTTCAATCCATTGGTCAACATTCTGTAAACCATTGCAGGATTTATGGAAATACAGTGTCTTAAGGTGATAGACTTAAGAAAAAGGATATAGGAGGGTTTTAAATGGACTTACTTGAAATGCTGACATCAGGAATGGGAGGATCAGGCCTTCTGCAGCAGCTTGGACAGAAGGAGGATATAGGAGCGGATAAGGCTGAAGAAATTGCTGAACTTGGAATACCTGCAATACTTGAAGCTCTCAAGAGAAACGCGAGCACTCCTGAAGGGGCTAGTGCATTAAGCAAAGCTCTTGATGACCATAGTGAGGATGACGTGACTGACCTTTCGGGATTCCTCACAAATGTAAACAAGGAAGACGGATCAAAGATGCTGGACCATATTCTTGCAGGCAAGAAGGAGAACGTTACATCAGCACTTGCAGCAAAATCCGGGCTTGACTCGTCTACGGTCATGAGCTTACTTTCAATGCTTGCACCTCTTGTCATCGGAGCGATGGCAAAAAAGAAGAAGGAAGATAATCTCGATACTTCAGGCATCTCTGACCTGACATCTATGATTACTGGACAATTGTCGAAGAAGTCTTCAGGATCAGGCGGAGGAATAATGGATGTAGTCGGACAGCTTCTTGACTCTGATGGCGACAGCAGCGGCGGTCTTCTTGGAAATCTTGGAAGTTTGCTCGGTTTGTTCAAATAAGCTTCTGGGCCTGGTTTATACCAGGCCTTTTATGCGACTTCGGAGGTGATTTTTTGGCACTGGATGAGAAGAAAGTGAAGGATTTGACTGAGGATGAGCTTTTGAAGCTTATATCCGGAGACCCCGCTGCATTGTCTGATATGGTAGGGATAATGGTAAATGGTAAGGGTGCTGTCAGGTTCAAATGCGACAAGGCCCTCAGAAGGCTCGCTGAGAAGGAGCCTGACCTTGCATATGCTTATTTTGACGAGATTGCATCCCTTCTGGTCTCTGACAACAGCTTCCTCAGGTGGGGTGCGATACTTACGGTTTCAGGACTTGCTGCTGCTGATGCAGAAAGGAAGATCGACAGGTATCTGGACACCTGGCTTGCTCTCCTTGACAGCGGACATGTGGTTGACTCAGCTAACATGGCAGGAAATGCCTGGAAGGTTGTGAAGGCTAGACCTGACCTTGAGCCTGTCGTGACAGAAGCTCTCCTGTCTGTTGAAAACAGTACATATTACTATAAGGGAGAGGTATCGGAGGAATGCAGGCTTGTTGCCATGGGTGCAGCACTTCAAAGCTTCATGGAGTACTTTCATGATTCATCCATGAAAGCGGAGATTTTGGCTTTTGCAAATAGGGTAGCACTTTGTCCGAGAAAAAAGACCTCGTCACTTGCTTTGAAGCTTCTTGGAAGATATGAAAAATAGGGATTCTGGTGTATCATCTGATTAGGATACTTTAGAATTTTGGCGGTGATCATTTGAAGGAAACGGATATCTATGAGGGTGTAAGGAAATATTTCGAGGAAAGAGGATTCACTGTCCGGGCTGAAGTGAAGGACATGGATGTCTGTGCAGTCAGGGAAGGGCTCCTTGTTGGAATAGAGCTGAAGAGGAACTTCTCATCTGACCTTCTGATACAGGGAGCGATGAGGCAGAAGGTATGCGACCTGGTGTACATCGCAGTTCCCAAGCCGAAAAGGATAAGGAAGGACAGGGCTTTTAACAGCATGCTTTATCTCCTGAGACGGCTTGAGCTTGGATTGCTCTACGTGGATGTCGAAGCAGGAGAAGCAACCGAGGTACTTGAACCGACCTTTTACGAGCTTGATAAGGCAAGGCGGACCATGTTGAAGAAGAGGGCTGCTCTTCTCAAGGAGTTTGGACGAAGGACCATCAGCGCAAATACAGGAGGTTCTTCGAAAAAGAAGCTTCTTACAGCCTACAGGGAGGAGTCACTTAAGGCTGTGGCGTACCTCAGGAAGAATGGTACTGCGGCACCTAAGGATCTGAAGGCTTTAGGAATAAAAACAGGACTTCTTCGGGACAACTTTTACGGATGGTTCATCAGGGTGGATAGAGGCGTATATGCCCTGGATGAGAAGAAGGCACATGACTACAAGGAATATGAGGAGCATATTGAAAGGTTCAGAACTGAGTTTTCTGATATTTAGTCATGAGATATTTGTAAGCTCACGCTTATTATATTTTTAAGATTACTGTAATAACATTAAATAGCTGTGGGAGACTGCTCCCGAAAACTTAACTGCGGATCATTCCGCAGTTTTTTATGATTTTATGAAAGGGTGAGAATATGATAAGGATATTCAAATATCTTAAATCCCACTATATCCACATCGCACTTATAGTCGTACTTCTGTTCCTCCAGGCATTCGGAGAGCTGTCTCTTCCTGACTATATGTCAAGGATAGTTAACGTAGGGATCCAGCAGGGAGGAATCGAGACTGCTCTGATCAAGGCCATGAGGGCTGAGGAATATGAGAAGTTCAAGCTTATCCTTGATGATTCAGAGGAAAAGCTGTTTCTGAAGAATTATACCCTGATGGACAATACTACTGGAAATGACTATGTAGACGAATATCCGGCGCTTGCCAGAAGCAGTGCCTATATCCTTACAGGCCAGGATGAAGCTTCTCTTAAGGAGCTTGAGTCCATGCTTGAGAAAAGGCTGCCTGTTCTTTACGCCCTTGAAAACTACAAGTCAGGGGAAAGCAGCCCGATGCCTATTGGTATTCCTATAGGAGCTGACATATTCGGGGCACTTAAGATGATGACAGATGAGCAGGTAAGGACCCTTGTCGGCAATTTCGATGCCCAGCTGTCAGTTATGCCATCCGAAATGACAAAGCAGGGCGCTCTTGCGTATGTCAGGGGGGAGTATGAAGCCCTTGGTTCGGACCTCGATTCTATAAGGTCATCGTATATACTGAAGACTGGTCTACTGATGGTTCTGATAGCCTTCTTAAGCATGTTCGCAGCAGTATGCGTGACATATCTGTCAGCAAGGACAGCCTCAGCACTTGGAAGTGTCCTGAGGGATAAGGTGTTCACGAAGGTAACTACCTTCTCCAACACTGAGTTCGACAGCTTTTCAACAGCATCGCTCATTACCAGGACAACGAATGACATATCGCAGGTACAGAACATTATGGTAATGATGCTGAGGATGGTAATATATTCCCCGATTCTTGGAATAGGCGGAATAATCAAGGCGCTTGGAACCAACATGTCCATGGCGTGGATAATACTTCTGGGCGTTATTTCAATCATGGTACTTGTGGGTTCATTGTTCGCAGTGGCTATGCCGAGGTTCAAGAAGGTACAGCTTCTGGTTGACAAGGTTAACAAGGTAATGAGGGAGTCACTGGTGGGTATGCTCATAATCAGGGCGTTCAATACCGAAGCACTTGAGGAGAAGAAGTTCGATGATACAAACAGAGAGCTGACAAAGGTAAATCTGTTCGTCAGCAGGGCAATGAGCGGAATGATGCCTATCATGATGCTTATCATGAACGGAGTCATGCTCCTTATAATATGGGTTGGAGCGAAGGAAATCGACCTGGGGAACATAAGGGTCGGAGACATGATGGCATTCATGCAGTATGCAATGCAGATCATAATGTCGTTCCTCATGCTTTCGATGGTGTCCATCATGCTGCCAAGGGCTGCAGTATCTGCAGACAGGGTAATGGAGGTAATCGAGAAGGACTCCTCGATCGTTGATCCTAAAGAGCCTCAGAAGTTCAATGATGAGCTTAGGGGACAGGTTGAATTCAGGGATGTCTATTTCAGGTACCATGGCGCTGAGGAGGATGTTCTCAGAAACATCTCCTTCAAGGCAATGCCAGGAGAGGTAACTGCATTCATCGGGTCTACAGGATCGGGAAAATCAACACTAATAAACCTTATTCCAAGGTTCTACGACGTCACATCAGGCAGCGTGCTTATAGATGGCACTGATGTCAGGAAGGTGTCTATGAAGAGCCTCAGGGAGAAGATAGGATACGTACCTCAAAAGGGTATCCTTTTCTCGGGAACCATCAGGAGCAACCTTGAGTATGGGACAAGCGGACTCAGTGAGGAAGCCCTTCAGAAGGTAGCGAGGATATCAAGAAGCGAGGAATTCATCCTTGAGAAGGAAGATACCTATGATTCAGGAATAAGCCAGGGTGGAACAAATGTATCCGGCGGTCAGAAGCAGAGGCTTTCAATAGGCAGGGCTCTTGCAAAGGAGCCCGAGATATTCATATTCGATGATTCTTTCTCAGCCCTTGACTACAGGACGGAAAGGGAGCTAAGGAAAGCGCTGAAAAATGAGCTGTCTTCAAGCACGCTGCTGATAGTTGCCCAAAGGATATCGACGATCATGAATGCCGACAGGATAATCGTCCTTGATGAAGGCGAGATAGTCGGAATCGGAAAGCACAGGGAGCTGATGGATACCTGCACCGTCTACAGGGAGATCGCAGAATCCCAGCTTTCGAAGGAGGAACTGGCATGAGTGAAAATAAAAATTCTACTGCGCAGGCACAAAGGCCAGGTCCGGGACCGGGCGGTCCCATGGGAATGGGAAGGATAATTGAGAAGCCAAAGGATTTCAAGGGTACCATGAAGAAGCTCCTTGAGTATCTTTCACCATACAAGCTTAAGCTCGTGCTTGTCATAATCTTCGCAGCAGGAAGCGCGGTTTTCTCAATAGCCGGACCTAAGATACTGGGAAAAGCCACTACTAAGCTATACCAGGGACTGGTCGCGAAGGTATCAGGTACCGGAGGCATCGACTTTGATTCGATCCTAAGGACAGTACTGTTCCTTGCAGGTCTATACATAGCAAGCTCGGCACTAATGATAATCCAGGGATTCATAGTCTCAGGGGTATCGCAGAAGGTTTCATACAGCCTGAGGAAGGAAATATCCGAAAAGATCAACAGGCTTCCCTTGAAATTTTATGACACAAGGACACATGGAGAGATACTCTCAAGGGTCACAAACGATGTTGATACTCTGTCTCAGACGCTTAACCAGTCAATGTCGCAGATGATATCGTCACTTACCACTTTAGTTGGTGTTCTGGTAATGATGCTTTCGATCAGCGTTACCATGACAGTAGCTGCAATACTGATCCTTCCTCTGTCGCTTGGGATAGTCATGACTGTACTCAAGAAGAGTCAGGTGTATTTCAAGAGGCAGGCAAAGCTCATTGGAAACCTCAACGGCCACGTTGAGGAGGTTTACGGAGGGCACCTTATTATGAAGGCCTTCAACGGAGAGGAAAAGGCCATCGAGGCGTTCGATGTCATCAATGATGAGCTGAAGGATGTATCTTTCAAGGCTCAGCTGCTCTCCGGACTTCTGATGCCTCTCATGGGCTTTGTGGGCAACCTCGGGTATGTGGCAGTTTCGATACTCGGAGGCTATCTTGCTGGAATCAAGGCGATTGAGGTAGGTGACATACTTTCTTTCATACAATATGTCAGGAACTTCACCCAGCCGATAAACCAGGTGGCTCAGATTTCCAACATATTCCAGTCTACTGTTGCAGCATCTGAAAGGGTATTCGAGTTCCTCGAGCAGCCCGAGATGGAGGAAGAGGCTGAGGAAACCGTGTCGCTTGAAGAGGTAACCGGTGAAGTGGAATTTGAGAACGTCCATTTCGGATATACCGAGGACAGGACAATAATAAACGATTTCTCTGCAAAGGCAAGACCGGGTCAGAGGATTGCGATAGTAGGACCTACAGGAGCCGGAAAGACCACAGTGGTCAAGCTTCTCATGAGGTTCTATGAGATAACGAGCGGAAGGATACTGATCGACGGAGTGGACATCAGAGACATGAAGAGGTCAGAGCTCAGGAAGAGCTTTGGAATGGTACTTCAGGATACATGGCTGTTCTCAGGGTCCATAATGGAGAACATAAGGTACGGAAGTCCTGACGCGACCGACGAAGAGGTAATCTGCGCAGCGAAGGAAGCACACGTGCATCATTTCGTAAAGACACTGCCGGGTACCTATTCCATGGAGATCAATGAGGAAGCCTCGAACATAAGCTCAGGGCAGAAGCAACTCCTGACAATCGCCAGGGCAGTGCTGAAGGATCCAAGGATCCTGATCCTTGACGAGGCGACCAGCTCAGTTGATACCAGGACAGAAAGGCTCATACAGGAAGCAATGGAAAGGCTGATGAAGGGCAGGACGTCATTTATCATAGCTCACAGGCTTTCAACCATAAGGAATGCGGATCTGATCCTCGTAATGGACCATGGAGACATAGTTGAAATAGGTAACCATGAGGAGCTGATGGAAAAGAAGGGCTTCTACCACAGCCTTTACAACAGCCAGTTCGAGGACAAGGAAACAGCATGATAACAGGCAGGACACCGAAGCTCTGGCTTCCGGGTCCTGCCCTTTTCATCTGGTATAGAAAAAAGGCATAATGCAGAAAAACTGTGATGTCATTTCAATCAGATGCGAAGATAAAATGTTAGGCATGATGTATAATTGAGGGAGGAATCAAGGAAGGAGGCTTAACCATGAAAAGAAGGGACTACAGGCTGAGGGACAAGAAGGAAGTGGAGCAGGAGCTTACAAAGCTTCAGAAGGAAGTTACACATAAAGGCGCCACAGAAAGGGCATTTGCCAATGAATACCACGACAAGAAGGAACCCGGGATATATGTTGACCTTTATACGGGAGAACCCCTGTTTACGAGTCTCGATAAGTTTGATTCCGGCTGCGGATGGCCGAGCTTCACAAAGCCCATAATCAGGACTGTGGTTGATGAGAAGGCAGACTGGTCCTTCGGGATGCACAGGGTCGAGGTAAGGTCAAAGGTCTCTGACAGCCATCTCGGGCATGTGTTCAATGACGGACCCAGGGACAAGGGCGGACTCAGATACTGCATAAATTCGGCCGCCATACATTTCATACCGCTGGACAAGCTGGAAGAAGAGGGCTATGGAGAATACCTTGAGCTCTTCAGAAAATAGAACAATCGGAGGGAAGACATGAAGAAGATACTGATAGTCGAGGATGAGAGAAAGCTGGCAAGGTTCATGGAGCTTGAGCTGACGCATGAGGGCTATACCGTGGACATAGTCTCTGACGGGCAGAGTGCCCTCATGAAGCTCATGAGCAAGGAATATGACGTATGTCTCCTTGACCTTATGATACCGGTTATTGACGGTATAGAGGTCACAAAGAGAGCCAGGGCTTTCACCGACATACCGATAATCATGATCACAGCAAGGGACGGACTGGAGGACAAGGTCAAGGGCTTCGACATAGGAGCTGATGAGTATATGACCAAGCCCTTCGAGATGGAGGAGCTGCTTGCAAGGCTAAGGGCGCTGTTTAGGAAGAAGAACGACAAGAGCCTTGAGAAGGTCCTCTCATACAAGGACCTGACACTTAACAAGGAGACCTATGAGGTGACAAGGGGAAGTGACAGGAAGGAACTCACCAAGAAGGAATTTGACCTTCTGTCCTATCTCCTGGAGAACCAGGGAATAGTGCTTACGAGAGAGAAGATCCTCAATACAGTATGGGGCTTCGACTTTGAAGGCGAGACAAATGTGGTAGACGTGTACATAAGGTTCCTGAGGGCCAAGATCGACGATGATTATGAGGAAAAGCTCATCCAGACTGTCAGGGGAGCAGGGTATACCCTAAGATGATGGGGAAGCTCGATCCAAACAGGCTGAAGCTTTCAACCAGAATAACCTGGAATTACGCCCTGATATTCACGTCAATACTTCTCATCATAAACTTCGCGGTTTATGCAAGCACCCAGATCTACAACAGGGTCGCATCTTCAACAGAGGTGTCGAACCTGTCATCATCCATGATCACTATGCTTAGCCAGAGGGATGAGGTATCTCCGGAGGACATACGCAGCCTTGGAGTGATTCCCCCGTACTACGCTTCAGTCACATCAGCCAAAGGCAGCGTCTACTCAATTGAGGACACACTAATCGGAAATGAGGATGGAAAGCTGGTGCTTAGAAGGCCTGGAAGGGAAACCACAAGCCTTTCAAGCAGCGAAAAGTCCCTCACGAGAGGTGAAGTCACATATAGCGTAGTGGTCGTAAAGGACCTTAACGTATACAGGTTCCTTAATACAGTCAATCTTGTCACACTTATAATCGCATCCCTCATGGGGGTTGTTGTCAGCTATGTGGTGGGCATATATATGTCAAGGCAGAGCTTCGCCCCCATCATAAAGATGACGAAATCTGCGGCTGCAATCGGACCTTCCAACATGCATGACAGAGTCATACTGCCGGAGGCGAAGGATGAGATCAGGGACCTTGGAGAGACATTCAACGGACTACTGGACAGGCTTGATGATGCTTATTCCAACCAGGCGAAATTCGTTTCTGACGCATCACACGAGCTGAGGACTCCGCTTACAGTAATAAAGGGCTATACTGACATGCTCAGGCGCTGGGGCAAGGATGACAGGGAGATACTTGATGAATCGATAGATGCCATAAAGGCGGAATGCGAGAATATGGCACTGCTCGTCGAGAATCTTTTGTTCATCGCCAAGGGTGAGAACAGGAAGCTGAACTTAAGCCCTGCGAGATTCAACCTCAGGGATATGCTCCTTGAAGTGGACAAGGAAGGTGACTTCAATCTCAAGGGAAGGGATATTGTCGTCGAGGCTGAATCCTTTGAAATAGTAGCGGACCGCAAGATGATAAAGCAGCTGGTAAGGATCTTCGTCGACAACAGCGTGAAGTTCACTGAAGCAGGCTCGGTCATAACACTCACAGCTGAATTGAAGGGACCCAGTTACGTCATGAAGGTCATTGACAGGGGAGAGGGTATCCCTAAAGAGGATCTTGCGAAGATATTCGAAAGGTTCTACGTGGCTGACAAGGCAAGGACAAAGGACAAGGCAGGCTCCGGACTCGGCCTTTCCATTGCAAAATGGATAGTCGAGACACATAAGGGGACCCTGACAGCAGAAAGCGAGCAGGGTATTGGCACTACAATGATAGTTGAGATGCCGGTTGATATTATTGCGTGAAAAGGGCTGCCAAATGGCAGCCCTTTGAAATATCACGATATTGAAGTTAAACTGCAGGTCCTGTTTTTCAGGGTGCCTGCTATCTCTTTACCTTCCTGTCCTTTATGGTCTGCTTGTACCATAGCCTCTTGAGAAAGGCGGTTGAGGATCTCCAGGTCACCTGCAGTATGAAGCCTGCAATGACCGAGAACATGATGATCATGTAGAAGGTCTTATAGGGCTCGGCTTTTCCTGCCTCGTTGATGTAGTTGTCCCATATCCTCATGAACATGAAGTACTGCGCACCTATTACGCCGAGTATTACCGAGCGTGCTATCACAGGCAGCTTCATGAAGAACAGGAGGACTATCAGAAGTCCCAGGGCAGCATACAGGTACAGGAACGGACCGTACATCACAGGGATGTTCTTAGGCTCGAGCAGCGCTATGGGGTCCCAGCTGAAGGTATAGACCTCGCCGAACGCATGGATCAGCATGAATATGATGAAGGGCAGTATCCTTGAAAAAACAGCCGTTATGAACCATACGGCCTTTTTGATATATCGCATATTTATCCTCCGAAAAATTCCATTTCCCTATGATTATATCAGATGGTCAAAAAAATGGGTAGTGAACATCGAAACTGAGCTCTCTTATGGTATTATTAATATGAGCCGAATCGCACATTAAGCTTAGTATAAGCATGCACTGTTATTATTTGCAGATAAAACCTTTAAGAAATGCTTAATTCTGCAGTATCGGCCAGAAATATTTTATGGATGTGGAATATATGGATATATTGAGAAAGATAGAAAAATTTGTGAGCCGTTTCGCTGTAAGGGGACTGATGAAATACATAGTCATCCTGACAGGTGCGGTATTCTTCCTTGACCTGCCCATGTCGGGCAGACTGACTCAGATGATGTACCTCGACAGGGACCTGGTCCTATCAGGACAGGTATGGAGGCTTCTGACCTTCGTGTTCGTACCTGAGGGCTCGGGATTCTTTACAATAATATCGCTGATCTTCTATTACTGGATAGGTAATGTGCTGGAGATGGTATGGGGCACCAACAGGTTCAACACATACTACTTCCTCGGAGTGCTGTTCACAGCCATAGGCGGCATGATACTGGGATTCACAACCATTTATTACGTCAACCTGTCACTGTTCCTGGCCTATGCGGCATTTTTCCCTGAGAACACAGTATACGTCATGTTCGTTCTCCCGGTAAAGATGAAGTACCTGGCTGCGTTCCAGATGCTTTACCTATTGTACCAGATAGTAGCAGTTCCAAGCATTGCGCTGAAGGTTGCCATAGTCTTGTCGATACTTAATTTCCTTCTCTTCTTCGGTCCGGAGTATCTGAGGAAGTCCAAAAGGAACGTAAGGACCTCAAAGATGAGGAAGGACCTTGACTCATATACTAGGCAGAAGACCGCATCCATGCATAAATGCACCATATGCGGCGTGACTGAGAAGGATGATCCTGATATGGACTTCAGGTATTGCTCCAAGTGTGAAGGTCATTTCGAGTATTGTGAAAAGCATATACTCGAGCATGAGCACAGGTCAAACGTGATAAACCTGTCTGAGAAGAAAAAGAAGATAAACTGATGATAAATGCGGGGGCGCCTTTAAAGGTGCGTCCGCATTTTGGCAAACAGGCCAGGACTTCAGGAAATAAGAGGAAGTCGAAGGAAACAGGCAGCCGATGCCATGGAATGGCTTATGAAAATGGTTATTTCAGCATGTAAAGGTGCCAGAGCGGCCATTTTCGTTTATAATGTAAACTATAGAACCTTTTAGGAGGATAATCATGAAGAAGTACGGACTTTCAAGCAAGGACAAGACCAGCCAGGTCAAGCTCAACAAATTGAATGTTTCGGGCAACATATGCGGAGAATATGTGGAATACACGATCTCCCAGTATTTCAGAAACACCACAGGAGAGAACATCGAAGGAACATACAGCTTCCCGGTCCCTACAACCTCAATTCTGACAGGCTTCGAGGTGGAGCTTGGCGGAAGGAACCTCAAGGCGGAGGTAGAGTCAAGGGAAGAGGTCCTTAAGATTCAGGAGGAAGCTCACCAGGGAGGAATAAACTCCATCACTCTTGAACAGAGCGGAGATGACTATTTCACGATAAGGATAGGAAACATCCTTCCGAATGAGAAGGTAGTCATCAGGATAACCTACATGGATCAGCTAATCTATGAGGATAACACGCTGAAGCTCATGATACCGAGGGTTGTTGACCCTGTCTACAACGATGGAGAGGCAGATGAGGAAGGAGAGACTGAATTCTACCTGAGCCTTCTCATCGAATCCTTCGGAAAGCTGGATATCAAATCTCCAAGCCATAAGATAAAGGTCGAGAGAGAGGATGACACCCTTTCCAAGGTAACGGCCAGCAATGACCAGAACCTTGACCATGATTTCATACTGAACCTCAAGGAACTGAAGCCGCTCAGCGCCTCAGGAATGGGGTACAGCTACTACGAGGATGAGCAGGAAAAAGCCATACTCATGCTGAGACTTACTCCGAGGCTTCCGGAAGTCAAGGAAATCAAGGATACCAACTATGACTTCCTTCTGGACATATCTACGTCGATGAACGGATTCAAGCTTGAAGAGGCGAAGAACTCAATTATCATCGCACTAAGAAGCCTTGAAGATGGAGACACATTCAACATCATGGCCTTCAACTCAGAGCTTTATAAGTTTTCTCCTCACGGCAAGGTCAGGTATTCCAAGGAAAACCTGCTCGCAGCTACAGAGTGGATAGAAGCCCTGCAGACGAAAAGGGGCGGATCGGCAATGTTTGATGCGCTGAAGGAATCTCTCAGGGAGTCCGAGGAGGATGAAGCATCTGTAATATTCCTCTTTACTGACGACATTGTCGAGAACGAGGACGAAATCCTGGACTATGTGAGGTCAAATATCGGAAACAGCATGATATTCCCGTTCGGAATGGATACTGAAGTTAATTCTTTCTTCATAAACAAGCTTGCAGAGCTTGGATACGGCAAGCCCGAATTCATTGACGAAGGCGAGAGAATCGATGACATCATACTTAGACAGATAAACAGGATATACAATCCACAATTTGATGTAACCTCAATAGACTGGGGCGAAATGCAGGTTGAGAAGACCTATCCCGGAACGATCAGCTACCTTTACGACAGGGAGCCGTTCACTGTATTTGCCAAGGTCAACGGGTATATCGAAGGAAAGGTTACGCTGAAGGGTGAGGTCGACGGAGAAGATTATACGATGACCATTGACCTGGATAAGCTGGAAATCGAGGAAAATTCCAAGCTGATCGACAAGGTCTGGGCAAGGAAGAGGATAGAGTCCCTCATAGAGAGGGAAAGAACCCATAGGGGCCATGAGGCTGAGAAAATCAGGGAAGAGATTCTCTGCATCTCCAAGGAATACTCCATCATGTCCAGTGAAACATCCTTCATCATGCTTGAGAAGATCGAGGATCCTGTTCTCGGTATCGGACTCCACAGGATGGTACCGATAGAGATGTCGGAGAACACGATGAAGAGCATGGCTAAGGGCTACTTCCTTGATGAAGCAGCATACAGCTTCGAAGTCAACATAAGGGAAAAGATGGCAGAAACCGGACTTACTGCAAAGGAAGCCAAGAATGCCATAAAGTACGACAGGGACAACCTGCTTAGGGTGCTGGCGAAGAACCAGCAGGCTGACGGGTCTTTCCTCGACCTTGGAGAGGAAGATGACTCTGTAATCCTTGAAACGACGCTAAGGAGTCTTCTGGCATTCACTGTCGGAAGCGAGACCACTTCATTCTATCTGAACAACATTTCAAAGGCATTCAGATATGCAATGGAATCGCTGCAGAAGGATTCTTCGCTGATAACGGAGAGGAACTACATGCTGCTTAACATCGCATATTCACTTGCCGAGGGCAAGAACCTTATCAAGGAGAGGACAAGATCCGCTCTTGAGAAGGTGGTTGAGAAGACCTCCGACTCCAAGTACATGAAGAGCCTTGAAGAGGTTTCAGAGCTTGTAAGGGCGGCCACACCAAACCAGATGAAGTTCATAACAGCAGCGACCCTGGATATCTCCAAGTCATACGTGGAGAATGCAGAGACAATATTCGAAATGGACATAAAGAGCAATATAACAAACATAGCGAACATAGCCATCGCGAAGGCTTTGTAGGAATAAACGGATCCAGTTTCGGCTTAAGGCCAAAACTGGATCCGTTTCATGATATTCTAGATTTCAGGCAGTCTGCAGACATCCACCCAGCCTTTGCTTCTGGAGTATGTTTCAAGCTCTGGAATCTTAAGTCCAATAGCTGAATTGGAGCTGCCGCAGGCGGGATATACTACATCGAATCTCTTCAGGGATTCATCAAGGAACACTCCGACTCTCTTGTCCTCGATACCGAACGGGCAGACGCCTCCTACGGGGTGGGTTGTAAACAACAGAGCATCCTCTGGCGACAGCATCTTTGCCTTTGTAAGGAATGCCTTCTTGAACTTTGCACTGTCAATTTTAGTGTCGCCTGCAGTAACAAGCAGGATGCACCCGTCATCGGAGCCCTTAAGCGCCACTGTCTTGGCAATGCGCTGAGGCTCGGTTCCCAGAGCTTCAGCCGCTGCCTGTACAGTCGCTGTCGAGACAGGGAACTCCATTATCCTGTCCTCGATATCGTACCTTCTGAAATATTCCTTCACATTCTCAATTCCCATTAGTTCCTCCTTCAGGCAAGTCTTAAGGAACATGATAGCACTTAATCGGATTTTGGGCTTGCAAGACTGATAATTTTTTCTGAATTCAAATTGAGACACACTGAAATTAAGATACCGGCAAATTTGAACCATTTAAAACAGCTATAAACTAGAATATTGTCAAAGGGGTTAAACGGTAAGGATAAACCCTTCAGCCTAATAACCATGAGAGGACAAACTGACATATGAAAAAACTAACATTTATTGCCTGCACATTAGGATTGGCAGTCCATCAGCTAATTGAGCATGAAGCGATCAAGCTTGTGGAAAGGACCATTGCCATTAGAGACCTTCCCGCTGAACTTGCCGGCTTTAGGATAGCGCACATATCTGACCTTCACGGCAAGCGGTTCGGGAACAGTAACATAAGGCTAGCAAAGCTCATAGACTCATGTAACCCTGATGTGCTTTGCATGACAGGTGATATGGTCAACGGAACCAGGGATGACGGCAGCGCACTGACTGAACTTCTTATGAACCTAAAAGGGAAATATCCCAGGCTGTATGTTTCCGGAAACCATGAGAACAGGAGCATATGGTTAAGTGATAAGGCGAACTGGGACAGTTTTTCAAAAAATCTTGAGCGGTATGGTACAGCGATCCTGAACGGCAGCTCATACTGTCTTGAAGGATTGCCCATATGCTTCCACGGGATGAAGGATTCAAGGGACAAACACCTGAAGCTTGAAGGAGTACTGGGACCAAAGAGGGATGGAGCGCTTAACATCGCCCTGATCCACAGACCCACCAGGTTTGAAGCTGCTGCGAATGCCGGGTATGACCTCATATTGTCCGGCCATATACACGGAGGAGTAATCAGGATCCCTTTCGCAGGCGGACTGCTATCACCTGACAAGGCGCTCTTTCCCAAATACGACAAAGGTATATTCCACTACTTTGGTTCAGCTCTATGCATCACTTCCGGTCTTGGAAATACTAGGGTTTACCCCAAGCTAATGAACAGGCCTGAGGTTGTGCTGATAAGGCTGATGCCTGGTGAAGCAATGTGAGTAAGGTAAACAAGGCAGGTCAGATAAGTCAGATGGAAAATATTTGAAGATGAAAAAAGTCCGATTCCGGACTTTTTTCATCTTCTTTATTCTCTATGCAATTATTCTTCGTTCCTGGGTTCTTCATTATCCTCAGTAACAACTTCATTATCCTCAGCAATTTCTTCAGAAGCCTCAATAATTTCTTCAGATTCGATGAATCCCTCAGCGATTTCTTCGGATTCTTCCGCTTTTTCTTCTATACCCAAGTATTCTGTTTCTTCCGAAGCAGATGCCAGGTCAATGCCTTTGGCTGCAGCATCAGCCTTGAATTCCTCGTACTTTTCTGCGATTGCAGAATCTGTAATGTTTGAGAGGAAGGAAGCCTTGAGCTTTGTGGCCCTTTCAAACATTTCATCTGCCTTATGCCATTTACCCTTGTCCCAGAGGATCAGTCCATAGTAGTAGAGTGCTTCAGGGAACTTTGCTGTGTCTGAGATTTCCTCATATATAGCCTCAGCCTTATCACGCTCTCCAAGGAAATAGTAGGTTTCTGCAAGATTGTCAGCTATTACCGCATCGCTCTTGTTGAATTCATGTGCTTCTGTATTCAGTGCCAGGGACTTCTCAAGGTCGCCCTTTGACATCAGGAGATATCCGAGTATCTGGTATACTCCTGTATTCTTGAATTCTTCCTTGGACTTTTCCACCATTTCGATGGCTTCGTCGAATCTTCCCTGTTTCCACCTGAGTATGGCAAGGTTAAGTATCGTGCTCTGCTTGAGGCGGGGATCCCTGTCAACCTCTTCCGAAGCCTTTACCAGGTAGTGTTCCGCTTCCTCCATGTTGCCATTCCTGAGCAGCAGGAAGCCATAGCTTGAGACTATGTTCGGCTTTGTGTTTCTGCTTTCAGAAGCCTTCTTGAACAAGCGGAGAGCTTTATCCATGTCACCTCTGTTGTAGGCCTTGCTTCCTGATACGGCGTAGAACATGGGAAGGTTCTTCCATATGGTGAAAGCCATATATCCTACGAGCAGTATGTTGCCTAGCGTGCGGTTTCCCGTGTAGATAAGGGTTATGATTCCAAACAGTACTATGATGTCGATCATTGGCAGGTTCTTCATCTGATATTTCCTCACTCTTCAATTAGTATTTTCGTTTTTTCCGTCTAAAGGTACTATATCATGTGGAGAAGAGATTTTACAGGGATTAATTGTTGTAATATAATGAGTGGAAAGCAAAGTACGCTAAAGAAAACTATGCAAATTGAAATTTTGGGAGATTATATATGATAAAGGCAGTATTCTTTGACCTGGACGGCACGGTCCTTGACACCAATGAGCTGATACTACAATCCTTCAGGCATGCATTCAGGGAACGGCTGAACATAACAGTACCTGATGAGACGATCCTGACATTTTTCGGGGAACCGCTTCATTATTCCATGTCAAAATACTCTGATGATGTGGAACCGCTGCTTGAGACCTACAGGGAGTTCAACTGGAAGCACCACGACAGTATGGTGGAGCCATTCCATGGGACAATCGAAGCACTCAGGGAGCTCAAGGAGATGGGCCTGTATCTTGGAATAATAACCTCGAAAAGAAGAAATGTCGCAATGAAGGGCATAGACCTGTTTGACCTTGCCAAGTACTTCGATGTCATCGTCACACCAGAGGACACTGAAGAGCATAAGCCCAAGGCAGGACCTCTGCTCAAGGCCTGCGAGCTTCTCGGAATAGAGGACCCGTCCACTACGATGATGGTAGGGGATTCAACCTACGACATCCTCTGCGGCAAGAACGCCAATGCTTCAACAGTTGCAGTCAGATATTCGAAGATTAGTCTCGACATACTCAAGTCAGTCTCTCCGGATTTTCTTGTGGACAGCCTGCTTGAGATTCCTGGAATTGTAAAGGGCTCTGACAATAAGAATAAAGGCTGAATATGATAACCAGGCTAAGGGCAACAGTTGTCTGAAGATTACTTAGGTCAGCAGCAGATAACCAAGAATAAAAAAGTTTCCGCAACATCTGAAATGTTGCGGAAACTTTTTTATTGCTGAATATAGACTGCTTTTAAAGATTGCTCTTTAGTACCTGCCTGACCTTGTGCTTCTTCCAGCCCTTGACCTTCTGCCGTCGAGTCTTCTCTGTTTAGCCCTTTTGCGTCTTCTGATGCTGCCGATTACTACAAGGAGCAGGAACAGGAATATCAGGAGAAGTGCAAGACCAAGTACTATATAGATTACAAGGTTTTCCTTAAGTATCACGGAGCTTACATCCATTGTCGAAAGAAGGTCTACGTTTTGTCTTCCGGTCCTGTGTATGAGGCTTACAGTACCGACTGTAGTGCCTGCATCTACACTGAACGGGTCAAGGTCCATAAGAGCCACATCCTGCAGCGCTTCCTTCTCATTCAGCTCGTTCGCGTAATAGGTGAGGCTCTCCTTGGCGACTACAGGAACCTCAAGTGTCTTCACGGGACCGATCCACCTGAACATCCTGTATTCAAGGTTCATTTTTGTCACTTCCTGACCCTGGGCAATCTTCACTGACTTTTCTTCCGCAGCGGATGCCTCAGCCAGGCTGCTCGTGTCTGTAAACACTAAGGTGTTGCCTGGATCGTTTTTTGACTTCAAATCAACTGTTCCGATGGTCCTGCCGTCAATGACATAGACTGCTGCAAGGCACCTGCCTGCTTCTTCCGTGTAGCCGGTCTTTCCGAAGACGTTGCCGGAAAGTCCGATATTCTTGTTCTTGCTTATGACGGTACCAAGAGTCTGGGTCTTGGTCTTCAGGACATAGGTGTCGAGGGTTGCCACTTCGCTGATCCATGGGTCCTTGTACGCAGCTGTCAGAAGCAGCATGATGTCGTAAGCGGTTGAATAGTGGTCCTCGTCATGAAGTCCTGTGGCATTGGCGAAGTGAGTGCTCTTCATACCAAGCTCCGAAGCCTTCTTGTTCATGAGGTCAGCAAAGCCTTCCACAGTTTCTCCGATGTTTATCGCTATTGTTGTAGCAGCATCATTTGCGGAGCCCAGAAGCAATGCGTGCATCAGCTCGTCTGCAGAAATCTCTTCGTTGTTCGCAATCGGCTTGAGGTTGAAATACATTGAGTACGGTACTTCGAGCCTTGCTTCCCTCGGGTATTTCATGTAGTCGAACTTCTTGTTCGAATAATGCTCTGAGAGAATTAGAGCTGTCATAAGCTTTGTTATGGATGCAGGATACATGGTTTCATCGATGTTCTTGGAGAATATGATTTCACCGGTCTGAACATCGAAGGTGATTGCTGAAGAACCGTTGATGTCCGGCATTGAAGCCTTTGCGACCATCGCAGGAATGAGCATCAGGACCAATAGAAATGAGGCTGTGAGCCTTTTAAGTTTAGTTCCCATGAGACCCCCTTGAATGTATATATATCTGTTTATTATATAATACCATCTGAATCGGATTTATTGAAGAAAAAGAGTGACAAACCATGCACCAAAACTTAACACTGTGTTCATAAGACTAAAGTGCACCATCTCTCTGATATTGATATAATCTACTTATGATGATTGGAAGGTGAGATTATGAGACCCTTGGAGATTTTCAGGGACAGGGTACCTGAAGCAATTGGCAAGTTCAGGAAATCAGCGGTAATGATAATTGTGGTAGAAGAGGATGGTATAGACAAGCTGGTGCTTGAAAAAAGGGCACTAACCCTTATAAAGCAGCCAGGCGACATCTGCCTGCCAGGCGGCGGCATAGACCCTGGGGAGACTCCGAGAGAGGCTGCCATAAGGGAGACCAGAGAAGAGCTGGGGCTGACAGATGATGAGATAGATGTGATAGGTCCTATGGACTTCTTCATAAGCCCGTATGGCCAGATAATGTATCCCTTCGTGGCGAGGACAAAGGTTACGGAATTTTTCTATAGTCCTTTCGAGGTTGATTCTGTTTTGAAGGTTCCACTGGAATTCTTCATGGAGACTGAGCCAATGCGTTATGACATGGATGTAAGTCCGGAGATTGGGGATGATTTCCCATATGACCTGATACAGAACGGAAGACAGTACAAATTCTCAAAAGGAATCTCCACACAGTACTTCTACAAGTACCAGGGACATGTCATATGGGGGTTCACGGCGAGAGTTATAAAAAGCTTCATAGATATCATAAGGGAGGACGGGTATGAAGAACTTTGACTATAACAATCCGACGAGACTTGTGTTCGGCAGGGGCACAGTGGAAAATATCGGGAAATACATTGCGGGATACGGAGACAAAAAGGTGCTTCTCCTATACGGTAAGGGATCAATATTCGCCAACGGGACTTACGACAAGGTAACAAAATCCCTGAGGGAAAACGGCATAGATTTCATCGAGCTTGGCGGAGTCAAACCAAATCCAGTGCTTACCAAGGTAAGGGAAGCGGTTGAACTGATGAAGAAGGAGAAGGTAGATGGAATTGTTCCTGTAGGAGGGGGCTCGGTTTTCGATACGGCCAAAGCCTGCGCCGCGGGATACTTCTATGATGGGGACGTGTGGGATTTGTATGAAGGCAAGGCTAAGGTTACCAGAGCTCTGCCCATATACGGCGTGCTTACGATATCCGCAACGGGTTCAGAGATGAACCATAACTCAGTGATCATGAACGAGGAAGAGAAGAAGAAGTGGGGGCTTGGCTCAAGGGCCTTCTATCCAAGGTTATCGATAGTCGATCCATCAGTTCAGGCGACACTTCCCAGAAATCAGACGGTAAATGGTGCATGTGACACACTGGCACATGTCTTCGAGGCATACTTCGGTGGGACGCCTTCGACCAGGATGCAGGATGAGCTAAGTGAAGGGATAATGAGGACTACTATAGACAGCGTCAGGATACTGCTCGATGATCCGTCGGATTACGATGCCAGGGCTGAGCTGGCCTGGGCAGCTACTCTTGCGCTTAATGGGCTGAACGGTCTCGGAAGGGCAGGAGACTGGGCATCCCATGGGATAGAGCATTCCCTTTCAGCATTTACAGATATTGCGCATGGCGAAGGGCTTGCGATCGTCTTTCCTGCCTGGATGAAGCATGTATACAGGGAGGATCCGGAAAAGTTCGCAAGGTTCGGTGAAAAGGTACTCGGAATAGATAAGTCCTCAGCTGAGGATATGGCCCTGAAGGCAATCGAAGCCCTGAAGGAATTCTTCAGAAGCATCGGAGCACCTGTAACTCTAAGGGAAAGAGGTTTCACAGAGGACATGCTGGAGCCTATGGCGGAGAATGCAGTTATGAAGGGAAGCCTTGGTACGCTCAAGAAGCTGGGTAAGGAAGATGTTCTGGAGATTCTTAAGATTGCATTCTAGAATCTTTGACGATTATAAAATATAGACATGTCATTAATGACAAATCATCAATCTTGCCGTTCTGAATTTTTGCAGAACGGCTTATTTTTGTCTAAAAACATGAAGGGACTTTTTTGCTCCCTGCAAAACAAGCCAAAAAGGCATATTTTCTCTGAACTTTTTATTAATATTGTCAGATAAATGCAGGATAAACGAAAAATGACATTCACACCGCAAATTTATGAAATTTATCTTGCAATTGGTGAGCGCCTATATGACAATTGAATCAGAAAATGGTGAATCAAATCAGGGGGGATTATTTTGGGAAATGAAGATATATATTCAGCAATAGGCGAAGGCAGGCTGAAGGTAAACAGGTCGGTGTCAAGGCTCATCAATGATGCAGTAAGACGAAGGGAAGGAAAGCTCACTGAACAGGGAGCGCTTCTTGTCATAACGGGGAAATATACGGGAAGGTCGCCTAAGGACAGGTTCATCGTGATGGATGAAACTACAAGGGATACGGTCGCATTCGGGAAGACGAACCTTCCGGTTTCGGAGGAAGTATTCGCAAGGGTCAGGGGAAAGGTACTGGAACATATCAAGGACAGGGACATGTTCCTTGTAAAGTCCAGGGCAGGAGCTTCAGACAAGGAAACACTGAAGATAGACGTGCTCTGTGAGAATGCGGCACAGGCGCTTTTTGCCACCCAGATATTCATAAATGACAAGGAGCGTGAAGGAAAGCCTGATTTTACTGTGGTTGCAGTTCCAAGCCTGCTTCTTTCGGGAAAAGAGGATGGCTTGAATTCAGAGGCAGGAATCCTTATAAGCTTCAAGGAAAGGCTCGTGCTGATCTGCGGAACCTGCTATCTTGGCGAAATCAAGAAATCTGTATTCAGCGTCATGAATTTCCTGATGCCTGGTGACGGAATACTTCCGATGCACTGTTCGGCAAATACCGATGAAAGCGGGAACACTGCACTTTTCTTCGGGCTTTCCGGAACAGGAAAGACTACACTCTCTGCAGACTCGAAAAGGATACTTATAGGGGACGACGAGCATGGCTGGGCTGATGACGGTGTCTTCAACTTCGAAGGCGGCTGCTATGCCAAGACAATAAATCTGGACAAGGACAAGGAAAAGGAGATCTACCAGGCCATAAGGTTCGGGTCACTTCTTGAGAATGTAGTTGTAAACAAGAATGGTGAGCCTGATTACACTGATGCGTCACTTACAGAGAATACAAGGTGCACATATCCGATAGGATACATAGAGAATGCTTCAGCTTCAGGAACAGGTTCAATACCCAAGACAATACTGTTCCTTACAGCGGATGCTTTCGGCGTTCTCCCTCCAATCTCCAGGCTATCCAAGGAAGGTGCCATGTACCATTTCATGTCAGGCTACACTTCAAAGCTTGCTGGAACTGAGCGTGGAATAGTGAATCCTGAAACAACGTTCTCAGCGCTGTTCGGGGAACCGTTCATGCCTAGGAGGATAGAGGAATATGCAAGGCTTCTCGGTGAGAAGATAGAAGCCCATGAGACAGATGTCTACCTGATAAACACAGGATGGACCGGAGGAGCGTACGGGACTGGAAACAGGGTTCCACTGAAATACACAAGGCTCATGGTGGAAGCAGCAATTGAAGGAAGACTTAAGAATGTAGAATATGAGAAGGACCATGTCTTCAACCTTGATATTCCGACTGCAGTGGATGGGGTTCCAAAGGAGCTCCTCCATCCGAGAAGGCTATGGAAGGACGCAAAGGATTACGACAGGACCTCCCAGATGCTTGCTGAAAGGTTCAGGGAGAACTTCAAAAGGTTCCCTGATGCTGACGAAGCGATAAGGATGGCTGGCCCAATCAGTGAATAAGAAACAAGGCCCCGAATTTTCGGGGCCTTGTATGATATATGAAGCTTTCACAAAAGATCAGATTTCCTTTGCCTTCCAGCCTATGACCATTGTCTTTGACTCCCTGAAGAATTTTATCTTGCCGTCTTCCTCAAGTGTGAAATAAGGCTCAAGGTTTGTCTTGAATACCTTATCCTCATCCTCGTCGAGAAGCGGATTGTCATAGTCTGTGAGGGACATGAGGGCAATCTTCCTGAGGTCCTGATATGCATCTTCCCGAGTCAGGTATATCCTTTCGAAGCCATCGTTCAGGAGGCTCATGACCGGGTCAAGGCCCAGGTCGTAAAGCATGTTGAATATGGTATTGTAGCCATAAATCCTCTGGCTTTTCGCCTCTTCCTTCCTGGATATCCGTCCTCTCACATCAAGCAGCATCTCGTGCTGGATATCCTTAAGGCTGGGATAGTCGTAAGGATAGATGACAAACACGTATTTCTTCGAAAGTATGTTGAGCCTCTTTATGTCTTCAAGGCCAACGGACCTGGTGGTTATGACTACATCGAACTTTTCACCTGGCTTTCCGGGCTCAGGCAGGGACCAGTCAAGACGTCTGAAGATTATGTTGTCTTGTTCGGCTTTCCTTGCATTGTCCTTGCAGACTGCGAGCATCCTTTCAGAGGCATCGAAGGCTGTCAGCTTTTTGACGCGTTTGGCTATGGGAAGCGCGAGTCTTCCTGAACCGCAGCCGACAATAAGTACAGAGTCAGCAGTGGAAAGGGGAAGGGAGTTGCACTGGTTAGTGGTGTATTGCGTACCAAAGCCTGCCAGCTGGTCGAACGAGGATGCAAGCTTTGCCATATTCTCGGTTGATTCAGCATCATGACCTGCTATGCCAGGATTCGAGGCCGGACCCATCTTCTGAAGGAGTCCCCAGTTTATAAGGCTTTCCATGATGAACCTCCTATAATTATAGCGATTTGGCAAAATATTATTTTATACGCTTATTATATCAAAATATCCACGTTGCCATTATTAAATTAATTGATGAAATATGAACAGGCTGTAAAGTAAATTGGCACAGCAATATCACCAAGATACGACAGATTATGAACGGGATACATTGACATTATTGAAGAACCATCTGGAAAATAGGTTAAAATAGGCATGATTGACTGCTTACATCGGTTTACATGGACCATTCGCAGGATTATAATGTAAGGAGCGAAATTCCGGAGGTATTTATGGATATATATTTCATATTCAAAGCAGTGGTAATAGCAATAGTTGAAGGTATAACAGAATTTCTCCCCGTATCATCAACAGGACACATGATAATTGTGGGAGACCTGATTGGATTCCCTGAGACCGAGTTCACGAAGATGTTCAATGTGGTCATACAGCTGGGCGCGATCCTAGCCATAGTCGTACTGTACTTCAATAAGCTTATGGGACTGCTGATATCGCTCTTAAGAGGCGAGAGGAGCGGCATAGCGTTTACTAAAGCACTTATAATTGGAGTGATTCCTGCAGGAATCCTGGGGGTGCTTTTTGAGGACACCATCGACAAGTATCTGTTCAAGCCAATACCTGTAATCATCGGGCTCTTTGTAGGAGCTGTACTCCTCATAGTCGTTGAGAACAGGTTCAGGCGAAAGGCGAAGACCCACAATGTGGAGGACATAACACCAATGCAGGCTCTCAAGGTAGGACTGTTCCAATGCCTTGCAATGTGGCCTGGAATGTCCAGATCCTCATCGACAATTATGGGCGGCTGGATATCAGGACTGTCATCCTCCGTTGCTGCAGAATTCTCATTCTTCCTTGCGATTCCAATCATGCTTGGAGCATCGCTCCTTAAGCTTGTCAAGTTCCAGATGGAGTTCGGACTTGGAAGCCTTGATTCAACAGAGCTTGTATCCTTCGGGCTTGGATTCGTTGTGGCATTCATCGTAGCTCTTGTATGCGTTAAGGGCTTCGTGAACTTTGTGAAAAAGAGGCCGATGAGGGTTTTTGCAGTATACAGGATAGCACTTTCGATAATCCTTGTGCTTCTTGCTGCGTTCAAGGTTGTATCATTCTAGAATTGCAGAATATGCCTAGGCACTTAATAAATATTCCCTTATGTGATAGAATGTAAATGATTCAAAATAATGATGGAGCTGAAATAGTATGAAAGAAATTAAAAGATATCTTGAAGACAGGCTTGGAAAATACAGTTTCTATTTTGAGGACTTGAAATCCGGCTACATTTTCGGTTACAACGAACATGTCAAGATGACCTCTGCAGGCTGCATGAAGCTTCCCGTAGCAATGGTCGTAATGAAGGAGATCGAGACAGGAAAGCTTTCACTTGACCAGATGGTCATGGTGACCGAGAAGGACAAGGTCGAAGGATCTGGCATACTCAAGGAGTTCCTTGAAAGGGAGTATTCCATAAGAGAGCTGATAACAGTCATGCTCATGGACTCGGACAATACTGCGACTCAGAAGCTGGTGTCCCTACTCGGATATGGCAACATCAATTCATACATCCAGGGAATGGGCTTGAAGAACACCATGATGAACGATATGCCGGGATCAGTTATCAACCTGACAACCAGCTACGACCTGTCAATGTGCTGGAAGCACCTCAAGAACCGAAGCTATATCAATGATGACAATTCGCAGCTTCTCATAGACATACTGAAGAAGCAGCACAAGAAGACGAAGACCGCCTTCTACATCGAGGAGCCTCTTAAGTCAAGGATCGCTTCAAAGCCAGGAGACATGGACGGAGTAGAAAATGACACTACACTGATTGAACTCCAAAAGGGTGACTTCGTATTCACAATAATGAGTTCAGAGCTTCCAAACAGCGTCTACGGACTTGTAAGCCTTGCAAAGGCCGGAAAGATGATCTGGGACAACATAAAGTATAACTGGAGCTAAAGGCGACACTGTCAATAATGACATGCAACTAAAAGGAAACTTGAAAATCAATATTTATAGCAAAGCCTGGCTTCTCTGTTTCAGAGGAGCCAGGCTTTGCTATGCAGGGAATGAAAACTTAAAACTCCTACCACTGCTTCATGGCTATAAATGCGATAAGGAATGTCAGCATTCCTCCCAGAAAAATCAGACCGAACGGGATGGAGATGGAAACAAGAATCGAGTTTTCCTTCATCCTTATGACAGCGATTAATCCAGCAATAGAAGCAAGGATAGATGTTAGGTACATGACCAGAATCGAAATTCCAAGTACCATGCCACCTAACATATCGGGTGCACCATCACTTCTTTGCTGTTCTGACGATAGTACGATTACTGTAATCGCAGTCAATATGAAGGCAAGAAACAAGCCTGAAGACCATTTTCCAGCGCGTGTTGCAGGCAATAGAGTCAATTTCATGGTAACACCCCATGCTTTTAATTTGTACAGACAGCAGCTTCTTTCTCTACTTATACAACATTGCCCGTAACAATTCAATTTATAATTGAATGCTCACAAATGAGTGATTTTACAGTGGGTGCTGATTTTGGTCTCAGTAGACTCGCGAGGCAAAATAAACAGCGTAAAGACCTGAGGAATTTTTCAATTGATAAAAACCGAACAAAGTATTTACTTTTTGTTATTCATTGGTTCACCAAGAGAAAGATGATCGCATAGTATAATCTAAGTGTAAATATTGTCAGGGAGGGTTAGACATGAAGATTCGGAAGAGATTGCTGCTTGCATCACTCATGACGCTTCTCATTGTCCTGCCGGACGTACCCGCTGCGGCTAATCTGGAGGCTCAAAGCACATTGACACCGATCGAGTCACTTGGCAAGATGATTTTCTTCGATACTGACTTATCCGCGAATTCCATGATGTCCTGCGCGACCTGCCATGCGCCTGAAGTTGGCTTTACCGGACCGGATGAGATCGTCAACGAAACTACCGTTGTTTACCCCGGAGCAATTCCAACCAGATTCGGAAACCGCAAGCCGCCTGCAGCATCTTATGGCGGTGAAAGCCCTGTGCTTTATTACGACGAGTCTGAAGAAGTATGGATAGGCGGAATGTTCTGGGATGGAAGAGCCACTGGATGGACCTTGGGCGATCCTCTTGCAGAACAGGCTCAGGGACCGTTTCTCAATCCCCTTGAGCAGGCTATGCCAAACGCAAGGACCGTATGCGTAAAGGTAGCCCAGTCTGATTACGCTGACCTTTTTGAAGAGGTATTTGGAGAAGGCTCCCTTGATTTCAAGAAGGATGTCGCTGGAACCTATGATAATATAGCAAGGGCTATTTCCGCATATGAGAAGAGTGATGAAGTCAACCCGTTCACTTCGAAGTATGACTTCTATCTTAAAGGTGAAGCGACTCTCTCGGAGCTTGAGATGGAAGGGCTTAATCTATTCAACACCGAAAGGGCAATGTGCTCTGACTGCCATATTTCTGATGGTGAAAAGCCGCTCTTCACTGACTTCACCTATGACAATCTTGGAATTCCACGGTATGAGGACAATCCGTTCTACGACATGCCGAAGAAATGGAATTCTGACGGTGAGGAGTGGGTGGATATGGGACTGGGTGGCTTCCTGATGGCTGCTGGATTCGATGAAGAGGTATATGAGCCTGAGCTTGGGAAGTTCAAGGTTCCGACCCTTAGGAATGTCGACCTGAGGCCATACGATGGCTTCGTCAAGGCTTTCGGACATAACGGATACTTCAAGTCGCTGGAAGAAATCGTCGAGTTCTATAACTCACGCGATGTTTCGGACTGGCCTGAGCCGGAATATGCAGGGACAGTGAACACCGATGAGCTTGGCGACCTTGGTCTCACACCTGACGAGGTCAATGCAATTGTCGCATTCCTCAAGACCCTGTCAGACGGTTATGAGCCATAGGATGAAACTGGACAAATGACTATTCAGGTAAAATTTTAGTGTCAGACAAGCCGGCCAATTGGCCGGTTTTTTGCTTATATTTGAATGCCATGGTGTGTCTGAAGACATATTTATATATGCTTCTGGACAATCTTAATGAATTCAACAAAATATGTAAATTTGCGAGAAAGGAAAAATATTTTTTTGATATTGTTCCTTTTTGGAATTTACCATGTTTACAAACCGTTTACACAACACTATAATTTAGTAAAAACAACAGGTAAGGTGTACAGAAATGGAACTGTCAGCAGATATCTTGGAACTGGTCATAAGAGAAGCGACATCAAGGGATAAGGAAGCGATAAAAAGCTATATTGCAAAGAACGGCAGGGACAACAAGACAACCACCTTCGGTGACCTCATGTGGCACAACATGATTGAGATGGGTGACGGAATGCTTGAGAAGCACCTTTCCAGGTGGGGCAACCATGTGCTGCTTGCCATATCCGGAGACTCGATAATAGGACTTGGAATAGTCGCAACCTCGGGAACTGACAAGTTCAGGCATATCGGGGAGCTTACACTCTCAATAAAGGAAGATTTCTGGCACATGGGAGTCGGCCGGGAGCTGATCCAGAGGACAATACTCGAGTGCAAGGAAAAGGGAGTCATAAGGAAGCTTAACCTAAGAGTCCGGGAAGACCAGGAATCCTGCAAGCAGCTCTACAAGTCACTGGGCTTTTATGAAGAAGGAACACTTTCAAGGGACGTCTGCATTAGCGGAATGTTCTTCTCGTCAATCCTTTACGGAAGAAATATAGACTGATACGAGGCGGTGCAAAAAGCACCGCCCTTTTCTTGCCCGTTTTCGTGGATTTTGCGTAACATGGACATTGAAAATCATATATACTTTAGTAGAGGTGTTTGTAATGAATGAGAGAATATATATCGCAGAGGATGAAGCAGGCATAAGGGAAACGGTGAAGACCTTCCTTGAAAGCGAAGGCTACCAGGTGGAGGACTTCATGAACGGAGACCTGCTTTATGACAGGTTCCTTGTTGAACCCTGCGACCTTTGCATACTGGACGTCCTGATGCCCGGTTCAACGGGATTTCAGATAACCAAGAAGATAAGGGACATAAGCTCAGTCCCTATAATAATACTTACTGCCAGGGACAGTGACATCGACTACGCCACCGGAATAAACCTTGGGAGCGACGACTATTTCACGAAGCCATTCAGTGCAATATCTCTTGTAATGAGGGTGAAGGCCATGCTCAGGCGTGTACAGCTTGACAGGAATGAAAGAGGCGGAGACAAAGAGGAAAAGGTAGTCTACGGTGACGTGTCGATAAACAGAAAGACAATGAAGGTTACTGCAGGGGGCTATGACGTTGACCTCACGCCAAGTGAATACAACCTGCTTCTATATCTTGCCGAAAACAGGGACAGGGCTGTGTCAAGGGATGAGCTTCTTGACAAGATCTGGGGCTACGGGAAGGATATTGAAACCAGGGCATGCGACGATACTGTACGAAGGTTAAGGAAGAAGCTTCAGGGCTCAAAGGTCAAGGTAGAGACCGTATGGGGCTTCGGATTCACGCTCAAGGAGGAATGACCACATGGTCAGGAGAAAAAGCATAAGGACAAGGCTTATCCTCATGGTCGCGACACTTATGGTGGCGGCCTTTGTGGCGGTCTTTGCGGCATTCAAGCTGCTTATAACAAACTACATTGAGAACAATGCGAACGAGATTCTGTCCACATCAACAGAGTATGTTAGGACTGATCCCAGGACAGGTGATACAATACCGGAAAAGGATGACAAGAAGCCTGCCGGAAAGGCTGAGGCTGTAATAATCTCCGAGGATTACGAGGTGCTTTTCCCGACACAAAGGCCTCTGCCGTTTGAAAGCTCCAATGATTTCGGAGATTTCACGGAAGCCCTTAAGGAGGAGCAGCCGGACCTGTCATCTGATGAGATAAGGAAGGTCCAGACAGAATCAGGGCTGTTCTACTATACTTCAGTCGAGAGCAAGAACCTGCCGGGAGGCTATGCGGTCTTCTACATCAACATGACAGACATGTACCAGCTTGAGACCAACCTGAGCAGGCTTCTCTGGATAACCATGCTTGTGGCCCTTGCTGGAGCTTTGGTTGCAGCAAGCATGATAGCGGCGAGGATAACAGGTCCCATAAAGCACCTTTCAAGCTTTGCAAGGAGAATAGGTGATGGTGACTATGCTGTGCTTGATGAGGATTTCAAGGACCTGGAGCTTCATGACCTTAAGAACGTCATGAACGACACTACGAGGAAGCTTGAGGAATATGATACTGAGCAGAGGGTATTCTTCCAGAACGTTTCACACGAGCTGAGGACTCCTCTTCAGATCATAAAGAACAACGCTGAGGGTATAGAGCATGACCTTCTGGACAAGGACAGGGCGTCATCACTCATAAGGCAGGAGACTGACAAGCTTTCTGAGCTTGTCGAGGACATCATATACCTGTCAAGGCTGGAGGCCAGGTCCAGGGACATGGAGCAGTCTGAGAACGACCTGAGGGAAACCCTGTCCTACACTGTAGAAAGGTATTCGACCCTTCTCAAGAAGAATGGAGTAAATGTGCTGTACGATTTCCAGGATGAGCCCGTCATGTTCACGTATGATGAGAAGTCCATAGAAAGGGCATTCCAGAACCTCCTTTCCAATGCTGTCAGGTACGCAAAGGATGAGATTAAGGTAAGTTGCAGGGAGATGGACGGGAGGATAGTAGTATCCGTTGCCGACAACGGCAAGGGGATAAAGGAAGATGAGCTTCCAAGGATATTCGACAGGTTCTACAAGGGCGAGAACGGTGTCCATGGAATAGGGCTCTCAATAGTAAAGTCCATAGTCAATTCCTATGGCGGAAGGATCGAAGTTGAGACAGGTCCGGGAGGAACTGTCTTCACAATATTCTTTGCAACGGTAAAGAAATAAGTCAAAATATCTTATAGAAAATATATTTAATCTCAAAAGACTGCTTCCGTATCGGCTGCAGTTTTTTTTGCGGGAATTTTACATGAAATTTACGCAATATTTACGGGGATTCGATACTGACCTAAGGGGTAGAATGATCATAGAAGGTAAAGGGAGGGGAGAAGAGTGGAGGAAAGATGCTACAGGAACGAATTCAAGCATATAATATCACAGGCGGCCAGGGCGTCACTTAGCTCGAGGCTTAACAGGATCCTTGAAATGGATGAGAACTCAAAGGGAAAGCCCTATATCATAAAGAGCCTGTACTTTGATTCACTTTATGACGAGGCGTTGAAGGAGAAGATAGACGGAGCACCTTCACGCGAGAAGTTCAGGATAAGGTACTACAACCAAGACCTAAGCTTCATAAGGCTGGAGAAGAAGGTGAAGGAAGGGTCGAAGGGCTACAAGCTGAGCGCAAGGCTGACAAAGGATGAAGCTGTGTCGATCATGAAAGGAAGCATCGGGTTTCTGAGAGACAAGAAAGATCCGCTGCTTCTCGACTTCTACGTCAAGGCAAGGACAAAGTTCCTTAAGCCCAAGTCAATCGTCATCTATGAACGGGAGGCATATACATTCAGGCCTGGAAATGTCAGGGTAACCCTTGATTACAACATAAGGACCTCTAGGGATGTTTCGGACTTCTTTTCTGATGACCTGCCTATGATCGAGGACGGTGAAGGCAAATGCGTGCTTGAGGTCAAATTCGACAACTTCCTGCCGGAGCTTATACGTGACCTTGTCCAGGTCAACGAGACCATGAGCACATCAAACTCCAAATACATGGCCGGCAGGCTCATGTGGGGTTAGAAATATCATATTTTGAACGGAGATGTTAACCATGAATTTTGAAGACATATTGAAATCGAGCTTTCTTGAGCAGGTTACGGCCTTTTCCATAGTCGATGCAGCCATAGCACTGGGTGCGTCATTCCTTCTCGGCATGTTCATCTATACCGTATACAGGAAGACCTTTGCGGGTGTCATGTACTCGAAGCCATTCAACACCTCGCTTGTCCTGCTGACCATGCTCACTACCTTCGTCATACTGGCAGTCACCTCCAATGTGGTGCTGTCCCTTGGAATGGTCGGTGCGCTGTCGATTGTGAGATTCAGGACAGCCATAAAGGATCCTCTTGACCTTGTTTTCCTTTTCTGGGCAATCGGAGGAGGCATAGTCCTCGGCGCAGGACTGCTCCCACTGGCACTGATGGCTTCCATAATAATAGGCGGGGTACTGGTGGCATTTGAGTCACAGAGCTCCAAGGAGTCCCCGTACATACTGCTTGTTGACCTTGACGGTGAGCTTGCGGAGGTAAGCGTGTCTGAGCTTCTCAAGAAGAGGTTCGACAAGGTAAGGCTCAAGTCCAAGACCATGTCCAAAGGCGATATGGAGCTGATATTCGAGGTGAGGATCAAGGGAAGCGACACATCATTCGTGAATGAGCTGACAGCCATCAGGGGAGTAAGGAACGCATCCCTGGTAAGCTTCAACGGAGAGTATGCGGCATGATGGAGAGGGCAGACAGGAGGAATATGCTGAAAGACCTTCTCATGAGCATTCTGCTCATAGCTGCCTCAGTACTCGTCTTACTTTCCCTCCCATTTGAGAGCTTTGCAGCTGAAGCTTCTGAGATTCCATCTGACAGCTATTTCCAGAGGGATGCCGTAATGGAAGTGGATATTACGATCGATGAAGAGCTGCTTTCTGACATGCTTCAAAACGCAGCTGAGGAAGAATACAGATCTGCAGACATTACCATAAACGGTGATACTTATTCCGGAGTGAAGATAAGGACCAAGGGGAATTCAAGCCTGTCATCTGTCTCAAGGTCCGGTGGTGAAAGGTACAGCTTCAAGGTCGAGCTTGGGGATGACCTGCAGCTGAATCTCAACAACATGTATTCCGACCCTTCGTACATGAGGGAGTTCCTTTCCTATGAGATAATGGAAAAGTTCGGATTGAAGGTTCCACTCTTCTCGTATGCGAAGGTCTCGATTAACGGTGAGTATTTTGGTCTCTATCTAGCGGTGGAAAGTATTCTTGAACCATATCTTGAGAGGAATTTTGAGTACGCCGATGGTGACTTGTACAAATCTGACGGAAACACGCTAGCCTACCTGGATGATAATGAAGCAAGCTACACAGGTCTTGAGATAAAGACCAACAAGGAGGATTACGACTTCGGAAAGGTAACGGATCTGCTGAATTCTATAGAATCAGGCGTTGACATTGAGAAGTACCTCGATGTGGACAGTGCGCTAAGATACATTGCAGCGAATACAGCACTTATGAACTTCGACAGCTACCTGGGAAATTTCGGACACAACTACTACCTTTACGAGGTGGACGGGAAGTTCACGATTCTCCCCTGGGACTATAACATGTCCTTCGGGGGCTTCGGCATGGGAGCTTCATCTGCCTCATCGGTATACATAGACGAGCCGGTGCAGGGAAGCCTTTCCTCGAGACCTCTTGTAAAGGTGCTTTTAAGTAACAGGGAATATCTCGAAAGGTATCATGGATACCTTGAGGAGATGGCTGACAGCTACCTTACTGAGGAATATCTTGGGAAGAGGATAAAAGAGCTTGACAGCCTCATCGGGGAACTTGTAAGGACTGATCCTACTGCGTTCTTTACCTACGAGGAATATCAGGAGAACATAAGCGATGTCACAGAAGAGGACCTTGAAGGACTTCAGGCTGATATGGTGGAAACAGATATGCAGGTACCTAAGGCAATTGTTCCTGAAGGAAGGCTGCCAGGCGGGAATGGAGCTCCAGGCAAGGATATGCAGGGAGGGATGATGCAGGGGAGCCCTATCAGGTTAAAGCTTGCAGCCTTCAGCATGGCTGAGAACATTGCGCTTCAGCTTAGTGGTGAAAAGCCTTCAGCTAACGGCGGCAACGGCTCTGCAGGAGGAATGCAGGGTGGACGTAACGGTGGTAACGACAAGGGGGTTCCATTTGATGCTCGAATGGATTACAGGAACAGAGAAGCTTCTGCTCCTGCAGCGGCCTTAACGGATAACAGCAGAAACAGCTGGATTGCTGCAGGTCTTGCTATCGCCATGGCAGTTTTCCTTGTCGTACTTCTTGTCAGGAAGAGAAGAAGGTATGATAAAATATCATGAATTTTGCAGCGCCGACACAGGCGTATATATAGATTTTCTTTTTCGTGTTCCCTCCAAGATACGAAACGGGTATAACTAAGAAGACAGTGGCTCCGGTTAGATTTTCCGGAGCCACTGTCTTTTAGTAGGACTTTACTATGCTGTCTATGATCCTCTGGGTTGCGAGTGCTTCCTTTCCGTTGGAGACAGGCTCCTTTTCACGGTTAAGGACTGCAAAGAAATGGAGTATAGCATCCTCGAAGCCTTTCATCCTTTCAGGGGTGTTCCATGGTGAAGGATACTCCGTTTTGAGGCTTCCATCCTTCTCAGTTTCAAGGACCGACATGTCCAGGACCCTGAAGGTTGTCCCTTCCGTTACGACCTCAAGGATCTCGCGGTCAAGCCCGGAATCCCTGTGCATTATCGTCTGTATCCTGCAGCCCTCCGGGCTCCTGAAAAAGTGTTCTGCGTAAATGAGCTGATTTTCGCTGTTTACCGCAAGCTCTCCGTCGACAAGGATCAGCTTGCCGTCAAAAAGCCACCGTGCAGTATCCACAAGATGGATGTAGTCGTCCTTAAGGGTGAACTCGAAATCCTTAGGTCCGATCCCGCCGGACCTGTTCTTTACTATCCGTATGAGGGAAGTACTGGTTATGTGGTCTTTCAGGAAACGATACATTGGAGCGAATCTTCTGTTATAGGTGACCATAAGTGTCGCACTGTTCTGTACAGATGTGAGTACCAGCTTTTCGCATTCGTCTACGGTTTCAGCAAGGGGCTTGTCCATCAGGACATGCTTGCCTCTTTCAAGGAAGTATGAGGCTATCTCGAAATGGCTGTCAGTGCTTGTGTTGATGACTACAGCATCAACATTTTCTGCCATCTCGTCCAGTGAATCAAAGACCTTCATCCTGTATTCCTCACCGAAGGCTTTTCTCTTGTCCTCGGACCTGGAATAGCAGCCGCTAAGCGTCCAGTCCTTCTCCTTCAGGAGAACAGGCATATAAGCCTTTTTGCAGATCGATCCGAGACCCACCAGGCCAAGCCTTGTCTTTTCAGCCATTGACACCACTCCCTTCCCTCCAGTCCATGCAGACTGGCCCTTTGATTAGATTATACGTATTGTTGCAATAGTTTACAATGCATTGTTTAAGCATGCTCTCCTGTAAAGCCTTCTGTTTCTTCAGTTCCAAGAATCTGGTATAATTCTAAGGTGAATGGAAGGATGGTGCTTAGCATGCAAACGAAGGTCGAAAGAAGGATGGAGTCGATAAGTGAGCTTGGAATCCTCCAATGCCCCAAGTGCAGAGGGAAGCTCTCTGTTGAGGGGAGAAGCCTGAAGTGCCAGTCAGGGCACACTTATGACTTCTCCAAAAAAGGCACTGTCAATTTCGTCTTGGGATACGGCGAAGAAAACTACAGCAAAGATATGCTTGAAGCAAGGCGCAAGCTCATGAGGCTGGGCCTTTTTGAAGGTATCCTTGACAGGATTGCAGATGCAGTGGCGGAGTCTGGAATTAGTAAGCCTGTTATCCTTGATGCCGGCTGCGGAGAGGGTACGGGACTTGAATACCTGGATGAAAAGCTTAAAGAGAAGGGTATTGAGGCACGCCTTTTGGGTATAGACATCTCAAGCGGGGGAATTACAATTGCAGGCCGGACTGAAAAGGATATACTGTTTTTCGTGGCAGACCTTGGCAGCCTGCCTTTTTCCGAACAGAGCCTTGATTTCGTCATCAACATGTTTACACCGGCAAGCTACCGGGAATTCAGGAGAGTCCTGAAGCCCGGCGGAAAGGTGCTTAAGGTGGTGCCGGAGAGGGAGCATCTCATTGAGCTCAGGGAAGCATACGGTCTGAAGGAATACTCGAATGATGAAATTGTTGCCCATATGGCAGAGAACATGTCTGTAGTATCAAGGGAAAGGATAAGTACCACCTTCGATGCTGAAGGCCATGGGGACGAGCTTTTGCTCATGACTCCAATGCTTTGGGGAAAGACTGAAGGTAAAAGTGCTCTGGCTCCCAAATCAGTGACGGTTTCTGCTTCGCTTTTCATACTTGAATAGGGAGACACTGATGTTTCAATTTTTTTCGCCATGATGTATAATCGATATGGCGGGCTTTAGAACAGATGTTCAAAGCTGATGGTGCAGGAGGTTTTTATGGAAGAGAGCAAGAAATCATACAGCGTGACTGACCTGACTTCCCTTGAGAAGCTGGAGCCTGTAAGGGTAAGGCCTGGAATGTATATAGGAAGCACCGGGACGAAGGGTATACATCACTGCGTCTGGGAGATCCTGGACAATGCAATAGATGAGATAACCAATGGATACGGCGACATTGCAACTGTCATCCTCAACAGGGACAGGAGCGTGACTGTAAGGGACAACGGCAGGGGAATCCCTGTAGGGATACATCCGGTAAAGAAGATTTCAGGAGTGGAGATGGTCTATACTGAGCTCCATACCGGAGGAAAGTTCAACAACGACAACTACAAGACATCAGGCGGACTTCATGGAGTCGGAGCTTCTGTTGTCAATGCCCTAAGCGAATGGCTTGTGGTTGAAGTCCATAAGGACGGAAAGATACACAGGCAGAGGTTCGAATACGCATATGACGAGAAATGCAAAAGAAAGATGCCGGGTACTCCGGTTACAAAGCTTGAGGTAGTAGGAAAGACCGACAAGGAAGGTACCAGCGTGACCTTCATGCTGGACAAGGAGGTCTTCTCAAGCATAGACTTCAAGCTCGAGGTCATAGATGAGAGGATGATGGAGCTTTCATTCCAGAACAAGGGCATAACCCTTGTATTGAGGGATGAGAGGGGAGAGGAGCCTTACGAGAAGGTCTACCACAGCGAAAGAGGACTCCTTGACTTCATCGACTACCTAAACGAGTCCAAGACTGTTCTCCATCAGGAGCCAATACTCTTCGAAGGCGAGAGAAGCATCGGAAACATGATGCTTCAGGGGGAGGTGTGCGTTCAGTTCACTGATTCCACGCTGGAGACTCTCGCAAGCTACGTAAACAATATTCCTACCACTGAGGCAGGTACCCACGAGTCCGGCTTCAAGACCGGAATGACTAGGGCCTTCAAGGAATGGGGAAAGAAGCTTGGAATAGTAAAGGACAAGGACTTCGAGGGTGACGACCTGAGGGAAGGCATGACAGCCATTGTCAAGGTAAGGCTCAACAACCCGATGTTCGAGGGACAGACGAAGAACAAGCTTGGTAACAATGAGGCATATACCCTTATGAACGACCTCTCCTACACGAAGTTTTCGGAATGGATAGAGGACCATAAGGAGATAGCCTCATCGCTCATATCCAACGCCCTGGATGCGGCTCTTAGGAGAGACAAGATAAAGAAGATAAACGAGGCTGAGAGGAAGAAGGTCGGAAAAGGCACCGCTCCTCTTGCCGGCAAGATAGCCGTATGCACCATGAAGGAGAAGGAAAGCCTTGAATTCATAGTTGTGGAGGGAGATTCCGCTGGCGGGTCGGCCAAGCAGGCAAGGGACAGGCGGTTCCAGACCATAATGCCTTCAAAGGGCAAGATAATGAACACCGAGAAGCAGAAGCTTGAAAACGTACTTGGCTCCGAGGAACTGAGGATATTCAATACTGCGATCGGCACGGGCACGCTGGACAACTTCAGGCTAAGCGACCTCAAGTACAACAAGATCATCATCATGAGCGATGCCGATGTAGACGGCTACCACATAAGGACCCTTTGGATGACCTATCTGTACAGATATATGAGGCCCCTTATAGCGAACGGACACCTTTACCTTGCACAGCCTCCTTTGTACAAGGTGTACAAGAATGGCAAGAATGGTGAAGTCCACAGATATGCCTACTCGGACAGTGAGCTTGAAGAAGCCAAGAAATTCATAGGAAAGGGATTCATGATACAGAGGTACAAGGGACTGGGAGAGATGAACGCGGAGCAGCTGTGGGACACCACGCTTAATCCTGAATCAAGGACTCTCCTGAGGGTAACCATTGACGATGCTGCCAAGGCAGAGAGAATGATCTCGCTGCTCATGGGAGATGTTGTCGAGCCAAGGAAAAACTACCTGTACAAGTATGCTGAATTCTAGGAGGTCTCGCTTTTGTCTAAAAAGAATGCCATACCAACTGACAACAACATAATAAATGTTCCGCTTGAAGAAGCCATGCCCGACAATTACCTCCCCTATGCTGTGGAGGTAGCCAAGGACAGGGCTCTTCCTGATGTAAGGGACGGGCTGAAGCCGGTGCACAGGAGGATACTTTACGGGACTTATCTCTTGAAGGCTTTTCCTGACAGGCCGTATTTCAAGTCCGCAAGGATAGTCGGAGACATCCTCGGTAAGTTCCATCCACATGGAGATTCATCAGTATACGACTCAATGGTCATACTTGCACAGGATTTCACAACGAGAGCACCTCTTATAGACGGCCACGGAAACTGGGGCTCAATGGACGGAGACAGCGCTGCGGCCATGAGGTATACGGAGGCAAGGCTTTCGAAGATAGCCCTCGAGATGATAAGGGACATTGACAAGGATACTGTTGACTTCACTCCAAACTATTCTGATACGGAAATGGAGCCTGTGGTGCTTCCCGCAAGATATCCGAACCTACTCGTCAATGGAGCCTTCGGAATCGCGGTCGGGCTTGCCACAAACATTCCTCCCCATAACATGAGGGAGGTCATTGACGCGACCTGCGCCTTCATCGACGATCCGGAAATAACGACTGAAGGCCTCATGAAGCATGTCAAGGGACCGGACCTTCCTACAGGCGGAATCCTCATCGGCGAAGAGGACCTTAAGCAGGCCTATATGACTGGCGAGGGCAAGGTGACCTTAAGGTCCAGGTGCGTGATCGAAAGGCTTCCAAACGGAAGACTTGGCATCGTCGTTACCGAATTTCCATACAGGAAGAACAAGGCAAGGCTCCTTCAGCAGATCTCTGACATGACTGCGGACAAGAAGCATCAGAAGGCCCTTGAGTCAATAACCGACATAAGGGATGAGTCAGACAGGACTGGAGTAAGGGCCGTCATCGAGTTCAAGAAGGCCGTGGACGAGCAGACCGCTGAAAAGATACTCTTGTACCTTTACAAGAGGTGTGATCTCCAGATAAACCTCAACTTCAACATGGTGGCTCTTTCCAAAGGCAAGCCTGAGACCATGGGGCTCAAGAGGATAATAAAGGAGTATGTGGAGCACCAGAAGGAGATAATAACCAGAAGGACCCTCAAGGAGCTGGATACGGCAAAGAAGAGGTTCCACATAGTCGAAGGCTTCATGAAGGCAATCGATGTGCTTGATGAGGTCATTAAGACGATCAGGCAGTCAACATCAAGGGCAAATGCAGCTGAGAACCTCATGTCCAAATTCGGATTCACAGACCCCCAGGCACAGGCCATACTTGAGCTCATGCTCTACAGGCTAACAGGACTTGAACTGAAGGTATACATCAAGGAGCACGGGGAGCTTAAAAAGCTTATAGCTTCACTTGAAAAGATAATAGAGAGCGAAAAGGAGCTTAAAAAGCTCATAAAGAAGGAACTCATGGAGGTTTCCGCAAGCTACGGAGACGACAGGAGGACCGAGATAATCGCTGATGCCACTGAGGCGGTCATAGATGCCAGCGACATTCTTGTGGAAGAAGACGTCATGGTCACAATTTCCAAGGATGGATTCCTGAAGAGGCTGCCTCTCAAGAACTTCCAGAGGGTATCCTCTGACGTGTCATCCATCGAGTACAGGGAGGGTGATTCGTGCAGGGTCATTGTCCAGAGCAACACAAAAGAGATGCTCTACATTTTCGGTGCCAGCGGAATGCTTTACCAGATTAAGACGCATCTTCTGCCTGACCTGAAATGGAAGGAGAAGGGAGAAAGGCTTGATGAGTTCGTCAAGGGCATAGACCTTTCCGATGAAGAGATAGTGGCAGCCTTTACGGTAAAGGATCCTGATGAAGAGGCTGTTGTGAAGTTCATGACATCAAGAGGAGGTCTCAAAAGGACTCTTCTGGAGAGCTTTAAGACGAATTATTCCAAGATATCGGGACTTAAGCTCAAGGAAAACGAAAAGGTATACGCAGTGGTGCTTGAGAGGGGAAGAATACTTGAGGACAATACCTTAGGTGAGCTTCTGCCGAAGGCCTACAAGGACAGGGTCCTTGAAAGGGATTCACTGCTCTCAGGAGAGATACCTGAAAAGCCTATGTTCGTCAGGATACTGACATCCATGGGACTTGACTTCACAGTACCTGAGGCTGATGTTCAGATAAAAGACAGGATGATAGTTCCAGACCAGTTCCTTACACTGCCTCCTCAGGACGAGATTGCCAGGGTACATTTCGAGAATGACTATGAGGCAAGGGAGTTCAACCTTACTGTCACAGAAAAAGGTGAAATCAAGGTAATGCAGAGGGCTGGAAGGTCGAGGTCAACGTACAACGTGACAGGAGCTTCATACCTCTCACTTGTAGCCGTGACAAGCCTCGGCGCATACTGCAAGATACCGATGTACCTGTTCGAAAACCTTCAGGAGCCCATAAGCCTGTCTGACCTTTACGGAGACATGGTGAAGGGTGAAAGGGTAGTCGGGGTGTTCACAATGGAGGATGAGCTCTATGACGACAGGGAGGTATACCTGGCGACTGAAGGCGGCCTCGTGAAGAGGACTCCAATATCGGATTTCCTTGGCGACTCCATGTCAGGGAGCGTAATAAGGTTCAAGGAGCCTGACGACCGTCTCGCTTACGCGGGAGCCTTCCCGGGCAGCATATCGGCTTCAATGCTGATGGTGACCGAAAAGGGAATGGCCATAAGGTTCGAGACCGAGTCAATATCACTGCTTTCAAAGAATGCTTCCGGTGTCGTTGGAATAAACCTCAAAGAAGAGGACAGGGTATTCTTCGCGTCTGTGGTAACCAATGAGAAGGAGCTTGTGCTCTCATCAAAGGGCTTCCCAGACAAGAAGGTGCCTCTGGAGGATATCAAGCTCCAGAACAGGGCTGCCAGGGGCAAGAACGTGTTCATGGTGGTGCTCGGCGATAAGGTGAGCAAGGCTGATATAATATAGATAAGCATCTGAACATAGGGCAGGACCTGCGAAATCTTTGCAGGTCCTGCCTTTCTCTTAACATAAAGTTCAATGATGACGCCTTTCACTTAGGTCGGCTAATTGATATACTGTAGTTAGCGAAATTAATAAACTGAATATTGGTTCAATTTCATGAAGAGGTTTATCACCTGAAAGGAAGTGTGCCATGAGGAGGAAGTTGCTGCTTCTGATTTTTGTTTCCGCACTTTTCATTCTGGCAGGCTGCTCAAGCAAGGAGGATGAGATGATTTCGGCAAAGGACTGGCAATCCAAGCATCCGGACGTCTATGCCACATACCTTGAGAACAGCCAGATGAATGCGACCGCATACGGTGGATCCATACAGACAGATTATCTTGAGAAGCACCCCTATCTGAAGGAATTCTATGAAGGCTACGGGTTCAGCAAGGAGTATCTGGGAGCGAGGGGGCATCTATATGCTCTGGAGGATGTCATTGCTACGGAGAGGCCGAAGGCTGCAGCAAGCTGCCTTGCATGCAAGACAAGTGATTTCGTGGCTCTCCTCAACAAGGAGGGGATGAAGGCAAATTCCCTTGATTTTGCTGCGACGGTGAAGGAAGACTTTGAGACCATCAGCTGCTATGACTGCCACATGAATGAGCCGGGCGTCGTCAATGTTACAAGAGCGCACCTGACTACGGCACTCACTGCTGCAAAGGCTGAAATTGCTCCCGGACAGCAGGCCTGCGCCCAGTGCCATGTGGAATACTATCTCGCTCCTGATACGAAGGAGGTAATCCTTCCTCTGGCAAAGGGCTTCGACACTGATGACATGCTTGCGTACTATGATGGCATCGGATACTCTGACTGGGTTCATCCGAGGACAGGAACTGAGCTTCTGAAGGCACAGCATCCGGAATTCGAGACCTATCAGGGAAGCATCCACAGCAGCATGGGAGTTACCTGTGTTGCCTGCCATATGCCTGAAATCAAGGGCGAAAAGCTTGAATCCTTCAATTCGCACCACTGGACAAGCCCTCTCCTGTCGATAAAGGAATCATGCCTCAAGTGCCATTCAGGTGAGACAGAGGCTTCAATGACATCGATGGTCGAGAGCATCCAGAAGGGTGTCTATGAAAAGACCGAAGAGGTGGCAGCAGTGATACAGCAGCTTATAACTGAGCTGGACAAGGCTGTAAAGGACGGAAAGCTTTCAAAGGAAAAGCTTGATGAGGTCAGGGAATTGCACAGGCAGGCCCAGTTCAAGTGGGACTTCGTGTTCGTAGAGAACAGCGAAGGCTTCCATAACTGGGAAAAGTCGAACAAGAACCTTGATGAAGCAAAGGAAATTGCACAGAAAGCGCTTGACCTTCTGAAGTGACCACACTCCCCGGCGGGGCCTGCTGAGGGCCCCGATTTTTTGTTTGGAGGCGTTGTATGTCGGATATTCTTAAGAAGCCGTGGAAGCTATTAAGCTCAATGAAGTTCGGAGTTGCACTGCTGCTTGTCATGGCAGTATCCTCAATAGCAGGAACCGTGATCCCGCAGGGAAGGGAGGAAGCCTATTACATTAACGCCTATGGCGAAGGTGGCAATAAGGTGATAGGGCTCTTTCAGTTCGACCGGGTATTCTCATCCTGGTGGTTTGTGGCTTTGGTCGTCCTTCTTCTACTGAACCTCTTCTTCTGCAGCATCACGAGGCTGCCTTCAGTATTGAAGGAGGTCAGTAGGGAACAGGAGCCTTCTTTAAAAAGAGGTGCAGAGGTCAGAACGACACTGGACTCATCTGGTGCACTAAAGCTCATGAAGGAGCTTGGCTTCAGAAAAATACAGAAGAAAGATGAAGAGGGAGGCAGCTGGACCTGGTCAAGAAGGAACAAAATAGGACCTTTAGGTTCATGGCTTCTCCACCTTGGAATACTGATTGTGATACTGGCATTCTACATAGGTAGGACAACCGGCTTCGAAACCTTCATATACGGCATTCCCGGCACAAACCACAGGATCCTTGATACAGGCTATACGCTTAGCATCCTTGACTTCGACATTGAGCTAAGGCAGGACTATACTGTCAACCAGTATATTTCCGATGTCAGGGTGGACGGACCTCAGGGCTCCTCGTCAAAGACCGGAAGGATAATTGTAAACTCTCCCATGAGAGTCGGCGGGATGAGCATATACCAGAGCGGAACAGGCTGGGCTTTGAAGGCTCAACTTGAAAAGGCCGGCAAGGTCATTTCTGAGAGGACGCTCTACCAGTCCGAGGTATTTGAGGAAGGGGACATCGCACTCTACTACATGTCTTTCTATCCGGATTTCACCGTAGTCAACGGCAACCCTGCCACACTGTCCCCATTGCCCAAGAATCCGAAATACGTATATGCCGTGTATTATAAGGGACAGATGGTGAAGATGGATGCCGCTGCCCCAGGTGAGGAGATAAGGTACCTTGAGTATACCTTCAGGGCAAATGACCCCACCATGTTCACATATCTCCAAATTGTAAGGGACCCTGCACTCCTGTGGGTATCGGTAGGAGGGGCACTGATGGTTATCGGAGCCATGCTGGCATTCTTCCTTCAGCCAAAGGAAATTGTTGCGCATACACAAAAGGGCGTGACCAGGGTCTGGGGCTGGTCCAGGAGGAATCAGGCAATCTTCACAGAGGACATCAGGCAGGCTGTAAAGACAGTATCCGGAGGTGAATCATGAACGGCAACAGCTTCTTAATGGCTGAAAGCATTTTATTCTATAGTGCATTCATATCTTATGTGGCAGCCATGGTATTATACCTTTCATTCCTCCTGGGAAGGAATGAAAGGATGGGGAAATGGGGAAGCCTCGCTGCCAGGGCAGGCTTTTGTTTCCATACCCTTGCGCTCATATCAAGGGGCATTGGAGCAGGACGGGTTCCGCTCACCAACCAGTATGAGTTCGCCACTTCATTTGTATGGGGAATAATCCTTGTATTCATACTGTTCGAAAAGAAGTACGGACTAAGGGCCATGGGTGCTTTCGTTACTCCGGTGGCAATAATCATAATTGGGTACGCTGCAATGCAGAACAAGGATGTAAGGCCGCTCATGCCTGCTCTCCAGAGCAACTGGCTGACATTCCATGTGGCTACAGCTGTAGTGGGGTATGGTTCATTTGGAGTATCCTTCGGAGTATCAGCCATGTACCTTGCCAGGGACAGGTTCAGGGAGGATGATTTCCTCAAGAAACACCTTCCTTCAGCTGAGAGGCTGGACATGATCAGCTACAGGGCTGTCACAACAGGGTATTTTTTCCTTACACTGGTAATAATTACAGGGGCAATATGGGCTGAAAGGGCATGGGGAAGATACTGGGCATGGGATCCTAAGGAGACCTGGTCCCTGATAACCTGGATGATTTACTCGGCATATCTACACATGAGGATATCAAGGGGCTGGAGGGGCAAAAAGGCCGCCTGGTTCTGCCTCATCGGCTTCATATGCGTCCTGTTCACCTATGTTGGAGTCAACACTCTGATAGAGAGCATACACAGCTACAGGTGACACTCTGCTGCTTTGAAGCAGGGGTTGTGAATTATGGTATAATCAAATTGAGGCTAAGGCTTCAATTGGAACAGACAGGAGGGGTTATTTTGAAAAAGGTACTGGTTCTGCTTGCAAAGGGCTTTGAGGAGATTGAAGCTGTCACGGTGATAGATATTTTGAGAAGAGCCCATGTCAAGGTTCATATATGCTCCATTGACAAGGAGTTCGTTGAAGGCTCCCATGGAATAACGATAAAGAGCGATGTAAGGCTTGAGTATATTGATATCGAAAAGGATATTTACGACCTGGTATATCTGCCTGGAGGAATGCCTGGAGCTGCAAACCTGAGGGATGACGAGAGGGTCATTGAGCTTCTTAAGAAATATAATGGCGAGAATGTGCTGCTGTCTGCAATTTGCGCTGCACCCATAGTCCTCAGCGAGGCAGGCCTCCTCAAGGACAAGGAGGCAACTAGCTTTCCGGGCTTCAAGGACATCATAGACTGCAACAAGTATCTTGAAGAAGTAACGGTATCCTCTGGCAACGTAATAACCTCACGAGGCCCTGCAACTGCAATGGAGCTGGGTTACACACTGCTTGAGAAGCTGGGACTGGGAGCTGAGGCGCATGACCTCAGGGAAGACATGCTGTACAATTTCCTGCTTGAGAAAAAGGGAACGGCAAAATAAAGGCAAAAAGAGAACAGGTCGCATTCCACAGGAATGCTGCCTGTTCTTTCCACATCATACGACCTTTTCAAATGCAATCCTCTCACCTTCGTCTCCGAAGATAATTGTACCGCATTTTATGAATCCATTCTTTTCAAGCATCCTCTGCATGGGCAGGTTCCCTCTATGGGTGTCTATGCGGATTGATGGCAAGCCTCTTTTTTTGCAGAGCTTCACAGTCTCTTCTATGAATCCAGATGCTGTGCCTTTGCCCCTTGAATCGCTCCGGGTGGCGAGCCTGTGGATGGTCATGTATCTCCCATCGGTTATCCAGGAGCCGTCGTAGATGACTTCGTAGAACTGTTCTGCGACTTCAAGGATGGCTCCGGTGCACATGATCCTGTCTCCGTCTTCCAATACGTAGGCATACCCTTGTTCAATGTCCTTAAGTATGTCCTCGCCTGAAGGGTATGCTGACTGCCACTGGTCAAGCCCCTGACTTTTAAGGAACCCTTTGGCATCTCCAATTATCCCGAGGATTTCCGGCAAATCCTTTATTTCTGATTTCCTAAGCTTCAAAAAAATCACCTCCCCCTGATTATATGTACTTCCAGCAGGATCTGTCCAGACCTGGTTCAGTTCAGATTTCTAACCTTCAGTACTAAACCTTAGGTGGACATCGGTGTATATTTTGTTCCTGTGTCTGCTATAATGATTGTTGAGATTGAAATTGGAGATGTTTAAATGGCTAGATGGTTTATCAAGGGTGCTTCAGGCAGCCTGTCTGAGATAGTTCAAAATGCGAAGGTTTCCCCGCTTATCGCAAGGCTCCTTCTTAACAGGGGAGTGGATACGGCAGAGAAGGCTGAAATGTTCCTGAATGGCGGAATAGGACAGCTCAGGGACCCCTTTATCATGAAGGACATGATGAAAGGTGCTGGAATAATAAGGGATGCGATACTTGAAAAGAAGAATATTGTGATATACGGAGACTATGACGCAGATGGAGTGACCTCCACCGCCATACTCAAGAAGGCTCTGGAAAGGCTCGGAGCACAGGTCTCCTGCTGGATCCCCCACAGGGAGGAGGAAGGCTACGGAATGAATCTTGAAAGGGTTCGGATCCTAAGGGAAGAGGGAGCTGAGGTTATTCTCACCTGCGACAACGGCATTTCAGCCTTTGAGGAGATTGGACTTGCCAAAGGGATTGGCATGCAGGTCGTCGTAACCGACCATCATGATATACCTATGGGGGAACATGAAGGGATGCTTCTTCCGCCTGCTGATGCCATAATCAATCCGCACAGAAGGGATGAGGAATATCCTTTCTCAGGCTTTTCCGGAGCGGGGATAGCTTATAAGTTCTCAAGCGCCTTGTTTTCTCTGATGGGAGCTCAATTCGATATCAGCGATGAGCTTCTGGAACTCGCTGCCATTGGGACCATATGCGATGTGGTGGACCTGTCAGATGAGAACAGGATAATCGCCAGGGAAGGCCTGAATATTTTGAACAGGACCAGAAACAAGGGCCTGCAGGCGCTGATCAAGGCAAGCGACCTTGAAGGAAAGACAATAGGGGCGTACCATATCGGATTCATAATAGGACCCTGCATTAATGCTACCGGAAGGCTTGAATCTGCAAGGCTTGCGCTTGAGCTGCTGACGACTGAAAGCATGTCAAGGGCCTTTGAACTGGCAGTGAACCTGGTGGAGCTCAATACAAGAAGGCAGGAGCTTACAACCGAAGCCTTGGAATCTGTTCTGAAGAAGATCGGGGAAGAAGGGCAGGAAGAGAGCAGGATAATTGTTGTCTATGACAGGTCTGTACATGAGAGCATAGCAGGGATCGTTGCAGGCAGGGTCAAGGAGATGTTCAGCAGGCCTGCCATAGTCCTTACAGGTGGCAGGGATAACCCAAAGGGCTCCGGCAGGAGCATTGAGGAATTCAACATGATCGAGGCGATAAGGGAATGCGACGATATCCTTCTGAAGTATGGAGGCCATCCAATGGCCTGCGGACTTTCCATCGAGGAAGGGAACATAGAAGACTTCAGAAGAAGGCTTAATGGCAAATGCAGCTTGAAGCCCGAGGACCTGGTTCCGAAGATATCAATCGATGTCCCGCTAAGGTTTGACACAGTGACGATGAAGGACATTGGCGACATATCTACACTTGAGCCATATGGCAAGGGTAATCCTTCACCGGTATTCGGGGACAAGGGTGTTGAGGTTGTGAGCTCCAGGTTCATTGGCCGGGAGAAGAACCATGTGAAGCTTAGCTTCAGGAGAGGGAATTCCATTACTGATGGCATCTGGTTCAACGGCAGCGATAGATATCTGTCGATGGTAAATGACGGGAATGGGACCGCCTACACAGTTGATGATACGATCAGGGATGTATTCCTGGACCTAGTCTACTATCCTGACATCAATGAATACAACGGCAACAAAAGCATACAGCTTAATGTGAAGGATGCAAGGGTTTCTGGAAGAAACGGATAAACATGCAGGGCAAGAGATTAATCTGGAGGCCTGATGAAGGCCAGATAGATTGGAAACAAAAAAACGCTTTTGAGGGAGGACGCTGAAAAAGTACCGAACATTAACTAAGATCTGAGTTAAGAGCTCAGGTCTTTTTCTTTGGAATTCCAAGTAATATCTATTGTATATTT
>NZ_JAGGKC010000004.1 GCF_017873395.1 Youngiibacter multivorans | reverse complement strand
ATGCCCTAATCCTTGGAGTATGCTCTCATAAGGTTAATATGGAAATCTAAGATATACCGAGATAATAAGAGATAATTGGTTTAAATTAAGGGAGGAAGAAATGAACACAATATATATTATCGTAAATATCCTGGTCCTTTCAGCAATACTTTACGGGCTTTTCACAATGCAGAAAAGGCACTTTTCTTTCACAGCAAGGACCATGACAGCACTTGGTGCCGGTCTGGTTTCAGGTGCTGCACTCCAGTACATCTTCGGGAGCAGCTCTGAGATTGTAAAGGAGACAATGACCATTCTCGGCATAGCAGGAAACGGATATGTTAGGCTTCTTGGAATGATAGTTATACCCCTTGTCTTTGTAGCGATAACAACCGCAATAGTGAAGCAGGACACAAACAGCCTCAAAAAGAGTGCAGGCTCAGTAATTGCAGTGCTGCTAATAACCACTGCGATTTCAGCAGCCATTGGTATAGCAGCTGCCCTCATCTTCGGCCTTGACTCAAGAACTTTGATTTCAGGACAGGCTGAAGCAGCAAGGAGCGAAGCCCTGGTCAAGGCTCTCTCAGATTTCCAGGCAAGGCCCATAGCCGACCAGATAACTGAGATCATACCGAGGAACATCTTCTACGCCATGACAGGACAGGGAAGCTCTGCTACCCTTTCGGTGGTATTCTTCTCGGCATTCCTCGGACTCGCCACCGTATCCCTGAGGCGGAAGAAGCCAGAGGTCTCTGAGAGCTTCACGGCGTTTCTCTCGATGCTGAATGACATAGTGATGAAGATGGTTACCATGGTACTTAGGCTTGCGCCTTATGGCATATTCGCCCTCATCACCAGGTTCGTCGCAACCTCCAACTTTACTGAGATAGCAAGGCTTCTCCAGTTCGTCGCAGCCTCATATGCAGCCATTGCCATCATGTTCCTGGTACACCTTGCAATAATCGCCACAAGCGGTTTAAATCCCCTCACGTTCCTCAGGAAGTCATCAGGACCACTGTCCTTCGCCTTCTCGTCAAGGTCAAGCTCAGGCACGCTTCCACTGAATGTTGAGACACAAGTCGGAAAGCTTGGTGTATCTCAGGGAATAGCCAACCTTTCAGCCTCACTGGGTACCAGCATCGGCCAGAACGGTTGCGCAGGGATCTACCCGGCCATGCTCGCAGTAATGATAGCGGTTGGCACCGGAATTCCGATTGATGCTGCCTTCATAGTGAAGCTCATAGTGATCACTGCCATCAGCTCCTTCGGCATAGCCGGAGTCGGTGGTGGAGCAACATTCGCAGCCCTCACAGTCCTCTCATCAATGGGACTGCCTGTTGGCCTGGTAGGACTCCTGATTGCAATTGAGCCGCTCATCGACATGGCTAGGACAGCACTCAACGTATCAGACTCCATGGTTGCTGGCGTAGTAACTGCAAGGCGACTTGGAGAGCTGGACCTTGATGTTTACAACAGCAGTGACAAGGAAGAATTAACAGCATAGTTTAAAGGAGCTGTCCTTCACCTCTTTAGGTGACGGGCAGCTTTTTTGTTCACGAAATTCAAATACCAGGTTCAATCTGAAATATGTCTTGAAAACTGAGCATAATAATCTTAGATGCATAGACAGCAAAGATTCAGGCCTAGATAAGAAGTTTTGACCTGGCACTGGATACTTGTTGGACTCTGATAAGTAAATGTGCCTAGTATTCTTGAACTATGTTATCGTATATGATAACATATGATTAGGGAAGGATTCATTGAGGTGAAATTTTGGCATACGATGTAGAATTCTACCAAAAAGAAAACCGTGAAATCCCGTTACTGGATTTTCAGGAATCCTTACCTCCTAAACTGAGGGCAAAAACTTTTCGGGAAATTGAACTGCTCAAGGAACATGGACCAAACCTTAGAGAGCCTTACACTAAACCTATTAAAGAAACTGATAATCGAGGTATATTTGAGCTTAGAGTCAAGTTTTCAACTGACATCTCCAGAGTATTATACTTTTCATATACAGGTACAACATTTGTCTTGCTCCATGGCTTCGTAAAGAAGACTAATGCCACTCCTTCGAGAGAAATTGACAAGGCCAGAAAATTCAAAGAGGATTACGAAAGAAGGTGTCTACATGAATAAACTTGATGTAAAAAAAAGAACAGCTGGGGTAAAGCTTGAAGAAATCAAAGCTAAACTTATGAAGGATGCTGAATTCCAGAAAGAATATGATCGTCTTAAGCCGAGATATGAGCTTATCTCTCAGATTATCGAGGCAAGAAAAAATATGAAGATAACCCAAGAGGAGCTTGCAAAGAGAGCTGGTACCAGGAAATCCAATATTTCCAGACTTGAAAGCGGCTCATATAATCCTTCACTTGATTTCCTGGCAAAAATCGCAAAAAGCTTAGGAAAGGAAATACACATCGAGATTCGCTGATCATTTCAAACTGGGATGGCTACTTTTAATTCGATCAATATTGCAGATATTCAAGATGACACTTCTGCCGAGGTGTCTTTTTTTAATCAGGAAATCCAGAATATCCATAACATACTACAAGTACGAATACTTACACGTAGTTCCTGATATGATGGTTGTAAGAGTTCGTAAATTTCGCTTCAAAATCATCGACCAGACATTTGAAATCGAATATCCTCTTCTTTCATATCTAAATAAGGTATGCATTGTCTGACAGTCCTATAGCTTTAATCAGGGCCAGATAAACTGGTATTGTAACAAATTCATTCTTGTATCATAATGAAGAAAATATATGTTTGCAAAATATTCTGCATCAATACAATACTTCAGAATATTGGAGTAATGGAGATGGTTTAGATGAACAATCAGCTTCAAGGTTACACCATGGCGGTACTTGGATTGATATTTCTTCTTTTTAATGCGCTTAGTTACATCTTTGATTGGGAAAGTAGAAGCAGCGCGTTTTCAATATTGGGACTAGTATGTGTAGTCATAGGTATGAACCGAGCTAGAAAGAATTAGTTCACACGATTCCTGCCTTTTATTGTTCAACATAAAAGCGAAGAAACCATGATCATTTAGCAGAGGTTGTGAAGAATATGGAAGTTATCTCAGTAAAAAATTCTCCGGAATACAAGGAATCTTCGATTAAGTATTTCCAGAGCAAATGGGCTTCACCTGAAAGTATGAATGTTTATGATGACTGCATAGCCAATTGCATTACTTCCTCCAGTCCTCTGCCGCAATGGTACCTGTTGATGAAAAATAATAAAATAATCGGTTGTGCAGGACTCATAACCAATGATTTCATCAGCCGCATGGATCTGTATCCCTGGGTCTGCGCTTTATACATTGAGAAAGAATTCAGGGGAAATGGCTATGGTTCCATTTTATTGAATAAGGCAAAGAAAGATGCACAGGAAGGTGGATTTTCTCATCTGTATCTTTGCACGGACCATGTCGGTTACTATGAGCGGTATGGATTCAAGTATATCGGTATAGGCTACCATCCATGGGGTGAAAGTTCTCGAATCTATTGCACTTACCTATAAATCTGTCAATATTTTTTACACATTATGACGCATTAGTAGGAAATGGCGACTCATATTTCTAGTCGAATCGGAGGACTGAGTATACTATGGGAAGTAACAAGGTCAAACACTTAAAAAACAATACATGTAGAGTAATAAAGATTGATAAAGAAGCATTATTTGAATTTATTTGTGAAAAAATGATTGATAACCAAGAAGAATTCTTTGACATAATTGATGGTACAGTCGTAACTAGTCATCATATGTTTGACCCAGTAAGTGGAGAGTACATATGCCTCATAAATGATGACCGTAATAAATTGCCTGACATATTTGATATTGAGAAATTATTACTAAAAATCCCACAAACGACTGATTCTTTATATTCACCTAACCGTTACAAGGAAATAACTTATGAGGAAATAGTAAATTTAATAGGCAAATAATTTGAGAGACATTACACAATCTTCCCATATTCTGACACAACAGTATGAAAAGGCGTATCACAAGGAAGGAGACTACTAATGGAATTTTTAAATACACTATTAAATTTAGCACTTATTGGGGGAGGCATATATGTTGCTTATCTGCTAATTAAGGCATTAAGAATATTTATTAAGAAGAATTCGTAATATTCCCACATTGCGACGCAACAGATACCAGATTGACAACAACAGTCTGCTCCTCAAGCATCTCAATCTGGAAGAAAGCAAAACAGTAATAGATTGTCCGGTAACTTATGGTGCGGATTTATTTACTGACCTTTGGACACCATAAGATAATATGGCAATTGGCAAGAGCAATAAACTGCAAAAGGAGAAAGCCATGAAGGAACTTCAATATTCAATTGAGATAAATGCGTCTAAAGAAATAGTATGGAACACACTATGGGAAGATGATACATTTCGCGACTGGGCAAATTTTATTGACGAAGGCACATATATGGTCGGGGAAATGACAGAAGGAGGAAATGTTCAATATATTTCTTCTGTAAATGGTTATGGAGTGACAAGTAAGATAGTTAAGCTTATTCCCTTTGAGACTGTGTTGTTCAGTCATATGAGTGATACAAAGGAAAGTGGGACAGAAGTAAGGGAAGATGAGTGGACTGGTGGAACAGAGTCATATTTTCTTTCAGAAACAGATGGAGTTACGACATTGACTGTTAAAATGGATGTTCCAATTGATCTGGAAGAAATATTTAATATCCGGTTTCCGATGGCCTTGGATCGTATAAAGGCTTTATCTGAAACATAAACCCAGCTGTGATACGGGAAAAAATAAATTCTGATATCGAAATTGAATTTAGTCAGAGCTAACCATAATACGAAAAAGGGATTCAAGCGAATCCCTTTTCTATTGCCTTATTTACGTAGAATCACAATTTTATAAGGTACAGGCTTACATGCTACTTCTTCTTCTCTTCCTTGTTAAGGTCGCAGCATTTGAGGCTTCCTGAACCGAAAGTCTTCTCATTGGACTTGCCAAGCCTTTCTATGAACTCCTTGAACCACTTCTTCACTTCAACCACCTCTGACCAAATAATATTACCACATTATGGAGAAAATATGGAGACCTGGAAATTCTAACAATAAATCGCCTGGATGTCCATATTCATTGGAGATATTCCTCTCATTTCGGAGTTCAAAAAAGGAGCGCATGTTGCGCTCCTTGATCAAATCTTTTTGTTTTAGAATATTCCTGCAAGTCCGCCAATGGCCATAGCTGCAAGTCCTGCTGCTGCAAGAAGTGCTGGTGCGCCCTTGAAGGCTCCGGTGTTCTCCGAGTAGTCAAGTCTCTCTATTATGGAAGAGAAGACTGCAAATGCGAAGAACAGTCCTATCGGTGCTCCGATTGATACTGCCAGCGCAGCCGGAAGGTCGAGTCCCTGTGCAGCATTGTCAATTGCGATATAGAATATCGCTGAGTTGACTGAAAGCAGAGGAAGGGATGCCTTTACAGACTCGTATATTTCAGGTTTCATCTTCTTGATGATGTTTGAAACAAGAAGAATCGACAGAAGTACTACAAGAGTATACACGATAAGGTCCAGTGACTGAAGCTTCAGCGGTTCAAGAACATACTTGAATACGAAGAAGTTAAGTATTGCTGAAACTGCCATTACCTTCATTGCAGCAAGGCCTAGCCTTGAAGCAGTTGTGAAGTTGCCGCCTGCAGCCTTTATCTGGCTCATCGACACGAACTTAGTTAGAACAACGTTGTTTATGATCATGGCTCCTATAAGGAGAGCAATAAAATCCTTCATTACTATTTTCCTCCTTCAGGTGCTTCTGTTTTTTCACCCTTCTTGAGAGCGAAAAGAGCTGAGATCAGAGAGAGGGATATGAATGCTCCGGCTGGCTGCTTGAACAATCCTATCCTGTAGGCTTCAGGAATGAAGCTGAATGAGAAGACCTCTTCTCCAGACATAGGATTGAGGAACATAAGACCGCCTGATGCAAGGATTTCCCTGAACATTCCCAGTATAACGAGAGCCACAAGGTATCCGAAGGCCAGCTTTGCGCCTTCCTTAATGCTGAGTCCGAAGTCAGCGTCCTTTACGAACACTCCGGCTCCGACAAGTATGACTGTATTGGTGACGAGGAGTGGAAGGAATACTCCCGCTTCCTTGGCTACAGGAGCCATATATGCCCTTGTCATAAGCTCGCAGAGCTTGACTATGGCAGCTATGACAACGAGGTTTACAGGAAGAGCCACCTCATCAGGAGTGAATTCTCTGAGAAGCCCTATGGCAAAGGCGCTTGCAACTGTTGCCAGGAGCACAACGATTCCCATTCCCAGAGCTGTGGTCAGGCTTGTTGTAACTGCAAGTGCAGTCGTCAGACCAAGGAAAAGAGTCAGGACAGCATTGTTCCTGAAGAGACCTGAGTTCAGATTCTTTACGCTATTCATGCCTATCCCTCCTACTTACTTGCGTCGATGGCTGCTTTGACAGCATTGACGACTGATTCGCTTGATACCGTGGCACCGCTTACCGCATCCACGGCTATTGTCTCATCAGCTATGGAAAGGTCCTTGAACTGGCTTAAGAAAGCTTCTTCTGAAACCCTTGTGCCCACGCCCTTGGTGTCGTTGACTTCAACGACTTCCACGCTTACTATGGTCTGTTTTTCCTTGTCTATGGTGACTATGAACTTGTTAGGAGCGACCTCTGTGAAGCCTTCCTCAAGGATAGCATAGCCATTTGCAGTAACTGTGAATGTAAGGACGTCTCCGTCTTCCTTCTTGTCAACTACAGTTCCCTTGGTCTTTTCACCAAGAGTCCTGAAAATCTTGATTGACGTTCCGGCTGGCTTAGCCGGCTCCGGTGTCGACGAGCCGCCTTCTATTCCCTTTACGCTGTTGAAGTGCGCCTTGGCTGCATCTATTCCCTTTACTACCGCACTGGAGCTTATTGTCGCTCCTGCTATGGTAGCTATGGAATCTGAAGAAGTCTTACCTACCACGCTGCCTATGAAGTCAGGCTCTCCAACCTTCATTCCATAACCAGGTGTATCTGCAAGCTCTAGAACCTTGAAGCCCTTTATGGTACCGTCATTGCCGATTCCGACTATGAAGGATATTGGAGCTGCAAAGCCCTGAGTAGTTACCTTGTATGCATAGCCTGCATCCTTTGCCTCGTAGGCTGTTGTAATGAGGCCGGTTGAATCCTCTATGGTGATTTCTGCTATTTCTGCAGCGTCAGGGAACATTTCCTTGAGCGCCGTGGTGTCCTGTGATCCTGAGTTCTTCTCTATTACAGGTGCCAGATAGCTGTCAGCGGCCTTTGTTATCCCTCCGGATATGAGAACCACTACAGCCAGGAATGCTGCACTGAATCCTAAACTTTTCTTCATTTCAATCACTCCTTGCCCAGGTCTTCAACAGCCATTCTGACTGCCTTGACTACTGATGTGGAAGACACTGTGGCAGTTGCTACAGCATCGACTGTCGCTGACTTGTCCTCATATGAGAGCCCTGCGAACTGGTCGAGGAAGCTCTTCGCCTTGACCTGAGTGCCGATCCCGTTTGTATCGTTAACCTCAAGAACTGTTACGCTCTCGATCTTCTTGGTTGCCTTGTTGAGCTTAACTTCAACTATGTTAGGCTTCGCGTCAGCGTAGCCTCCCTCAGTTACCGCATAGCCCTTTGCAGACATCTTGTATGTCACAACATCGCCTTCAGCCTTCTTCTCAAGGACTTCAGGCGCATTGGAGGTTGTATCGTTGAACAGCTTAAGGCTGTCGCCGAGAGTAGCTGTAATCTCTTCAGCAGGCGCTTCACCCTCTGCTGCCGCAGGAGTAAGCGTGCTGCCTGCCCAGACTCCAACAAGGAGTGCCAAAGCTGCCATGACTGCTACAAGCTTCTTGTTTCTGCCGATAGTCTTTATCTGCCAGCCGTCTGTATACTTCTCTATGAGAGGAGTAAGCATGTTCATGATAAGGATGGAGTAAAGGACTCCGCCTGGAAGGCTCGCCTTTGTCCTTATGAGGACGGTGAGTATTCCGCAGCCCATTGCAAATATGATCCTGCCTGCAGCTGAGGTAGGATTAGTGACAGGGTCAGTAGCCATGAATACGGCTCCGAACACAAGTCCGCCAGCTGCGATGTGGAATGCCGGGTACCAGAGTCCTGCACCGGTCATGACGCCTATTACAGTTGTTATGACAAGTACGGTTCCGATATAGAATACCGGTACTCTCCAGTCAAGGACCTTCCTGTATGCAAGTATGATTCCAACTATTATGATAAGAAGCTTGCTTGTCTCGCCTATCGCTCCCTGATGGAGTCCGAGGAAAAGACCTGAAAGCCCTCCGAACTGCTGAAGGAATGACTCAACCTTTGTCGGATCTGTTATGATCCATCCAAGCTGGCTCATTGAACTCAGAGGAGTTGCGCTTGACACGATGTCAGCTGCCTTTGCTCCTGCGAATGAAGTCAGTATGAGTGCTCTTCCGGTAGCAGCCGGGTTGAATATGTTCTGTCCGAAACCGCCGAATATGAGCTTTCCTATGAATATTGCAAAAAACGTTCCAAGTGCCAGCGCAACAGCTGATGTGTTGATCTGGACCATCAGGGTAAGTATTATCGCTGTAACAAGCGGGAAGCTTGCCTTGATGTGCTCAGTTACGTTCTTTTTCTTGATTGCAGCATAAGCAGCTTCAGTGACAAGTGCAGTTACTATTGAAGTAACCATGAGTATTACTGCGTGTATCGCATAGGACGAGCCCTCATTCATCGCATAGTATACAAGTGAGAAGGCGAATACCGCGAGTAAGCCCGTAGTGAGCTCCGCCATTATCCGTTTCGTGCTTATGTCGTCTCTGTAGTTGGGGGATGTTCTAACTGTGAATTTCATGCCTCTCACCTCCTATTTCTTAGTTGCTGCCAAAAGCAGCTTCTTAGCCTTTCTGACGTTCTCAGTAACCTCGATCTTGGATGGGCACACATAGGTGCACATTCCGCATTCGATGCACTGGTCAGCCCTCAGCTTCTGTATTAGTGCAACATTGCCTGTCTTCTCGGCATTGTTGATCCTTACAGGAAGGATGCCTGCAGGACATGAGTCGTTGCACTTTCCGCATCGGAGGCATGGAATGGTGTCTATCGGCTTTGCTTCAAGTATTGTTATAGCATTGGATGAAGCTGTTATTACGAACTCGTCAGACTTAATGGCCTTACCCATCATAGGTCCGCCGGCGATTACTATGACATCCGCCTTGGAATATCCGCCAATCTGGTCCATGATTTCACTGACCTTGACTCCGACAGGAACCTTTACGTTCACGGGACTCTTTATGGCATCACCGCTGAATGTAACTGTCTTCTCGACTATTCCTATACCCTTTGTAAGGGCTTCAGCAAATGCAATTGCAGTAGTGGCGTTGTTGACAACTACTCCAAGCTCGCCCGGAAGCTTGTCATACCTTTCCTTGAAGACCTCGAATACGAGAGTCCTCTCCCAGCCCATCGGGTACATGTCAGGAACAGGCCTTATCTTTATGTTAGGCTCATCCTTGACCCTAAGCTGAAGCTTTTCTATGAGCTCCTTCTTCGTCTCCTTGATTGCAATGATGGCATCCTTGGCCGAAGCAGCCTTAATGAACGCCTTTACTCCAAGCATAAGGAGGTCAAGGTTGTCTTCAGTGTTCCTGTAATCCGCAGTAATGTAAGGCTCGCACTCGACAGCATTGATGAGGATGGTAAGCGCATCCTTCATGTACTTCGTGTCCACGCCCTTTGCAAACTTATATTTGATGTAGGCAGGGAATCCAGCTCCGCCGCAGCCGACTATACCGGCATTCATCATGAAGGTGACAAGCTCATCCCTTGTCATTTCCTCGTAGTTAGCAGGCTCGAATGATTTTACTCCCTCGAACTTTCCATCGTTCTCTATTACCAGGTGGTCCGCTGTACCGCCACCGGCATGGACCATGTGCTCCACTCCCCTGACTGTTCCGGAAACAGAAGAGAATATAGGAACAATGAAGTGGTCGTTTCTTTTAGCAATCATAGTTCCGACCTTGACCTGCTCACCGGGCTTTGCGATTATCTCGGTGCAGTTCATTAGGGGTATGTATACCAATGCTCCAGCCTTGATATCTACGACTTCGCTGTGGTTCGTCAATTCCTTGTGGCCATTCAGATGCTTCATCATTGGCCCAATAAATATTGACATCCTGTTCACCCAACCTTTCATAATTTGTTAAAATTTCGATTAAAAATGAACTCCATTAAGAGGAATTTGTATCATTCTTATTCACTTTCCGAATAATTATATCATGAAACCAAATTTAGTGGATATAAAAAAGAGGATTTTGACTCAACTTTAACGTAAAATAGTCGTGTTTGGTTGCTAAGAAGGTTTTCAGGGTAAATGTAAAGGTTATTTATCGTTAATGTTTAGTTTATCATGACATTCATTAATCGTTACATAAAAAGCCATTTGACGCAAAAAAAAGCGGAGGCAACCCTCCGCCGGATAATTATTGGTATGACTAAAGTAAGAAATCGATCCCTACAGGCTTTGAATGCTCATTCATGTATATGAGCATGAAGCTTTCTGTTCCTTCCCTTATCCTAAACGACAGTACCTCGTCCAGGGCCTCTCCTGTCCTTACAAGCACTGTGTCGTCAGCACCTCCGGTGCTTCCAGTTTCTTCAAACATGTCGAAATCAGAATCCTGCCTCTGGAAATGCTGCTTTCTGTAGGTATATGGCTTAACTCCCTTGTTTTCGAGCCTGAGCCATATCCTGAACATGGAATCTGTCTCAAACTGTTCCTTAACCAGCTCAGTTCCTGTAACAGTGACATGGATGTCCCCGCATATGGCCTCTTGATGCTGCATGAAGACCTTCGCAAGAGGTATCCCGATCCTCACTGCGTCCCTTGTCCTTTCAGGCGGCATCCTTGATGAATCACTCTTCCTGTATCGTATGACGCAGCCTGTCGCCATTGCAGCAATTGCTGCTCCGGCTGCGAACGAAAAAATCAACTGGCATTTATTCAACCTCTTCATCAGCTTCTGGTCTCCTTTCTTGCCGAATGTCCCTTCAGCTCGATGGTAACTACATATTCAGCTTCATGGTACTCTATGGGCTCGCTCTTCAGGCTGAACTTCAGTCCCTTGTGCCTGATGGCTATGACCATATTAGCCAGCGCAATACCAATGTCAATCTTGTTGTTTGACTTCAGAAGGGCGTTCTTTATGAATCCCATCCTTGCCCTGAAGAGATGTATCCTCTCATCCTCGATGACGAATCTCCACGGCTGCGTATTCATGTAGGATGGAGAAAGCCTTGCGGCATCAAATATATCCTTGTACTTCCTTTTTACAAGACCCATAAGTACCAGGTCTGAAAGAGGCTTCCTCTTATGGTACCTCGGTGCGGCATAAAGCTCCTCAGGAACCTCAGGAGGCCCGAAGGCTATGGCTGCCACAAGCAGCATATCCTCCTTAAGTTCGGCAAGGCCTTCAAGGTCCTCGGCCGATAATCCGCCTGCAGTTATGCATGTCGCTATGCCCAGGTTGTTTATGGCAAGCACAAGGTGCTCCAGGGAATAGCCTGCAGCCTGACGGTAGCCTGGTCTTTTACCGGCCGCGACTATGATATAGTGCGGCGACTTGACCTTTCCGTATGTGCCGAGTATACCGCTCATCCTGCCATAGAGCTTTTCTCCGTCCTCTACCACCAGAAGTTCGACAGGCAGGCTTTCAAAGAGCTTTGGAGCACTATCCGCCTCTTTCCTAACCCTGTCCATGGCGTCAGCGCTAAGAGGCTCCATAAGGAACCTTCTTGTCGACTTTCTTTTCATTATGTTCTCATACAAATCCATGGACCCACCTCGCAGACTGTTGACACTCTAATTCATTATACCAAAACAATCGGGAAAATTCCTACCTGACCCTATCTATCAGTGCAACAGCCTGGGAAGATATCCCGAGAAGCTCGCCTGTGAATCCAAGACCTTCTTCTGTAGTTGCCTTGATGTTGATATCGGCCTCATCCATGCCCAGGACCTCAGCAACCCTGGACTTCATCTGAGGAATGAATGGAGCCATCTTGGGCTTTTGGGCTATGATGACGCAGTCTATGTTGATCACGCCGTATCCGTCCTCTTCAAGCATCCTTTTCACGTATGAGAGCAGTCCCATGCTGTCAGCCCCCTTGAACCTCTCGTCGGTGTCAGGGAAATGTTTTCCTATGTCACCTTTTCCCAGGGCTCCTATAAGAGCATCCATTATTGCATGAACAAGCACATCAGCATCTGAATGCCCCAGAAGACCTGTCTCGTGAGGTATCCTGACTCCCCCGATTATGAGGTCCCTGCCTTCAACAAGTCTGTGCACGTCATATCCCATTCCAATCCTCATGGTAAATTCCTCCAAAAATCATCTTAATCACCAATATTATATCATCGTTCACGATTCTTTACTGTTTTGTCGCAAATTGACAGTCTTGTATCTGATATAATTGTATAAAAGGTGGGAGACGGAAAAATCATGCTCCCCGAAGGAATGATTGAATATGAAGAGAATAATAGGCGCTTTGCTCATCCTCATCGGACTCGGCACAGTATCCTACACAATGTATATGAGGTATCAGGCGGACAAGGCAAATGAAATCCTTATTGCAAGATTCGAGGAAAGCCTGATCGACCTTGACGACCTGACACCATCTGACGGTCCTGTTTCGGAAAATCCGGTGCTTCCCGGAGACCCAACAGAGGAGGTTCTGCCAGGGGACCCATCCCAGGATGACCCTTCTCAGACTCCAACATCCCCTTCGGCTCCGGTGAAGACAGCTGAGGAGCTTCAAAAGGAACGTGAGGATGTAGTGAACAATGCAATAAAGAACCTGAAGGTAATCGGACTCATTTCCATTCCAAGGATTGGAGTGTACGGTCCAATAGTCGAGGGTATAGGCGACAAGTCGCTTAAGTATGCGGTTGGCCATTTTGAAGGTACAGGACTCCCGGGAAGCGGAAACTTCGCACTGGCATCACACAGGAACTACACATATGCGCACTATTTCAGGGACATCCACAAGCTGAAGGTTGGAGACGAGATCAAGATCAAGACCAAGTCCAAGGAATACACATACGTGGTGACAGGAACCAAGATTGTGTTACCTACTGCAATGGAGGTACTGAACCATACTGACAATTCAACCATAACTCTCGTCACGTGCACCGTAGACAGCACCAAACGCGTGATAGTGTTCGGGAAACTGAAATAACGGGGCCGAAAGGGCCTCGTTCCTTTTTTGGAGGAAACAATGGATATATCCGGAAGATACGGAAATGCGAGGATATTCGCAAAAAGTCTGGAAAGTGAAGCCATAGATCAGATCAGGGAGCTTCTTGACCAGCCTTTTACTAAAGGGGCAAAAATCAGGATCATGCCTGATGCCCACTCAGGTGCTGGCTGCGTCATCGGAACCACAATGACGGTTTCAGGCAAGGCCGTGCCTAACCTGGTCGGAGTCGACATCGGCTGCGGTATGCTGGTAACAAGGCTTGACCTTAAGCATAGGCTGTCCGTCAGGGACCTGGAGAAGCTTGACCACATCATCAGGGATGAAGTCCCATCAGGCTTTTCCATAAGGAAATCAGCCCTTCCTGAAGCGAGGAAGGCGGAAGTCGAAGACCTTCAATGCGCTGGAAGGATGGACCTTAATCGGGCTAACCTATCAGTCGGAACCCTAGGCGGGGGAAACCACTTCATTGAGCTGGACATGGACGACAGCGGAGAGACATACCTTGTCATCCATTCAGGTTCCAGGCATCTTGGAAAGCAGCTTGCTGAACATTATCAGAGTTTGGCAGGCAAGTCACTTTCAGGAAGCGGAATTCCGAGATATCTGGCCTACCTGGAAGGCGCTGACTTCAAGGATTACCTGCACGACATTTCAATTGTACAGAAATATGCTGACCTGAACCGGCATGCAATGGCCCGGGTCATCCTGTCCAAGATGGGATGGGGCATGAAGGATGAATTTTCAACCATCCACAACTACATAGACATGGAGGCCATGGTGCTGAGGAAAGGCTCAGTATCAGCAAAGAATGGCGAACTGTTGCTGATACCCATGAACATGAGGGATGGCTCCCTGCTTTGCACCGGCAAGGGCAACGAAGACTGGAACCTGTCAGCCCCCCATGGCGCTGGTAGGCTCATGAGCAGACACAGGGCAAAGGATACCCTTTCCATGGAAAGGTACACGGATTCGATGAAGGGCATATTTACGACATCTGTATCAAGGTCGACCCTTGACGAAGCACCAGATGCCTACAAGCCAATGGACGAGATACTCGACACTATAGGCGATACCGTGACTGTTGATAAGACACTGAAGCCTATCTATAACTTCAAGTCGCCATGATAAAGCAAATAGGACCAGATAAGGAGATGCAGTATGAACAAGGCAAGGGAAATGGTAAAGGAAAACAAGCTGTGCGTCCTGTCCACAAGCCTGAAGGACGTACCCAACAGCTCACTCATGAAGTATGCGACTGACGAGAAGGTCACAGAAATATACATGATGGCATCAGTTGACAGCGTCAAGTGCAGAAACATCAAGGAAAATCCAAATGTCAGCATGCTGATTGACACAAGGCTTTCAGAGAGTACTCCAAGAGCCCTGACTGTTTACGGGAAAGCAGAAATCGTGTTGGACAAAGAATTAGCGCGCAGTTACCTTGAAAAGCTGCTTAATGTCAGTCCCGATTTATCTGTATTCGGGAAATCGTCTAACTCATGCATAATTATAGTCAGGATCACAGGCTTCCTCCTCATGGATGGTATAACTGAGGGCGGATTCATGGAGGTATAAATGAAGCTGCTGCAAATCTGGAATTCCAGAGATGCAGCAGCTCTTTTTTTCCTTATTATTTCCCAAATACGCAGTAAGCTTTCTGATCGAAGTGTGGTTTGAAACAGAGCTGATGGTTTGAAAAACTCATTATCCTAATCAATTTTGGTTTTTTCAGTACCATCAGTTTTCATCCTGTAAAAATTTTTATCATCAAAGGAATCCTGGTAATAGATCCAGTCTCCGGCTATACTTATTGCATTTAATAGAATATCATCTGACAATAAAGCACTATTCGTACCATCAGTTTTTATTCTATGCAGCTTATCGTTTCCAAAATAATATAACCAGTCCCCGACTACATTGAAATGATATGCGTTGTCATCTGATATGAGTGTCCTGCCCGTGCCATCAGTTTTAATCCTATACAGGTTGTAATTCTCGCGATAATTATAGTAAACCCAGTCTCCGGCGATATTAATATCATAAACAGGTTGATCTGAAACAAGTGCTCTGCCTGTGCCATCAGTTTTCACCTTGTATATTTTTTCTCCCTCGGTTTTGTTTACAAAATATATCCAGTCTCCATCAACACTTAATCTTTTTGCTGAATCATTTGAAATCAAGGTTTTGTTCATACCATCAGTTTGAATCTTATAAAGCTTGCCTGAATCAGAACTATTTGAATAATATATCCAGTCTCCAACTACATTTACAGACATTGCCATATCATCGGATATTTTTGTCCTATTTGTTCCATCAGTCTTTATCTTATATATTTGTTGCATATTATTATTTTTCTCACCCACATTCAGATAGTAAATCCAATCATCAATAACATTAAGGTATCTTGGCTTATCATCTGATAGTGGTATCAATGTTTTACTTGTCCCATCTGTCTTGATCTTATACAGCTGTTCATCAGAATTGCAGTAATAAATCCAGTCTCCCTGCTGTGCAACGAACCCCCAATTAGCTATGTTTCCACTGGTGTTTCCGGCTATCTTGGCGACGGGGTCGTCAGCTGTTGGGGTTGTGGTTGGTTTTGTACTGGGAACAGTAGTAGTGGTTGGGTTTGTGCTGGGACCAGCAGTTGTGGTTGGATTTGTGACGGGTGTGCTGCAGCCTGAAATAATGACTGAAAGCAGAATAGCTGAAATCAGTAAACAGATCACTTTTGCTTTTTTCATGAGCATTCAACCCTCCGAAAAAATTCGCTTTGGAATTGTCACCACTTAAGACCCGAATTTCCTGGCTGCTTCATAGTATCTGTAGTCAGTTGATCCTGGGCGCAAAAAACCCCTCTTCAAATAACAGTGCAATAATCATTGCCATGGCAAAAAAACAGCCTTATGCCAAAACTGTTTACCTGTACCACCTTATCCATTATCCCGTTCCTTGTCCTATAACTCTCCCCATACCTTGTCCCTTATGAGCAGGTAGCTTTTGTCCTCTTCAACCCTGTAATGGAGGTCTGCCTTCCTGGTATCCACCTCTATGAATGACATGGCTGACAGAAGGTCCCTGTCCCTCAGGAAATGCACTGAAATAAGAGGGCCCTTGCCTATCCTCACAAGTATTGTCGCTACCTCGAAGAACTCCATTTCTATCATGTACTTTACAATGAGCGGCTTCCCGAAGTTGTCAAGAAAGTAGTCAAGATCCCCTTCCCTGTCCTTTGTACCCCTTAAGGTGTAGTCACCGGTCAGGATCTCATCAAGCCTTAGCATACGATCACCTCCCTCACCTACATTATATGACAAACGCCTCTTCCTTGTTTAAGGAGAGGCGTTTTAAGATGAATGTTATCAGTTATTTAATATTTTAGTAGGCTTTGCCCCAGACTACCATATGCTCAGCCTTTTCGCCGCAGCATACGCAGGTCTTCGCAATCTCTTCCTGCTCGAATGGCATGCATCTTGAGGAGAGTCCTGCTTCTTCCTTGATCTTCTCTTCGCATGACAGCTTTCCGCACCACATTGCCTTGATGAATCCAGGCTTTGTTTCAGCTGAAAGCTTGAGGGTATCGAAATCCTGAGCTTCTGATGTCATGTTCTCAAGTCTTTCAAGGGCTTTCTCATAAAGAGAGTTGTGAATGTCGTCAAAGAGCTCCTTGATCTTCTGCTCAAGCTCATCCATAGGTACTATGGTCTTCTCTCTGGTATCCCTTCTTACAAGCACTACCTGATTCTGCTCAATGTCCTTTGGTCCGACTTCAAGCCTTACAGGAACACCCTTCATCTCGTATTCGCTGAACTTCCAGCCTGGCTTCTTATCGGAAGCGTCAAGCTTGACTCTTGCATACGCTGAAATTGACTTCCTCAGCTCTTCAGCCTTTTCGAGGACGCCTTCCTTATGCTGAGCGACAGGCACGATGACAAGCTGCACTGGTGCAACCCTTGGTGGGAGTATCAGTCCTGAGTCATCTCCATGAACCATTATTATTGCTCCGATTACCCTTGTCGAAAGTCCCCAGCTTGTCTCATGGACATACTTAAGCTGGCTGTCTTTGTCAGCGAACTTGATATCGAATGCTTTGGCGAAGCCGTCTCCGAAGTAGTGGCTTGTACCAGACTGGAGAGCCTTTCCGTCATGCATCATGGCCTCTATAGTATAAGTGGCTTCAGCTCCGGCAAACTTCTCCTTGTCTGTCTTCCTTCCCTTTACAACCGGTATTGCGAGGAAATTCTTAAGCGCGTCAGCATAGGTGTTGAGCATCCTTAAGGTCTCTTCCTGAGCTTCTTCTGCTGTAGCGTGTATGGTGTGGCCTTCCTGCCAGAGGAATTCAGTAGTCCTGAGGAAAGGCCTTGTTGTCTTTTCCCACCTTATTACGGAGCACCACTGGTTGTAGAGCTTCGGCAGGTCGTTGTATGACTGCACTATGTTTGAGAAGTGCTCGCAGAAGAGAGTCTCTGAAGTAGGCCTTATGCAGAGCCTCTCCGTAAGCTTCTCTTCTCCGCCGTGGGTTACCCATGCAACTTCAGGCGCAAATCCAACAACATGGTCCTTTTCCTTCTGGAGCAGGCTTTCTGGTATGAGCATTGGCATGTACACATTCTCATGTCCTGTTTCCTTGAACCTGTCGTCAAGGTATCTCTGGATGTTCTCCCAGATTGCATAGCCATATGGCCTGAGTATTACCATTCCCCTTACGGTGGAATACTCGATGAGCTCAGCCTTCTTCACGATGTCCGTGTACCACTGTGCAAAATCAACATCCATTGGGGTTATTGCTTCGACGAATTTCTTGTTCTTTTCCATTTCTTTCCTCCCTGAAAATAAAAAAAGCACCAATCAAGGGACCGGAAAACCGGCGGTACCACCCTAATTGACGCACTGCATCCTCTCTTGGCTATAACGGTCCAGTCCGCTGCAAAAGCAGTGCCATGAAGGCGGGTTTCAGGGTACCTTAATCGCAAGGGCTTCCACCATCCCCTCTCGCTTGTACGCCAGGCTTTCCTTACTGCTCCATCATTAAGCATCATTATCATTTAGATTCTATGTTAAAAGCGCTCCGGAGTCAATAAGGAAATTCCGGTGCTCTTAATGGTCTGTGATAATGTCATCCTATAAGTGTGCTGTGATCATGTATTGGATTAACTGAAAATGGCATATGCTTATGAAATCCGGCTAAATTCCAGAAATGCCACAGTTAATATATTTACTGATTACCCCATCATTATGGCCAATTTAATTGCGATTCTTCTTGAGCTGCAATAAAATGTTACTTAAAGACAAATAATTCAAATAACCTTATCCAAATGGGAGGAATCTTCATGCCAAAATTCAAGGTCAAGACCCTGAAAGTCATTTCAGTAATTCTTATTATGATTATGTTTTCTGTGGGATGCGCAGGTGAAGCTGCTGAAAAACCAGGCGTTTCTACAAACCCATCAAACGCCGTTACAGATGGCGGTACAAAGCCCTCTGATACAGCAGCTGGGGAAACTGAAAACAAGGCTATTTCATTTTCGGACCCCGTGTTTGAGAAGCTGCTGAAGGCTGAGCTGAAAAAGGATGAGATCTTACCCTCAGACCTCGAAAAGTTCACCTGGATTGGGATTGGCGGAGACCACTTCATGCAGCTGGCCGGAGGTGACATCAAGGCTAAATCCATAATTCTGTTCTTCGGAACCGAGGTTGAGCTTGAAGGTGTAAGATACAAGGGATTTGGCACCATGAAGACGCTGGACGACCTGAAGCATTTCAAAAATCTTAATGCCATTAATGTAACTCTACAGCCTGAGCTTGACTTCTCAACAATACCTGAAGATGTCCTAGGCCGACTGGTTAACATTATTGTGACCCAAAGCAAGCTAAAAGACATCAGTTTTGTGAAAAATGCAAAATCCTTAAAATCAATGAATATGGCTTTTGGCGAAGTCTCAGACCTTTCCCCTCTAGCAAATTGCAAGGAGCTGCTATACCTGTCAGGCAGCAATAATCCTTTGAATGACTTGAGCCCGCTTGCCGATCTCATCAATCTGAAGACAATAAGTTTTTACAGCAGCCAGATAAAGGATCTGACACCACTTTCAGGACTGGTCAACCTGAAGACCCTGGAGCTTTACAATAACCAGGTTGAGGATATTTCTCCTCTGGCTGGACTAAAGAATCTTAAGGAACTTGAGCTGATTGACAACAAGGTCAAGGATGTATCTCCGCTGAAGGACTTTGAAAGCTTTGATGAGCTGAGGCTTAACGGTAACCCGATTGAAAACATAGAGCTCCTGGACCATATAGAAAATCTGGAATTCGAAGGCTGATGACTGATAATCGTTTTAGGTGAATTCTCAAATTCAATGCCCTGGTATTGCTGTTTTGTTTCAGTATTACCGGGGTATTTTAACCAAATTTCGAAACCTATGGAATCTTGGACCATATTACTGATATAATTCAATGTGAATAAATAACGATTGGAGCAGATTTATGGACCCGGTATTAGTTAAAGACTTGTATGCACTACTATTCACTCTTTCACTTTTCATACTTTTCGGTTCTGAGCTTTACTTCTCGAAGAAGGCTAAGATAGTCAGGCTAAGCAATAACATGCATCTGGCATACTATACCCTTCCTCTTGTAACCGCAATGATATTCATGGTGCTTGGCTTCCAGAACTTCGAGTCTAACACTCTCATGTATATCGGGCTGATTGCAGCCATCGTGGCCTTCTACATCTACATGATGACCCAGAAGAAGATAATCCTGAGGAACGCTGACTATCAGGATATCCAGATGAAGGTCAAGAAATTCCTTGCGAAGGAAAAGATCACCTACAGGCAGAAGGATCCAATGCCTAACGTCAAATCCTATGAGCTTCACAGCACTGAGGGCACACTTGATATCAGGTCCAACGGCAGATGGGTTGAGATCTTCGGAAGAAAGATCGGCGACAATGAGCTCATGAAGAGGCTTACAGCCTATGTTGATTCAGAGATGGCTAACCTTAAGTACCTGAAGCCAAAGGATGACAGGCTGTATACCATACTTATGGTTGTGACTCTCCTGTTCTTCTTCTACAACCTTTACGTAAACCACATGGCCTGAAGGCACAAAAGCACAAGCTGACCGCTTGTGCTTTTTCATTTCAGGATATACCACGATTTGGTCCTTGGGTCCTGATAGAGGTCATACTTATTTCTCTGCCTCTTCACCCTTCCAGTCACGTTATATGTCCTCTCCACGAGACCGTTCCTGTCATTTTCCCTTACGAAGTTCACCTTTTCAACATCAACGATCCTGTAATCCACGCTCTCAATTGAGTAATACCTGAATCTGAACGGGTACACCCTACCATCCCTGAACAGGGAAACCACTTCGCATGGGGTTTTCAATGAAATCACCTCGAATCACGGTAATTGAGGATAATGCCGGCTTCCTAAAATCCGACTATACTGCTTTAACTCAATTATAGAACATATGTTCTATAATGTCAATTAGGTTTATATTGAAACATTCCCTATATATTGTGTCTTAATTCAGATTTATCCACAACATATTGTGGATATGGTGGATAACTACCTGATACTGATAGCCAGTCTTCCGGTGATTTCAAGTATACAGAAAAAAAGTCTTGGTTTCCCAAGACTCATTGTATCCTACAGGTCCAATCCGTTAAGTATCTTCTTCAGCTCACGCATTTCATCGGTAGACAGCGTTATTCCCTTTCCCATCTTCTCATCGTCAGGAGACCATTCCCTTATGTCGAATTTGGCATCCTTGTCGTTCCATGATATGCTCCGCACCTCTTTTGTCCATCCTGACTTGTTTCGCGACAGCACTCCGTGCTTTTCCCTGACCTCATACTTTATCTCTGCCATTTTCGTTTCCTCCCTAGAATTAATTACTTCCCGTTACATTATGTTCAGCTTGCCTTACGCTAATACAAGTGCAGCCTTCTTTAGAACCAATATTTTGGAATGTCCTGTTAAACCAGTCTCCACTTCGCACATCAGGTCATCTTAAGACGATACCTGCCTCTGATTGCCTGGGTGGCGAGTTCCAGATACCGCAAGCAACGCTTCCTTATTCTATTCGAGTCTGCATCTTTCTTACTGGCAAACAGTTTCATGCAGCCCTGTTAACAATATTATACAGTTCTTGAAGCTGATTTTCTGCTCAAGTCAAAAAAAGAAAAGCACCCGGAGGTGCTCTTGAATTTTACAGCCTTGAAGCAAAGTGGTTCATTGCTTCCTTTACCTCATCGATTGCTTCGGGCTTTACCACACTGAAGAATTTCGGCATGATTTCCTGTAGATACGCCATATTGAAGGTTCCGGCAGCCTGCCTTACGAAGCTCTCCTCCAGCAATCCCCTTGCCTCGTCTTTCTTGTCTTCAAGTGCCCGTTCGATGAAAAAGTCATAGAACATTTTCTGTCCTGGATTCATATTTATCTCCTCTATATCCTATTTGCACCACCTAAATCTTAGGCGCATATAGATTATACTAAGTCCATCGTAATGGAGTCAACTCATTGACATGCTCCTTGATGAAGATGAGAAAAGTTAAAGATTGAGAAAAAATAGGATTTAATGCTTCACTTAATCTGAAAGTGCTTGAAAATGCATACGGATATTCAGCTGCCATAGCCGGACCTTGTTTTCATGGCATTAAAAAGGGATCCTCAGCGGATCCCTTATCATTAATTACCTATATATTTATATGGATTCACGGCTGTTCCGTTGACCCTTATCTCAAAGTGAAGATGAGGTCCTGTAGCCCTTCCGGTGCTTCCCATTGATCCGATCCTCTGGCCCTGCTCAACCCTCTGTCCTACCTTTACGCTGTAGGAGCTGAGGTGTGCGTAGAGGCTTGTCAGCCCGCCGCCATGGTTTATTATTACTATCTTTCCGTAGCTTCCTTCGTATCCGACTCTTTCCACAATCCCGCCTCTTGAAGCGAGTATTGAAGTTCCTGAGCCGTTTGCAATGTCAATTCCGGTATGCATGCTTCTTGCTCCGGTAACAGGATGGATCCTGTATCCGAATGGACTTGAAACTCTTCCTGATGCCGGCTTTATAAAGGATTCAGCCTTCTTGACTTCAGCTTCCTTCTTTGACTTCTCACCTGAAAGCTGCTGTATCTCTACGCCAAGCTCATTGAGCCTTGAATCAAGAGCCGTAAGCTCTTCCATTCTGGTGTCAATTCCGCTCTGAAGTAAAATCTTCTGCTCCGCTATCTGGATAAGCTCATTCTCCAAGGATGCTTTTCTAGCTTGCAGTCCTTCAACTACCTTCTCGGCATCTTCGTCGCTCATGTCAAGAAGATTTATCTTCTTGAATGACTGAAGGTCAGATGATAATGCAACATATTCGGTGTACTGGTCAAGTACTGTATATCCGTTTGTAAGTGTCAACAAGAGTTTCCTGAATGCGCTGGGCCTTTCAGTTTCCATTATGCCAAGCTTAGCATTTATGATATCCAGCGTCTCCTGAAGATATTCGCTATGTATGGTATAGGAGTTGATCTCTTCACCAAAGTTTGCCATTTCAGCTGTTTTTGTTTCAGATTCAGCCTTCGCCGCTGTCTCTTCCGCTGCCTTAGCCTTAAGTTCCTTGTTTATAGCTGTAAGCTCTGCCCTTGGATTTCCATCTGCATAAACTGTCACAGCTCCGGTTCCTATTATGAACACTGCCAATGCTACGGCTGCCACCGCTGCCTTGATACTTCTCATTTTACCCCTCCATACTGTCAAACGTGCCGACCCCCGAACGAATCCGACTTCCACATAATAAATTAGCGGTGTGAAGAACTTGTAAAGATTTGTAAACTTTTTGTCATGTTTATGAGTTCATCACACATTAGTGTGAATACTTATCTTTTTCGCAACAAAAACAGGTTTGCATCGATGATTCATCAATACAAACCTGAATGTGTTCCGTTAATTTATATGTAAACCTTTTGAAAATATCTTTTTGTCTACGCCATATATCCGAATATGAAGAAATAGTGAAGTATGCTCCCTCCAAGTATGAAGAGGTGGAAAAGCTCATGGAAGCCAAAGGAAAGCGCAAAATTGGGCTTCTTAATGATGTATATGAAGCCACCGATGGTATAAAGAAGCCCACCCAGAGCCAGAAGCAGGAATCCTGTGAACGGTACTGCGAGATATATCGGCTTTATAAAAAATACGACTATCCAGCCCATCAGTATGTAGCCTGAGGTGTATACAGCCCTTGGAATTCCATTCACGAATATCTTGAGGATTATCCCAAGCGCCGCGATTCCCCAGATCACAGCAAGCATCGCCACTCTCTGCCATCCGGATAGTATTGTAAGAAGCACCGGTGTGTAGGTGCCTGCAATTAGGACGTATATCATGCTGTGGTCGAGCTTCTTGAGTTTCAGGATCTGCTTCTCGCTTCCCATGTAGCCATGGTAAATTCCGCTCGCAAGGTACAAAAGTATAAGGCTCACTCCGAAGATCGCAGCTCCTGTTATATCTTTGGCTCCTGTTCCTGACAGAACCCTCTGGACTACGAGAATGATGAGGCCGAATACCGAAAGGACTGCACCTCCCAGGTGGGTAAGTGAGTTGACTGGTTCTCTTAATATATTTTTCATTTAATCCTCCTGATGTAGTTTTCAAAACTATGTGTTATCATATTCTTATTATACACAAGAAAGTACATCCTGCAACATTGCAGGTCCATTATTTTTCCATTAACATTATATTACGTAAAAAGCGAGGTGCCACATGGAGCTAAAAGGAGCCGAAAGGCTGCATCCACTGCCAAGGATCGAAGAATATACGGACATAGACCTTTATATGGATCAGGTCATAACCTTTATGGAGAAGAAATATCCAAGAAGGCCTCTTACCAAGACCATGATAAACAACTATACGAAGGACAGGATCCTTCCGCCCCCGATAAGGAAAAAATACTCAAGGGAACATCTGATGCTGCTTTCACTGCTTCAGGTACTGAAGGGTACTCAGAGCCTTCCCGAGGTTAAGAAAGTTCTTCATCCTATATCACAGGAGCTTGCAAAGGGAGATTCGACTCCTCTGTACAAGCAGTACAGGTCATTCCTCTCCATGCAGGACGAGCTCGACAGGATAGTTAGCAGCGCTATGGACGAGATGTCCCAGCTTTCAGCAGACAAGGGCATACGTGCCTTCATAGCTTCAGCAATGGCCTCGTACTTCAGCGACCTGACATCAGAGATAATCGGAGAGATGGATTAGTTCACAATCCTTTTCATTTGTATAAAATATGATTTTATACAAATGATTTAACCTTTGTTCATTGCCGATTAACAACTGAAGTCCGAAACATGTGTATCATTATCATTAGATAATATAAGCAAAGGACTGGTTAGAATGGCAAGGACAATGGAAATTGGCGAGGTGCACATCAATGCATCAAATATCGTGGATCTCGCTGCATATTACAGGACACTGGGACTCTCATCCGAAAGGAATGGGGATACAATAGAGCTCAAGGCAGGTAAAAGGACCCTTATCGTACTTCATGAGACAAAGGCTTCGAGACGTCATGAGGTTGGTCTTTATCATTTTGCAATAAGGCTGCCTTCAAGAAGGGACCTGGGGGATTTCATCCAGAATCTCATCGACAGAAGGATATCCGCAACAGGTGCGTCAGACCACAAGGTTTCTGAAGCAGTATATCTTTCAGATCCCGAGGGCAATGGCATTGAAGTATACAGGGACAGGGAAGAATCAGAATGGTACGATGACGGAGAAATCACCATGACTACTGAAGCAATGGACCTAGACGGAGTTCTCGGTGAAAGGTCCTACGGACCATATCAGGGAATGCCTGATGGTACTGATATAGGACACATCCACCTTCACGTACTTGACCTGGATGCATCAGAAAAGTTCTACAGGGATTCATTTGGAATTGAGAAGATGATGGATGTTGAGACAGCAATCTTCACCTCGAGGGACGGCTACCATCACCATATTGGCATGAACACCTGGCTTAGAGGAACCCCAAAGGAGAAGGAGGACGGTCGACCCGGCCTCAGAGGCTATGTCATCAACCTTTCAGATGATGCTTTCGACACCCTCTTCAAGGATTCACCAGAAGGCCACAAAGAGCTAAGGGACCCTAACAACATACTGATAACTGTAAAAAGAGGCATATCCAGCTAGAATATCAAAATGCAAATCAGTCATCCATCAGCGTATAACTGACAGGACAGTAAAAGGGTGTCGCAGCGTGCGGCGCCCTTTTACTGTCCATATACGGTTCCTGATCTTTATCTATATTTGAATCTTCATTTCTCAAATTCAGAGAAATCCATGACCCTCCAGTTCCTAAGACAAGTCACAGCTCTTTGCCTGCTGTTCCATTTCCTTCAGCAAAACTCGTTTTTAGTACGATATGAAGAAGCACAAGGGAATACAGGTACTTTATGAAAAGCTCCACCAGAATGGAATCTGGCAGGATTCCATCTGGAACCATCCCTCTGATTAGAGTGAATACGACCGAACTGCCGATTATGATGATTGTAATCTTAGGCCTGCTGACCTTCATATCATTCACTCCAGGTATCTGCTTAACAGCATAAAATGCCATGGCTATGACTATAGCTGGTATAGCCAGATACCTCAGAACGAGGGAATCCATCAGCCAATCTACCGTATCTGCAGCAACAAGCAATATTCCAGTAATGAGCCAGACTAGAGAATATATCCAGATGAATCGCTTCCCGAGCATCACCATACCTCCTGATGTACTAAAATGTTGACCTTCAGTTATTGCTCTTATTATATACCATCATATCATACAGGATCTTAATGATAATCGAAGATGTAAAAAAATCAGGGTGCCACAGTCTAGCGGCACCCTTCCTTCTACTTTTTCTCTATTATATAGCCCTTCCTGTAGGCGGTGACCAGCTGCAGAAGGTCCTCGACCTGCAGCTTCAGATCCTTTCCAATATCTGTATCTGAAACCCTTCGTCTGTCCCTGAGGTTTTCAAGGACTACCATTGTTGATACGATGTCCATGCCTTCCTCGATTGCCTTTGCTGTTGATTCGAAGGGTTCATGGCTTACAAGCTTCAGGCCGTGTGAGTTGTAAATAAGCGTGTAGCCTGCGATTCCGGTTTCCTTCTGGTAAGCCTTTGAGAAGCCTCCGTCTATTACCAGGAGCTTGCCATTTGCCTTTATCGGGCTTTCTCCCTTTACAACCTTGACAGGTACATGGCCATTGACCATATGCGATGTATTGGGGTCAAGGTCAAAATCCTCGAGAATCTTCTCTATCCATTCCACATTGTCCCTGTTAGTGTAGTAGTCGTTGTTAACTTCCTTATGGGTTTCCTTCTCTGCTAGGAAATACCTCTCGAAGGTAGCCATCTTGCTCTTGGCAAATAGTGGTGATGCAGGTCCGCACCAGAGATACCACATGGCATCCTGACCGGCCTCCCTCCTTATGGGATCATTGTCGTAGTAGCCCTGCCTTGCAAGCCTTTCAAGCCTGTCCATGGCATCCCTTCCAACGCATTCCTCTCCATCTATATTTACCGGCATGAAGGTTCCGTCACTGTTCATCGGAACGCAGCCGTGTATCAGAAGATTTGCATTGAACACAAGATACATGCTGCCTTTAGAATAGAGTGTCCTCATATGCTCGTTGAGCCTGTATGAATTCTGGAAGGAATTCTTAAGCCTCTCCACCATGTCCTTCTCATCGTCGGTAAGAAGGAATGGGTTCTTTGGGTCTATTGTCGGGAAGTCGCAGCTGCTGAGCTTGTACTCCTTTCCGTCAATCATGACAGTACCCTTCTCGTAGTCTATGACGTCAAGAATCATCCTGTCATTCATCTTGTACTCAGGATGCCTGTATATAAGCTGCCCTTCAAGCTTCATCTGTATGACAAAAATGGCCTTGTGCATAAGGGCTGTCATCTCAAGCTCCTTCTGGCTCTTCTCAAAGGATTCGCTTCCCTTTGGCCAGAAAGGCTTCAGGTCATGACCGCTGTAGTGTTCTGATGCGAACCGTGCTAGGGGCAGAAGATTTATCCCGTACCTGTCCTCAAGTATGGTCAGATTGTCATATCTCGCTGTTATCCTTATTACATTGCATATGAGCGCAGGGCTTCCCGCTGCCGCTCCCATCCATATGATGTCATGGTTACCCCACTGGAAATCCATTGAATGGTAGGATATCAATGTATCCATTATTATGTCAGCACCAGGTCCTCTGTCGAACACGTCCCCGATGATATGAAGCCTGTCTATGGAAAGCCTCTGGATCAGGTTCGATATTGCAACTATGAACGCCTTCGCCCTGTCGAGCTCGACTATGGTTTCAATGATCCTGTTGTAGTATTCCTGCTTGTTAATCCTGTCCTCACTCTCATTAATAAGCTCTTCCAGGATATAGGCGAACTCCGGCGGAAATGCCTTCCTTACCTTCGATCTCGTATACTTCGATGAAACTCTCTTTGCAACCTGAATTAGCCTGTATAGGGCTGTTATATACCAGTCCTTCATCTCCCTTTCACTGATATCGATCTGGTCCAACTTCTCCTCAGGATAGTAAATGAGAGTTGCAAGGTCCTGCTTTTCGCTCTCCCTCAGCGCATTCCCGAAAATCTCGTTGATCTTTGTCTTTACGACTCCTGAAGCATTCTTCAAGACATGCCTGAAAGACTCATACTCGCCGTGGACATCAGATATGAAGTGTTCAGTGCCTTTTGGAAGGTCCAGTATCGCCTGAAGGTTCACTATCTCTGTTGTCGCATCGCTAATTGACGGATACTGCTTTGCAAGCAGCGTAAGGTAATCAATGTCTCTTTCTTTGGTGCAAATCCTGTCTGTTACTCCCCCGTTCATCAAACCATCTCCATCTTCGTTAATACTTACACTAATCATATATCATACTGAGCCAAATGAGAAGAAACTGCGGAAACCTTTGCATTTGTAAAATTCAGGTAATTTTTAAGCCGAAGACTGCAAATCTTCGGCTTTTGGTTTCCATATCTTATGTTATGTAACTGAAACTCACATTTTTCGAATCATTTTGCCCTTTTCACAAGCTTCCTTAGTTCATCTATGTCAGGATATCTTCCGGAAATGACGATTTCTCCAAAAGCAACAGTCACAGGCTGGCTGTCCGGCGCTTCAAAATCATATCCTTTAACCAGTGGTTCTTCAAGGAATCTCTCCTTGTGAAGGGTATAATTGTATCTCATGATGTCGATGCCTTCTTTTCGAAGCTGCCTTACAAACCTTGCCAGATCCTTCAGCTCCTCTTCCCTTTCCATTCCACAGGCCATTGAGACGCATATGTCAGGCTCGTATATCCTTATCATTTTCCGAGACCTTCTTCAAGCACCCTTTTTCTCAGGTCCATGACCTTTTCCTCTATTATTTTCGCAGTCCTTATGAACTCGTCATCAGCTTTGCCTGACGGGTCGTCGAGGCCCCAGTCCTCACGGTGCTTTGAAGGGAGATACGGGCATTCAACGTTGCAGCCCATGGTTATGACTATGTCTATATCCTTCGGTATGTCATCAATGAGCTTCGATGTCTGGCTGAGCTCCATGTCTATATTGTAAAGTGACTTAATTATCCTGACTGCATCCTGGTTTATCCTTGGCTTTGTTTCTGTACCTGCTGAGTATGAATCGAAGGCGTCGGAAGCAAGCTGCTTTCCAAGCGCTTCAGCCATCTGGCTCCTGCAGGAATTGTGTACGCATATGAACGCGACTTTTGGTTTCAAAATGATCAACTCCTCTTTCTTCCAATATACAGCAAAAATCAATTGTATGCAATTAGTCTTATGTAAACTGCTTGTAAATCATTGCAAGAGCCCCTAAAGGACAAACAGAACCAATAATGGTAGAATGGAGTAGAACTTATAATTTTTGAATGGCGGTGTGTAAATTGAAGCTACGGAACGAAGCATTAGTCATGATTCTATTTGCAGCAGTACTCTCAGCGGCCATACTGAAGCTTGACCCCGGCAGGAGTTACCTTGTGTGGAACATTGGCCTGGCTCTTGTCCCCTACTTTTCATCGCTCTTACTTTCAAAGAATGACACAGTTTACTATTCCAAAGTCCTTTTTCCTTTCTTCATCCTTGTCTGGCTACTTTTCTATCCGAATGCAATGTATATGGTCACAGATTTCATACATTTTTCTCTGCAGACCTTCTATAAAGCTTCTGCTGATGGAACCAGCCTGTTCGGGATGAAGGTCGAATACGTGCTTGACCTGGGACTATGGATTTCATTCGCCCTCACCGTATGCGCTGTATTCTACGGGGTCGCATCCGGATACATGTCCATTACCAGGGTCGAAAAGGCAATCTTCAAGGAAAAGCCCGCCTTCGGACGCGTGGTGTTCATAATTATCGTCAGCCTGCTCACTGGCTTTGCCATCTATATCGGACGATTCCTAAGGTTCAATTCCTGGGATCTGCTCAAGGAACCTCTTGCCATACTAAAATGGCTGAAGGACGGCCTGACCCTGGATGCAATCTACGTAATACTTGCATTTGCAGCCATGCACCTGTTCATAACGGCAATCCTCAGGCTTTCATCGGTTAAATCTGAGGATTGATTGCAGTTCAACGTATTTGAAAATTTTCCTGTTGACAAAACACTGACGTGAAATTAGAATCTAACCGACTGCAATCATCTCCGGAGGTGTCAACGTGAACCAGTACTCAGTAAAGAAGTCATTCAACAACAATGCGGTGCTCGTCACGAAAGAAGACACTGACTATATACTTATCGGGAGAGGGATTGGCTTTGACAAGAAACGGGGCGACCGGATCCCAGAGTCCAAGATGATAGAGAATGTCTTCATAATGGTTGATGAGAAGAACAGGCAGCAGTACGAGAACCTGCTTGAGAACGTGGACCACAGGCTCCTTACCATAACCGAGGACATCATAAGGATGGCTGAGGAGGATTTCAAGGAGAAACTTCATGCCGATACCCACCTGGGTCTCGTTGACCATATAAGCTTCGCTGTAAGAAGGATCAAAGAAGGCATTGGAGTGGTAAATCCGTTCCTTGTCGAGACCAGGATGATGTACAGGCAGGAATATGCTGTGGCTGCAAAGGCGGTAAGGCTCATACGCGACAGGCTCGGAATCGATATACCTGAAAGCGAGACAGGCTTCATTGCGCTGCACCTTCACGGCGGCAGGCTTTCCGGAAGGACAGGGGCCTCAATGAAGTATGTCAAGGCACTCAGCCAGGTGATCCCCTACATCGAGGACAAGCTTGGGATTTCTCTTGAGGAGGATTCATTCGACTCCGTGAGGCTCATGTCACATCTTCGGGCCATGCTTGAGCGCTGTTCCAGGAAAGAGACCATCGACAACGTGCTTCTGGACAGGATGAAAAAAGATTTTGCATTCGAATATAAAATTTCTGAAAATATAGGCTTGATTTTAGAAAAGAATATTGGTATAGTTGTACCTGAAAACGAAATAGGGTATATCGCTCTCCACCTGTATAAGCTGAGGAGCTCCCGCAAAGGCGTGTAACTGATTCGATCAGGCATGAGTTCATTATCTGATGTCCAAAGGACTTTCTTTGGATACCAGATAATGGGTTCATGCCTTTTTTGATATCACAAAAAAGAGGAGGAAAAACAATGTCTAAAAAATCCAGTGGTTTCTTCGCAGTACTGCAGAAGGTCGGAAAGTCATTAATGCTTCCAGTATCAGTTCTTCCAGCAGCCGGTCTCATGGTCGCTTTCTCCAGAATAATCGAGCAGGCCGTAGGTGCTGAAGCCTTAGCTTCAAACCCAATTCTTGCAACATTTGTCAAGGTGCTTTTCTCAGGCGGACTTGTCGTGTTTGAGAACCTTCCCATTATTTTCGCGATCGGTGTAGCAATAGGCTTCACTGCTGGTGAAGCTGTATCCGGACTTGCAGCCGCAGTTGGATATGTAGTTCTCATCAAGGTGCTTGACATCATGTCAGCAGCACAGAACCTTGCGGATCCCATCAACATGGGAGTGTTCAGCGGTATCATAATCGGTCTTATCGCAGCAAAGATATATACTAAATACTACAAGACAAAGCTTCATCCGGTACTTGGCTTCTTTGAAGGCAAGAGACTCGTCCCAATCATAATGGTAATAGTATCCATACTGCTGGGAGTAATCCTTGGCTTCGTATGGCCTCCGATACAGGATGGTATTAACTACCTTGGACAGCTTGCTATCACTGCTGAAATAGGCGGATTCAAGCTTGGCGGAGCGATATACGCTTTCGGTAACAGGGCACTCATACCAACAGGACTCCATCACGTTTTCAAAACTCCATTCACCACACAGTTCGGACAGTTCACGGCTCCTGACGGACAGGTCTATGTAGGAGAAATCGCAAGATTCTTCGCAGGAGACCCAACAGCCGGCAACATCACTGCAGCAGAGTATCCACTCAAGATTTTCGGACTTCCTGCAGCAGCATTCGCAATGTACAAGACCGCTCTTCCTAAGAACAGGAAGGCCATCGGCGGTGTAATGCTTACAGCAGCACTTACCTCCATCATCACAGGAATAACCGAGCCAATAGAATTCGCATTCATGTTCGCAGCACCTGCCCTCTACATAGCGCATATATCCCTTGCTTTCGTAGGCGGAATGTTCATGAACATATTCCATGTAAGGCTTACTGAGACATTCACCTCATCACTCATAGACTTTGCGGTGAGCATATCCACAGGAAATGCCGGAAACCCATGGATGCTGATACCAGTCGGTATTGTCATCGGAATCGCTTACTTTGCACTCTTCTACTACCTGATCAAGAAATTTGACTTGAAGACTCCAGGCAGAGATGAATCAGAAGAAACTGCAATAGAAATTCCAGTTACTGGAAGGGCTGTTGAGATACTCAAGGCACTTGGCGGAACAGACAACATAAAGGCCATAGATGCCTGCATAACAAGGCTCAGGCTTGAGGTTGGCGACACTGCAAAGGTCGACAAGGCAAGGCTCAAGGCACTTGGCTCAGCAGGAGTGCTTGAAGTCGGAACTACCGGAATACAGGTAATATTCGGAACTGCCGCTGAAGGCATCAAGGATGAAATAAAGGCAGTCATGGCGAACCCAGGTGCATATGCAGTGGTTGCCGAAGAAGTAGCTGAAACAAAAGAAGCAGTAAAAGAGCTTACTAAGGAAACCATATTCAGCTCACCAATGAAGGGAAGGCTCGCAAAGCTTGAAGAAGTGCCAGATGCTCTCTTCGCAGAAAAGATGATCGGTGACGGATTTGCAATTGACCCGACTGAAGGTCTTGTTACAGCACCAGTTGCTGGAAACATAGCCCACATATTCGAGACAAACCACGCCATAGCAATAGTTACAGAAACAGGACTTGAGGTTCTCATCCACATCGGAATCGACACAGTAAAGATGGGTGGCAGAGGCTTCAAGAGACTTGCAGAAATAGGACAGGATGTCGTCATCGGAACTCCAATCATGGAGGTTGACCTTGACCTTGTAAGGAAAGAGGCAAAATCCAGCATGACTGAAGTAGTAGTTACAAACATGGATGTAGTAAAGTCCATGGAGATAATTGCTGAAGGCAATGTATCCAAGGATACGGATGTCCTTATAGTCAGATAAATTAAGGCAAGAAACAGAAGGTCAGCTTTCCAGTATTGGATAGCTGACCTTCTGGCATTTTATCGGTAACTTCAGTTCAGGAAATCTGAATCCGGGGAATACTAAGTATTCAATTGCACCAGTATGACAGACTGTCTTATCGCCTGCTTTTTTCCAGCAGATACTGACTTAAGGCAATTGAATTGATCTTTGATTCCATAGGATCCGCACGGGGAGCCTGAATCACAGGAACTATCGCTCCGGCAACGACCCCGGCTGCCTTAAGCTGCGCCATCATCGATAATGACTTGTATAATGTATTCCCCACTTCGATATTTGGAACCAGTAAAACATCTGCCTGACCGGCAACTTCACTTTCAATCCCCTTGTGCTTTGCAGCTTCATGGAATACTGCATTGTCGAAAGCCAGCGGGCCGTCGATTACCGCATTCTTTATCTGACCTCGGTCGCCCATCTTGCTGAGTATTGCAGCATCCGTAGTGGACTGGGAATTGACATTTACCGTCTCCAGGTATGAGAGAACTGCAACCTTTGCCTTCTCGCAGCCAAGCCCGATAGCAACTGAAACCGCATTGTTTATAAGGTCAACCTTTTGCATCAGATCAGGGTTTATAGTCATGGCACAGTCCGTAATAATAAGTAATCCGCCCTGCGGTTTTTCAAATACTGCAACATGTGACAAGGCACCTTTCCCACGTAAGCCCTTTTCTTTGTTTAGGACTGCACGCAGGTAGTCACTGGTCTGCATATTGCCCTTCATAGGCAAATCCGCTTTTCCTGAACGTACCAATTCAACTGCTATAGCTGCCGCCTCAGCATCACTGCCTGCCTCGACTATGTTTTCCTCTTTTACCTTGTATCCTATTTTCTCTGCGGCTCTCTGTATCTTTTCCCTGCTATCTATCAGGATGCATTCGGAAATTCCCATTCTCTCAACTTCACGGACAGCTTCCAGAGTGACATCGTCACCTGCACATGCTATGGCGATTGTTTTTTTACCCTGGCCCTTTACAGCCTTAATAAGTTCTTCAAAACTACTGATCATATTTCCACCATCCTCTAGTATTTCTTAAGTTCTTCTTCTCCCCGGAGATACCTTAGTGCTCCAGCTGCCAATGATTCCAACTCATTTTCGCCAGGGTAAACATAAACAGGAGAAATATGTTTGACCCAGTCAGTGATTAAATCGACGACTCGTTTCCAGTTTGCCAGGCCACCGGTTATCGCAATTGCATCAACTTCTCCGCGAAGCGTGACAGATCTTGCACCGATCTCCTTTGCCACCTGGTAAGCCATGGCTTCCACTGCAATCCTTGCTTCCTCGTCTCTGTTCTGGATACGGCTTTCTATTTCAATTCCGTCCGAAGTACCGAGATATGCGGCAAGACCTCCCTCAACCCCCAGCATGTTATGCACTTCCTGCCTCGTGTACTTGCCTGAATAACACAGGTCCACAAGTGGACCGACAGGAAGGGCTCCTGTCCTTACCGGTGAGAATGGTCCGTCGCTCTCAATGCCGTTGTTGACATCAATTACCTTGCCTTGATGATGTGCTCCGACAGTAATGCCGCTGCCGATATGGGCAACAATGATATTTGCCTGTTCATACGTCTTTCCCAATTTTTCACTTGCGAATTTTGCTGTTGCCTTTTGGTTAAGCACATGGTAGGAGTTAGGTCTCGGGATAAGCGGATGGCCTGAGTAGGTTGCGATCTTCATCATATTGACATCAGTTGTCGGATCTACTGTAAGGACAGGCTTTCCGAACTCTTTCCCAAGGTCATAGCACAAGCAGCATCCCGGATTGCTGGTGTGGATTCCGTATTTTTCCGTCTTGAAGTCTTCTATCATTTTCTCATCAATTTCGTAAACTCCAGGTTCACAAGGCTTTACTAACCCTGAGCAGCTGACATAAGTATCAAACTCGTCAATTCTAAATCCCTTAGAATTGACCCAGCCTGTTATGTCCCGCTTTCTGACATCATACTGCTCCCAGACTGTCTTAAAGCTCTTCATCTCATCCAGTGAGTGACGAATTGTCTCTTTATATAGATCTTTGTCCCCGCTGTATATGGCGACCTTTGTTGTTGTCCCTCCATACATGATGACTAGCATCAAAGGATTCATACTGCTCATTTCAATTCCCCCTGAAATCCATTCTCTTCATTTTCTTGAATTTATCGGTCTGTTCTTTTAAAGCTTGCCTACCTGCTTTAGTATCTCAACTAGCTTGTCATCACGCCATGCCTTAAGTTCACCTGGAGTCGTTCCAGCCGTCTCCTCCTTGAGCCCCTCTGCCATTAACTCTCCTACACCGTCAGGCAATTTCTCCCAATTGGCCATATCAGGCAGCCAGACATTCATCTGAGGTCCAATGTGTTCTATGGTAGCTGCAATCCCTTTGGGATTTGACAGGTCCCAGACCAGATGCGGTCCCATAAGTGCCCATCTCAAGCCTGGACCATAGCAGCATGCGGCATCTACATCCTTTACTGAACAGACTCCGTTCATGACCAGGTCAGCGCATTCTCTCCATAATGCCATTTGAATGCGGCTTGCTACATGGCCCGGAATTTCCTTGTTTATTATTATCGGTTCCTTGTTGATTGATTTATAGAAGTCATAGCAGAGAAGCACAGTCTCCTCACTTGTTTCTTTGCCCTTGACCAGCTCTACCAGCGGCAACAGATGCGGAGGATTGAATGGATGAGCTGTAATGCATCTACCCGGGTATTTGGACATTTTCTGTATCTCACTTACTAAGAGACCTGAGGTGCTGGTAGCATAAATAGCCTCTGGAGCATACTCATCCATTTCGCGTACAATATTTTGCTTGACCTCATAGCTTTCAAAGGCTGATTCCTGGATAAACTGAGCCCCAGTTAAAGCTTCCTTCAGATTAACTGTATATGTGGCGTTACCCTCTGCTTTCTTTCTTGACTCAGAAGACAGGAGACCTTTTTCCTCAAGGAATTTGAAGTTGGAAGAAATAAGTCTTCTTGCACTCTCCAATGCCTCTACATTAACGTCCTGTACTGCTACATTGAATCCCTTCCACAAATATAATGTTGCCCAGCTTGCTCCAATCGTCCCTACCCCAACACATGCAACCTTTTTGATATCGTTCAGATTCATATTGATAACCACCCATTAGTTTTATTTTTTTTAATAGAAAAGATGGAAACTAAACTGCTGCAATCCTAACCGATGAATAGTCATATGTGAATGGCACATGAAAGCCTAAAGCCTCTTTGTTATTCCCATCATTTCCCTTGCTTCATCAGGAGATGCTATTTCATAGCCAAGGTCTTGCGCCACCTTTACGATACGTTCGACCAGCTGGGCATTGCTTGTCGCAAGCTCGCCTTTGCGGTAATATATGTTGTCTTCAAATCCTACCCGGATATTTCCACCATAGAGCAGTGAACCCAGCGTTGCGAAATACTGGCTGGCTCCTACACCCATGGTCCCGAACATGGAACCCGGTGGTGTTTTCCTGACAAAGTGCGCCAGGTTTTCCATGCTCCACTCCACACCGCCCTGGCTTGTCTTCATGTTCATTACAAACGTGAAGGTTGGGTTGCCTATTATAAGGCCCGGCTTTACAAGAAGATTGATGGCATCTTCAAGCTGAGCATCATTGAATATCTCCATTTCCGGTTTGATGCCGAGCGCCTTCATTTTTGTAGCGGTCTCGACGAGCCATTTCCTGGTCCAGCCAATTATTCTGTCAGGTCCCTCCATGTCAGGTACCCTTGAAGGAATTACCACTACCCCGCAGTCAAGGGATGCCATTTCGGCTCCGACGTCCAGTGAACTGAGTCCGTCATCTGCTGTATTGATCCTGTCAGGCCTGTTCGCGGGAGCTACGCTCGGCTGTATTATAATGTCACTGCAACGCCTCCTAATCTGCTGGACCGTTTCAATGATCACATTCCGGTCGTTTGTAGGAATGCCCTGCCTGTCCCTTGAATGGAAGTGAACTATGGATGCTCCTGCATTGTATGCATCATACGTTGCCTGGGCTACCTCTTCAGGCTGCTCCGGAATCGCAGGATTTGCTTCCTTTCCCTGAAAATTGCTGCTTGGTGCCACTGTGATGATGATCTTCTTTGCCATGTTATCCTCCTGATTGATAATTTATTTTTTGTAAAAACGTTTACTTAATCCTGCTTATGTTATAGCAATAACCGTGCCAAAAGAAAAAAGCCCGGAATTCAGGCTTTTCTTGCTAAAATCTTCAATTTCCTATCCATTTGTGTAGCTTGCCGCCTCATGCATGTAGCCTTTCACTACACAAATTGACTCTTCATCCTATTCCATATCTTCTAAGCTTCTCATAGAATACACTTCTGTCCACTCCAAGGGATTCTGCAGCGCGTTTCTTGTTGCCATCGAATCTGGACATGGCTTCGGATATCGCTTCCCTTTCAACTCTTGCCACCATATCCCTCAACTTAGTCTCCTCAAAAATCGGCTTTTCATGCCCTTCTATAGAATCAGCTGCAGGCAGCTTTTCCAAAAAATCAAAATGCTCAAGTCCCAGCATACCACCGGTGGAATATATGAAGGCCCTTTCCACATAGTTCTCCAGTTCCCTTATATTGCCAGGCCATTCATACCCCATAAGCAGGTCAAGTGCTTCGGGTGAGATGCCGGTTACCCTCATCCCCATCTCCCGGTTATACTTCTGGATGAACCTCTCAATAATATAGGGTATGTCCTCCTTCCTCTCCCTAAGGGGAGGAATTGATATGTTCATTACATTTATCCTGTAATATAGGTCCTCCCTGAACTGGCCACTCCTCACCATTGATAGCAGATCCTTATTCGTAGTGAATATCATGCGGACATCGATATCGATTGTCTCCTTGCCGCCTATTCTCCTTATTTCCTTCTCCTGAAGCACCCTGAGCAGCTTTGCCTGCATAGAAAGTGGAAGGGAATCAATCTCATCCATCATCATCGTACCACCGTTAGCCACCTCAAACTCTCCGAGCTTGCCATCCTTTGATGCCCCCGTGAAAGTCCCCTTTTCATAACCGAATAGCTCCGATTCTATGAGGTTCTCAGGTATAGTAGAGCAGTTTATCCTTTGAAACGGCATTCCCGACCTCCTGCTCAAGGAATGCAGGGCATGTGCAAAGAGCTCCTTTCCCGTCCCGCTCTCCCCGGATATCAGCACCGTTGATTTCGTTGAAGCCATCTTGTGCACCAGCAACTTCAGTTTCAGCATAGTGTCATTCTGGGATATGATGTCATCGATACTGTATTTTGCGGCATTCTGCTTCTTGCTCTTGTCCTTGTAGTAGTTGAGCTCCTTAACCAGGTTATCAAGCCTAAGCTTGAGCGAAATAAGCTTGTCGTTGTCCTGGAACGTCGATATCCCGACTATCCCCATGAATTCCCCATTTTTCATTATCGGAAACTTGTTGATGACAAAATTCACACCATTCCTCGAATAAATGACCCCAAGCTCAGGATGTCCCGTTTTTGCAACATTTGTCATGTTCGTATTGTCTATTACCTCGCTGACAGGCCTTCCCAGGGACTTGAGCCTGTCTATCCCCAATGAATCCGCATACTTGTCATTGATGTAGACCATTCTGAAATCCTTGTCTATGATTGCAACAGAACCAACGCTTTCCAGCGCCTCATTCGCATAATACTCCATCATTTCCTGACTCAAATTATCAGGATCCAGCCAGCTCGAATATCTGTCCATCAAATCCCCCCCCCTATTGGCTTCACGTCTTGTGTAGTATTTTACTACATACCAGGCAGAATTTCATCTCTTTACAATAATCTATATGATAAAAGGCTCTGTTTACCAGAGTTTTTGCTACACCAAAAAAGCCAGCCTGCCTGGGCAAGCTGACCAAATGTGCTATTTAGTTATGGAGCGTTGTCATTTCCCCTTCAGGATCATTTCAATCACTGCAGTGATATCCTCAAGTCCGCTTACTGAGCCTACATATCCCGTCACTACGTTCCCTTCCTTGTCTATGAATACCGTTGTCGGTATTGAGCTAATCCCGTACTTTATTGCAGCATCCGAATTAGTGTCGAAGTAGACCGGGAATGTGTACTTGTTGTCTGCAATGAATTCCTGCCCTGTGGCTTTTGTCTCACGGCTTCCGTCAACAAGGTCCAGCATCATGAACTTCACCCTGTCTCCATACTGCTCGTATGCCTTTTGGAAATATGGCATCTCTTCCTTGCAGGGCGGGCACCATGATGCCCAGAAGTTAATCACGACTATTTCACCCTTGAAATCAGACAGCCTTACCTCTTTGCCTGAACCGTCAAACACCCTGAAGTCCGGAGCAGGTGTCTTTTCTTCAGTCTCGCTTCCGGAAGTCGCCTGAGTGGGCTGACTCGGCTGAGGTGCATTTCCCTTGCTGAGGACCTTGTATCCGGCATATGCACCTCCGATTACCAGAACCAATAGAAGCACGCTTAGAAGTGCTTTAACTTTTTTATCCATAATATCAGTTTCCTTTCAATCTAAAATGACATCAGCGAAAGAAGTCTTCCGAGATAGCCAGTGACCATCATGATTCCAAGTGTAATGAGCAGGACACCTGATACTATCTCAACTGCCCTGTAGTGCCTCTTGATGAAGTCAAAGGCACCTTTGAGGCTGTCGATGAGTATTGCGCTCAGTATGAACGGAATACCAAGGCCAACTGAGTAGCTCGCAAGCATGAGTATTCCCTTGACGGCGCTGCCCTTTGATGCTGCAAGCATGAGTGCAGATCCGAGGAATGTTCCGAGGCATGGTGTCCAGCCTATGGAAAAAGCCATGCCGAAAAGCATAGATGACAGGAAGCCCTTTCCGGGATCCTTTCCGCCTGGCCTCATACCCCTGTTGAACAGGGATATCCTGAACAGTCCAAGGTAGCTCAGCCCGAACAGTATGATTACGGAACCGGCAACTATGTCAAGCACCCTCCCGTACCTTACAAGGAGGCTTCCTATGCTACCTGCAAGTGCACCAAGGGTTGTGAACACTATTGAAAAGCCCAGAACGAATCCAAGTGCGTTGACTATCGGTTTGCTTTTTCCTTCCTCCTGTCCTGCGAAATACGAGATGTATATTGGCAGCATTGGGAGGAGGCATGGGGATATGAACGTTATTGTCCCTTCGAGGAACGAAATCAAATAATCCATCTTTTAATCCTTCGCTTTCTGATTACCTTCATTATATGGAAATCCATGCGACTTGTGAAGGGTTCTGGCAATTTAAATTTTATGTCATTCAATTTTACAATTGTTATTTTGATTAGGATATTCATCAAGTTGCGCTGTTGTCTATACAAGAGATTTGGACATCACCTATCCTCAAGCCAAAGACTCAATTGTTAAGGTGACCCGTTCTGCTTATTGGATAGCTGTCGGAATCGACGTTTGTTGCATTTGAATTATCACTCTGTTACGCTTGAATCAGATGCAAAAATTAAACAATAAGGAGCTACTTATGAATAAATATAAGATTGCAGTTATTCCCGGAGACGGTGTCGGTCCTGAGGTCATTGAAGAGGGAGTGAAGGTACTAAAAAAGGTATCAGAGCTTGACGGAACATTTAGCTTCGATTTCACATTTTTCCCATGGGGATGCGAATACTACCTAGAAAACGGCTTTATGATGCCAAAGGATGGAATCGACCAACTCAAGGAATTTGATGCTATCTACCTCGGAGCCGTAGGTGCTCCGGGTGTCCCGGACCATATTTCACTATGGGACCTGCTGCTTATTATCCGTAAAAGCTTCGATCAGTACATCAATCTCCGCCCCGTTAAGCTTCTTGAGGGTGCGCCATGCCCGTTGACTGGTGTAAAAAAAGAAGATGTTGATATGATTGTTGTGCGTGAAAACAGCGAGGGAGAATATGCAGGCTCAGGAAGCTGGCTCTATAAGGGCAAGCCCAATGAGGTCGTCATTCAAAATGCTGTATTCTCAAGGGTTGGCTGCGAACGTGTCATCAGATATGCTTACGAACTGGCACGTAAAGAAAATAAGACGCTCACAAATGTAAGCAAGGCGAACGCCCTAAACTACAGCATGGTCTTCTGGGATGAAGTCTTCAATGAAATAGGCAAGGAATATCCTGATGTAAAGACATATTCGCTGCTTGTTGATGCGGCAAGCATGTTCTTCGTAAAACAGCCCCAAAGATTCCAGATCGTTGTCACATCAAACCTCTTTGGTGATATCCTCACTGACCTTGGTGCGGCTATCGCTGGTGGTATGGGACTGGCTGCAGGAGCCAACATTAATCCTGAACGCAAATTCCCATCCATGTTTGAGCCTATACATGGTTCTGCACCGGATATAGCAGGTAAGAACATTGCAGACCCTCTGGCTTCAATTTGGTCAGCAAGTCAGATGCTTGACTTTTTTGGTCATGAGGACTGGGGCAAAATGATCATTGACGTAATTCAGCAGGTCCTGACCGAAGGAATAACACTTACACCAGACTTGGGTGGGAGCTCAAGCACCAGAGAAGTTGGAGATATTGCCTTGGCTAAACTCTCCGCTGCTTTTGAGAAAACAAGAAACTAAAGCAACCCTCAATAGTAAAGTAATTAGAGAAATGAATATTTCAATGAATGCCTGATGTTGATAATGTTTGAATCGCCTGAGCATGTTCAACTGCCTTGTGAAACCAAGAAAACCAGGATGAGCTATTCCTACTCTAGGAACAGTTCATCCTGGTTTTTTATATCAGATAATATTTTGATCCTGACGAAAAGCCTCTGAAGCTTTCTTCCAGTTACTCAATCCGGATACTAATTTCAATTTCTGCAAAACAGATGTCTTCAATTAGTCTCCATCTTACAAATCTCACATAATCTGATCTTGTTACTTTTATTTTGCACTAGCCATAAGTTTAATGTATCTGGACAATGTCTTCATGGACCCTGATACAATCCTCGCTATGTTGCCTATTCCAAATCGCCTAAGCATCTCGGTCTTGCTGTTGACCACGAGATTCACGTAAAGGTTTGTGACCATCAGCTCATAGTAATAGCGCCTGAGGGACATATTGGATGGCCTTATCGTCACCTGGCCGAAGGACCATTTGTCATACTCTTCAGCTGAATGAATCAGCCTGTCCTTGTACTTCCCGTACATTGGAAGGTTTGGGAATGGTGTCAGCGGGTTGATTGAGCTTGTCTGCGGCTTCAGAAGGCCTATATATTTCCTGAACTTCCGAAAGTCATCAGCCGACCAGTCAGGATGAGCCATGAAGGATGCCCATACGTCGATACCGATATCCTTAAGTATTTTTGCGGCCTTAAGGTTGTCAGACACGTCTGACTTCTTCCTGTAGATATCCAGTTCCTCATCGCTGAAGGTCTCATAGCCTACAAGAACGGCCTTCAGTCCAAGTTCCTTGAATTCCCTTACCAGCGGTTCGAAATCCAGTATCCCCTTGACTGAAGCATAGACTAGGAAGTTCTTCCTTAACCCAAGCTCCCTAATGAGGTCCAGGAAGATCCTTATCTTAAGCTCGCTTGCGAAGAAGTCATTGTCCATGAGCATTATAGTACCCTCTTCTATCGACATGAGGTCCTTTCTTGTAATTTCAAGGTCCAGGAGCTCTTCCTTGTAGCCTTCGATCCTCCACCTGAGGCAAAAATCGCAGGCCTTCTCGCAGCCTATGCCATATTCCATTATGGCAGCAGGCCTATACCCGAAATAGGAGTACTCGTTCCTGTACTTTTTAGTGGACTGCCTGTCCGGCAGAAAGTATCCGTTCCTGCCCTTAGGGCCATGGGATTTGTAGCCATCCGAGCTTGCACGCACTCCTTGAAGTGACGGAATCTCAGCTCCTCTGCCAATCTCCTTGAAGAAGGTCTTGATATTTTCACCATTAACATACTCGAATATGTAGTCCACTGAATCGTCTGCAAATGACAGTGGAGCCAGATATGCCTGTGTTCCGCCTGCAAGGGTCACGATGTCAGCCTTAACTGACTTCACCTCCCGGCAAAGTGCAATTACAACCTCCACATCTATGCAGAGGCTGGTGATGCCTACTGCTTCAGGCCTATATTCCAGAACCTTGTCCTTAAGGCTGCCCTTCTCAACCATCATGTCGAAGATCTCCACATCATGGTCTGACTTAAGAAGACCGTATATCATCTCAAGCCCTATAGGCTCAGAAAACATGAAGTCGCTTACTGTTATGGCCTGCTTAGGCCTTGGAGGTCTTGCAAGAAGTATCCTCATATTGTCTCCTTAGAATATATTGGGTGTTATACCCTGTCCTATCTGGTACCTGTAGTATAGGTTCACGATTGTGTAAAAGAGGTATTTCCCAGGTTTTTTCAGGAACTCCTTCCTCAGGATGTTCCTTTTGAATATGGACCTTATGGTGAAGAGCGACCTGTAGAGATCCCAGTAGCTATTAGTAAGCTCATCAGGCGTCATATTGGGATGTGTGTATACAGCCTCTGTGCCGTCAAAGGAGTAAATGTCATCCTTAACGAGCCTGCCCTGCCTCTCTATATCCTTGAAGAACCTTGTTCCTGGTATCGGTGTAAGTATGTAGAATCTGGGTACGGAAATCTTGTTGTTTTCGATGAAATCTTTTGTAGCCCTTATTGATTCAAGAGTATCCGCTTCGCCTCCGACAACCATCTCCGTTGAGACGTCAATTCCGTGGTCCTGGATATTTCTTATCAGCCTTGGGTAGTCCTCAGGCTTTGCCCAGGACTTGTCCATTGCCTTGAGGCTTTCCTTTGTGATGCTCTCAAGCCCAAATGAGAGTGTTGTGCAGCCGCTATCCTTAAGTGCCTTCAGCAGCTTGTCCTCGCTTCCTATCCTTATGTCGCACTGGCTCATCCATTCCATGTCCAGTGCCCTGATCTCTTCCAGTAGTTTCCCGAGATATACCCTGTCAGCGAAGATATTATCATCAAGCAGCAGGAACTTCCTGTATCCGAGTGCTTGTACCTGCCTTATGTCCCTCACGACCTCTTCAACGCTCTTCCTTATATATGTACCCTCATAAAGACAGGCTACTGAACAGAAGCTGCAGCTGTGGGGACAGCCTCTCCCTGCCTGCACAGGCAGGAAATCGCCAAGGTTCTTGTCCATGATCAGGTCGAACCTCGGAGGAGGTGTTGTGAAATAGCCTCTCTTAAGCCTGTTCTCATAGAGTGGCTTCAGCTCCCCTTTTTCATAGTCACTGATAAGCTCACTCCAGACAAGCTCGGCATCACCCACAACAACCACATCGCAGTATTTCTTTGCCTCCTCGGCCATGAGGCTCGCCATATAGCCTCCGAGAACCACCGTCTTTCCACGTCTCCTAAATTCTTCCGCGATATCGATTGACCTTATAACCCCATGACCCATTGAGCTTATACCTATGAGCTCAGCATCAGTATCAAAGGGAATGTCCTCAAGTATCTCAAGTATTATCTCGACCTCATGCTCAGGAGGTGTAAGTGCAGCTAATAGAGGAAGTGCAAGCCCTACGAAATAAAGCTTCTTTTTCTTTATCGGTTTTTTCCCTCTGTCATAAGGGCTTGGCTGTATGAGAAGTATCTTCATATACCCCTCACCACCTTTCCAAGATACTGCATGGTCACCCTGCTGCTTCCAGACAGCATTTTCAGATTCATTCCAAGCCCGTACCTTCTTATCAGTGCCAGTACGTTCTTAGGCCTCATCACTATCCTGTAATAGGCCTTTACGATCTCAAGGTAGAAGGCTCTTGTTCCCATATGCTCGGGCTTAAGAACCACGTGAGCCATATCCCACATCTCGTATCGTTCCCTGGGGTAAAGCAGCTTGTCCTCGTATTCACAAAATATTGAAGTCCCTGGGAGCGGTGTCAGCGGCTGAAGGTTAACAAACCTTATCCCAAGCCCCCTGACCCATGAGGTGAGGTCAGAAAAATCCTTCCTTGAAAAATCAAGGGGTATGATTAGCGTTGCGTAAAGCTCTATCCCAAGCTCAAGAAGTACCTTTGCAGCCCTTTCATTGACATCAATGTCCGTTCCCTTCTTGTATGAATCAAGGTCCTGTCCCCTTATCGACTCAAGTCCCACAATTACTGCCTGAAGCCCCTGGTCCCTGAACTCCCTCAGGATATCCTTGTTTTCAGCAACAAAATCAGCCCTGCCGTATACAAGGAATTTCTTCTCTATTCCCCGTTCCTTCAGCAGCCTAAGGAATTCCCTGATCCTCCCTTTGCTGAACAGGAAGTCATCATCCACTATGTATATTTCCTTTTCCCCAATGCCCTCCAGTTCATCCATGACATCCTTAAGGTCACGGGTGAAGTACTTCCCTCCTGTAATCTCCTTGCAGAAGCAGAAGCTGCAGTTGTAGGGACAGCCGTAGGAGGTCTTGATGAGCGCGCAGGGCCTGTGGAACATGTAGTAGTATTCTGACCTGTATTTTCTTACAGATTCCCTGTCGGGATGCCTGTATACGAACGAAAGCTTCATTTCACCGGAGCTTTCAATGTTATTCCTTATCTCGGCAGGTGACATTCCCTTAAGCATTCCCTCAAGTGTAATGTTGAAGCCGTCTATGCCGTTCCTTGAGTATACGAAATCAAGGGAGGGGTCTATAAAATCTTCAGGTACAACCTCCGCATGGACTCCTCCTACGCCGGTCAATGAGTTTGGAAATAGCCTCTTCACCTCGGCGCACATATCCTTAATGGTCCCAACATGGGTTATGTATCCGGTGAATACAATAAGGTCAGGCTTCTTCCTCATTACGATGCTTATGAATGGCTCCTTCTCAAGGATCATGTCGCAGATCTCAAGGTTTACCCTATTCCTTATTCCATCAGGTACATTAGAAACCAGGTATTCAAGCTCAAGAGGCTCGCACACCATGACATGCTGAAGCCCTATGGTTTCCCTGTCAGGTCTCGGTCTTACAAGCAGCACGTCCATCAGCATCTCTCCCTGTTGTCTGTCTTTATCGAAAGCGTGTATACTGCAATCCTTGGCATGTAGAATGCACGTTTGATTATCTTCATGTCCAGAACGTTGAAGTCAGCCTTCACCATTTTCCTGAACTCATCGTCTGATGGGTAATTGGCCTTTCCTGTAGTAAGCTTCACTCCAGCCAGCATCACCTTGTCAAAGACACTGTCGCCGCTTGCAAAGCCTACAAGAAGCCTTCCATTCATAGTCATGAGGCCGCTCAGCTTATGGAGAACAGCCTTAGGATCCCTGTAGTATGGAAGTGAGTGGGTACAGGTGATCAGGTCGAACCTTCCTTCAAGTCTGTCAATATGCATTGCATCCAGGAGCTCATGGCATGCCCCTATGTTTCTCTTCCTTGATACCTCAAGCATCCTTTCAGAGTAGTCCACACCGGTAAGCTTAAGCTTCGGATACCTTTTCCCTATCTCATGTAGAAGCTCACCCGGGCCGCAGCCAAGGTCAAGGAGGTTATTCCTGCCCTTCTCTAATTTCTCAAGCTTCTCAAGTATGTATTCCCTTGTTGGCCCAAGGCTGTGCTTTTGCACCCAAAGCCTGTCGTATCTGTCCGCCCAGAAGTCCCATATTTTAGCTGACATCAGTATCTCCTTGTACTCTCTAGTATTCTTTTCCTTCATTTGTTTCTTGCCTGTCTGATTGCCTGCTTATCTTCTTCCAGGTAATGCATTGTCTGATGAATGACCGGATCCTTTTTGACCTCAGAAGTCCCAGGTGCAGCCACAGGAACATCAGATAGAACATCGGTGCGGGAAGATGTGGTCTCGTCACCAGATGGAGGAAATCAAACCTTTCCGGATTATCCGTAAGAAGCTTCCCCTTCATCTCCTCATACCCATCAGTTCCCTTGATCGGTGTCAGTATTGAAACAGTATAGGTTCCTATCCTGTTTTCCCTCAAGAACCTCGCAAGTCTTCTGAAATCAGAAATCCTGTACTCAGGACTTACCATGAAGAGAGCTGTAAGGTCTATTTCAGCCTCCCTGAGTATTCTTATTGCCTCAGGATAATCAAGGGCATCAGTCTGCTTGTTGTAACCATCAAGCTCAGAGTTGCTCGTTGCCTCGAAGCCTACTATGACCTCTCCAAGGCCGCATTCCCTGAGCTTTTCAAGAAGGTCCCTGTTCTTCAGTATGAAGTCAGCCCTGAGGTATGCTATGAGGTTCACCCTCTTGCTCCACTTCTCAGCTGCATTAATGAAATCCAATGCATCTTTCCTTGATGCAAGGAACACATCATCAACTACCCATACAAATTCTGCATCAAGCTCAAGAGCTTCATCAAGGATATCCCCATAGTCGCCTGCTATGTGTTTCCCATCATTTAGCAGCCTGCAGTAGCAGAAATCGCACTTATATGGACAGCCTGTCCTTCCCTTTACCAGGGCAACCCTTCTTTTGTCCAGGTACCTGGTTTTTTCAATTAAGGCTTTTGTCAGCGACCTGTCCGGCTTTATAAGCGGCATCCTGATGACAAGTCTGGAACTTCCAATGATCCACTCTCCCGCCCTTTGCATGTCGAAGCCAGAAGGTTCAAGCTCCTCGAGCCTTCCATCCACAAGCCTTAATATATCCATGAAAACCTGAAGGTCTGAGCTGTGTACGACGAAATCCACGTTTGGCGAATGGAAGTCCCTGCTGTTCCTTTCGGCATGGGTCCCTCCTACAATTATCCTTACGTTTGGAAATCTTCTCCTGTATACTTCTGCCTCTTCAAGTATCTTACTCTCAGCTGTATTGTATCCAGTAATAACCAGGACATCAGGAATAACACCTGGTTCTCTCAGCCCGAACAGGTCGTCGATGATATACACTTCAGCTCCTGTCTCCTCTGCTGCTGCCTTGAGATAAGCGAGCTCCAGAGGCTCAACCCTTACAGGGTCGAGGATGGAGAACGGTGTCCTTGCCCTTGCCTTCTTTAGAAATACCCTCATTTGTCCTCCAGCTTGCTGATCCATTAAGCTTCCGGCAATTAGTTTCAGGTCCGGAATACCCTGTGCAGAACCTTATATCTCCTATATGAGAAGCGACCTGAGGCTCGACGGATGACAGAATTCACCACAGGATTCCCATGGTATACAAGCAGGTGCTTTATCTCCTCTGTACAGCCTAATCGAAGCTTTGCAGCTTCTGAGGTCTGACCCATGTCAATCCTTTTGTACCCATCTTCAATTCCCTTCCTGATGACGTATATAAGAAGATTGTGATACAGGCTTGCGCCCTCTTCCCTCCTGAACCCGCAGAACATGAAGGTGAGGGTGTCTCCGTATCCCCTAAGGACAAGCACTGCAATCAGACTTCCATCTGTTCTCCTGACCTCGACAATCTCGCTGTCATAGCTTCTGAAAAACTCAATCGGTAAAGTCTCCAAAGGATATTCAGACCGCTCGACTACACTCCTATAGAGCATATGATGCAGAGTGCTGAAGTCTGAAGACTCAATCCTTCTGAATACAAGCCCGTTCCCTTCTTCAATCACACCAAGTACGTTCCGCCTGTATGAGGACCTCATAGCCATGAGGTATTCGTCAAAATCCCTGAATCTGTTGATAAATACGAAATTTGAGAGAGTCAGGGAGTTTCCCCTCAGTCTGTAGTCAGTATTTAGTGCAACTGTCAGGCCTTTTTCCCTTTTTATTACCTCAAGGGCCGCTTTTCTCCCTGAAGCTTCATCCGATGCGAATATTCCGCTTCGGCTCATTGAAATGGGCAGTCCGATGATCCTTGCATCAGCCCTCAGCGACCTTTTCATGAATGTCAGAAGGTTTAGCCTCATCCTGTATGTCACGATTATTGCATCATTGACTACAAAATATTCCTGCCCGCAGAGATTGGTTTCCTCAAGTACCTGCAGAAGCTCCATGATATCAGCATTTTTCTCAAGCAGAGCCCTTAGACTTCGATTCATATCATCCGGTTCTGATGATAGTACCCAGGCCTTCAGCTCACTTATGCTTACGAAGCTCCTCATACATTCACGTCCTTGATGTATGCCTTGTATTTCTTGTATACGGAATCTGTCAGCCTTACTCCAAGCAGCCTAGAGTTGTCGTTCGCTTCAAGTATCCAGCCAGATTCGAAGGTGTCGTATTTCCCGATGCATATCTCAAAGACTCTGTTCAGGAGAGCGAGCACTGCTCCATATCGCTGCTCACTTGGCAAAACTCCCATCTCAACTATCTTCACTGTTCTGATCCTGTTTCCAAAGATCCTGTTCTTTATGACAGTCCCTAATCCCAGTGTCTCGCTTGGCCTCATCAGCTCATTGAAATCAGGATACCAAAGCATGAAGCCCACAGGCTCATCGCCTTTGTATGCAAAGAGCAGATTGTGAGCTTTTAGAAGTGGCTTGAAGTCCCTGAACAGCTCAAGGTCCTCCTCAGCCTTTCTCGGGTAATAGAAGAGGTGGTCTTTGAATGCATCATTATTGACATTAGTATAGATTTCAGCATCCCTTTCAAGATTCCCGTAATCAAGGCTCCTGATTGTATATCTCCTCTTCAGCCTTTCAGTTATCCTTGGGTCAAGGATCTCTTCAAGCTCCTTAAGGTCTTTCCTGAAGCTCACCATATCTATTGTCCTGAAGCCATTCTCCTCGAAGAGCTCGTTGTAGAAAGGGGGATTGTGCATTGTTCCGAAGCCCTGCTTCTCGGTGTAGCCGCTTGCCAGGAATCCAAGCCCGTAGTTGACATGGACATTAAGGGAGCCTGTAATCTGTCTTGCACCTTTCTCTTTTGCAAGCTCTTCTGCCCTTGAAAGTATCAGGCCAAAGGCATCGGAGTTCTTCTCCTTTGCTTCAAAGAATGCGACCTGAAGGAAATCTTTCATCCTATCCACCTGTGCAAGCACAGCAATCATGAGTATTTCACCGTTTTCCTCTACCATAACAGGCTCGAGGTAGGCAGATCTGCACATGACGCTTTTGTCGTAAAGGAGGGACTTCAAAAGACCTGACATCGAATTCCTTTTCAAGGGATCGTTCAGGTATCTCTTCTCATAGAACCGTATGAATTGTTTGAGCCTTTCCTTTTCTGCAGCAACCAGTCTCATATTTACACCACTTCGCACGAATATTCAGTCCATTTTATTATACCTTCAGGAACTGCAATATGGTAGCAAATTGGAGTCAGGTGAATTCCGGGTATGGGAAAGCCCGGTCAGTCGCATTTCACTCTGTATATACCGGGCTAAGTAAAAAGAAGGACAGACATCCTATTAATGCCTGTCCTTACAATTATCCATCTTAAATTGCACCCTCTATTTCATAAGCTGACTTAGATTGCTGCCAATTCCAAGTGTTTCTATCAGAGATTTCATCTGCTTCTCATACTCCATGAAAAACGGTAGCCTGACCTTCGAATATGACTCAAGTTCGCGATAAAAACCCCTTGAGACAAACTTTGGCTCCCTTCCGACAACCTCCATCACCATCATGAGGGTGCAGGTCCTGATGACATCCTTCATGAGTACCTTTGTTGTATCGTCACCTGCTATTTGCTCGTTGACCTTGAAGATAAAGGATATGAGCTTTAAAAGCTTCTCATCGAAGTCTGCGCTTCTGTCACCCATGCTGAAGATTGTCTGATGGCCTTCCTTTCTATCCGATTCAGCATCCTGCAGGTCATCAAGCAGCTGCAGGAATGATCCGTATCCGAAAGCAAATCTCGTCTCTTCCTCATCAAGCTCTCCCTTCACAAGAAATGCATCAGCAAGGACTGAAGCGCCCCCCTTGAATATGCTTATAGGAATTATCTCATCAGCAGTCATTTCCTTATTCTGGTCCTGTTTCATGCTTTCAATCTGGGCCTTCTGTATAAGACCAATACTCTCGTATACTGATGGATATGAGCCCCTGTGAAACTCTGTGCTTATCTTTCCAATGAGCTCGAAAACCCTGCTTTCATGGGGATCAAATGATTCAACAATCTCACCATTTATAACTCTCGTCAGCCTTTCATTGAACCTTGCCTTGTCTTCTCTGCTTACCTCTGTGCTGTCCAGAAAATTGTCCGTATATGGGTAAAGCATGCTATACGCATATACAGAAGGAGTCATCCTGAGCGGGATGCCCCAGAAAAGCTGCAGGCTATTCATTATCCACACGTTTCTTATTGCCTGAAAAACCTCCATAGGCTCCAGGTCACTGTCCTCAAGCTTCACCTCGTCGAGGAAATCCTCCGCTGATTCCATATATCCCTTCTCAAGGAAGAATCCCAGAAAAGGCTTGTCAAAAAAAAGCTTCCTCTCATCAAGCTCCAGAATGTATGAGGTAATAACCTTCTTCAGCTCCACGGTCTCAGAGGCTGTAAGGCCTTCTGGATCCTTGCCGTGAAAAGGCTCAAGCTCATTTATCAAATGTTCCGAAAGCTTCTTTATCTCCCTTTCGTTCTTGAGCTTTTCAAAAAGGCTGACTTTTCGGAAACCTTTGAAGTCCGGATTTCCGCAAGTGTCATATGTTTTCGAAACATCACTTATAAGCCACTCTATTGGGATGATATTTTCTTTCTTCTGGATCATTGCCTTCTGACCTACCTTTATCGCAAATAGAAACCACTGATGATATTCTATTCGAAAAAGATTAAAATCCAGTAAAAAAGCGATAGTTTCACATTTCTACCTGGGTCATTTATCTTTGATTTTCGCCGTTCCTCTAGACTTCCATTTTATCCCACTTTAGTACACCAGTCTCAATTGTCTGGTTGTATCGGTCTATCTTGTAGTTAAGACGTTCCAATGTGTTGTCTATGGCTTCCCTCTGGGTAATCAAAACCTCCGCTGCTCCATTATGGATTTATAACTACAAATACGGCCAGCCTGAAAATCAGACTAGCCGTAATATTTCTTTATTATTTATAAGCACTAGATACTTTTTCTGTATTTATATTTATTTGCCATAACCTGAAAAATTCTGAAGCTTGGCAGCGTTCTCAGGATCTGCCTTTAGTGCGCTCTCCCAACCCTTCTCGTAAGCAGCTTTGTAGAACTGGTTCGCAACATCTGAAGGTAATATCAGCTCCTTCATTCCTCCATCAGTAAGTGCTTTGTTTTCTTCCTTTATTGCATTAACATAGTACTCATTAGATTCAGCTTCAATTTCTTTACCTGCTTCCATAATAGCCTTTTGCTGGTTTTCACTCAGCTTCTTCCAAGCCTTGTCACTCATCATAATCGCTACATCAACATTGTAGAATGCAGGTTGCACAATATAATCCGACACTTCCTGCCAACCAAAATCCTTGACACCAACACTTGGCCAGCCATATCCTTGGATAACATTTCTCTCGAGAGCCTGATAAGCCTCTCCAGGAGCCATATTTACAACACCGGCACCAAGTGATTCTACAAATGCCTGATATGCGGGAGTTGCCCTGATTGTCAGACCCTTAAAATCATTGATTGACTTGATCTCTTTCTTCATGTATAGGTTGTAAGTCAAACCGTTTGTTGTTGCACCTATATAGTGACTGTTTATTTTGCTTCTATAAAGTTCATTAACAAAGTCATATCCACCACTTGATCTCATCTTTTCTGCGTCAGTAAGCTTCATGGCTTCCATTACAGGGACATATGATACATTGTAGGTATGGGATGTCCATGCAATGTCTATGACTCCTGTACGAAGAGCTTCTACAAGCTGATAAGTTGGAATAGTTTCAGGACCGCCACCCCAAACAATCTTTACTGTTCCCTTTGTTTTCTCTTCTACCTTCTTAACGAAGTCATCCATGTTGAATAGGAGAGTATTGCCTTCAGCCCAGGCTGATGTAACGGATAAAGTCACTTCCTTTTCTTCAGCTGTTGAACTTGGAACAGGTGCTTCTTTTTTTCCACAGCCTATAAAGGATATCCCCATTGCGATAATTGATAAGGCTATTAGACTTTTTTTGAATAACATTTTGTTTCCCCCTAATATTTTTCTACTTTTGGATCTAGTTATTGCAAATTTGGGAGCCATGTAATTAGTGGAGGAATTAGAGCCAGTAAGACCAATACCAGAATATCCATGTATAGGAAAGGAACAGCACCACTATAAATATCTCCCATCGTGACCTCCGGTGGTGATACACCCTTCATTGTAAACAAAGCCAATCCAACTGGAGGTGTCAATTGTCCTATCTGTAAGCAGATCAGATAAAGCACAGCAAACCATATTGTATCAACACCTAAGTTTAAAACTACTGGCATCATTATTGGGAGAGTTATCATCATTATTGCAGTTTGTTCCATGAAGAATCCCAATGCAATGATGATAAGCAGCATGATTGCGATGATAATGATCCTTGAACTTGACATAGCCATAATCGCTATAACCGCATCACGGCTTGCTCCGGTCATTGCAAGGATCTGGCTGAATCCAGCAGAACCTGCAATTATAATGAGGATCATCGCTGTTACTCTCAAAGAATCAACTAGTGTCTTATAGACTAACTTCCAGGAGAACTTTTTGTAGAATATCGTAAGTATGTAGGAACCTAATGCTCCAAGAGCTGCTGCTTCAGTTGGTGTACCTACTCCAGTGAAAATTATCCCCATTACCATCAGGAATATGAATATCAATGGAACAATGTCCTTGAGTGCTCCAAGCAGCTTGTCTTTCAATGAACTCTCTTCAAAATCAAATGATGGTGCATACTCTGGCTTCAAAGTACAAACAATCATCGTGTAAAGTATATAAAACACCATCAGCATGATGCCTGGAATTATTGCTCCTATGAGAATTTTTCCCACAGATATTCCAGCAATACTGCCTAAAAGAACAGCTAAGGCACTTGGAGGTATTACCATGGCCAGAGCACCAGATGCCATTATTGAACCTGCAATAAGCTTCTTAGAATAACCTCGGCTCATCATCTCAGGCAACATAAGTGATCCGAACATTGCTGTATTTGCTACAACAGATCCAGATAGTGCTGCAAAAACGCCACCACCAAGCAATGTAATGATTGCCAGTCTTCCAGGTACTTTCTTTACGAACTTGGACAATGAATCAAGTGTCCTTGAAACAAGACCGGACTGATAGAACACTTCACCCATTATCATAAAGAATGGTATAGGTGTCAGGGAAAATTGTGCAACCTGGTCATACATCCCTAACACAAGCTGACGCACGCCAAATTCGCCCTGCATTGCAAACATAACTACTGTGGATACAACCATGAATGTAAATGCTATAGGTAACCCTGTGAACATTATTACCAATAATGCCAGGAAGATTAAACTCAATACTACGTACCACTCCACGTAATTCACCCCAAATCAATTTTTTATTAAATCATTTAACTTCCTTCAGCTGCCTGTAATCTTCGTATAAGTTTCTGATGAATTGGATTGTGAGGAAGAACATGCCTATCGGTATCACGACCGTAAGCATGAACTGGGGAGTTCCCATGGAGTCCATAACCTTTACCTTGAACAGGTAATTGTCCTTAGCCACCAGGCTTCCATAATAGAAGATCACAGCTGATATTATCGCCCCAACCAGATTCACTCCAATTCCCAGAATTCGATTACTTTTCTGTGGCAACATATTTGTTATCATGTCAATGTAAATATGGCCTCTGGCCTTTAGAATCTGAGGTGCAGAAAGAAAAGTTATGTATATCAGACTGTAGGTTGAGTATTCTACCAAACTCGTTATCGGTTTGTTGAAAAGGAATCTTGAAAATGTTGAGTAACAAATCCCTAACAGCAAAAAACCTAATGCGAGGGCAGCAATTCCTGATAAAGCAGCCATGCATGTATCAATAATCCTATTGATCGTTCTCATCTCATATCCCCCAATATTTGAAATCGTACTTTTATCTTTATCATATGTTCATATACTAATTTATTGCATGATCAGCTTCAACCCATTGAATTGCACATTATTTTAAGGTTTTCCCACTTTTTGTCAACATATTCTTGAATTTCACTGATCTGTTCCTCAGACACATGCTTATATTTCTTCATTGATGAGAGGTAATCCTTGAGTGGTATCGGATTTTTCACATCCACATTCAACTTGAACTTGCCATTTTCCACTTCGTAAATCGGCATGAATCTCGATTGTACACCTTTCCTCGCTATTTCAATGCTCCTATCCGATTCATAGCCCCAACCAGTTGCGCAGCTGTTGTAGATGTGGATATATACTAATCCGCTTTTTATGGTCTTCGCTTTTTCAAGCTTCCTGATTAGATCTGGCATGTAAGCTGGTGAAGCAGTCGCCATATAAGGAATATCGTGCATAGCCATTATCATCGGCATATCCTTCTTGTTTGACTTTTTGCCCTTACCTTCTGTTCCAACTGGTGTAGTTGTTGTCCATGAGCCCAGTGAAGTTGAACTGCTTCTCTGGAATCCTGTATTCATGTATCCTTCATTGTCATAACAGATGTAGATTATATTGTCGCCTCTTTCGGCTGCTCCAGATAGTGCCTGAAAACCAGCATCCATAGATGCACCATCACCTGCAAACGCAACAACATTGACATCTCGGCCAATTCTTTCATAATACTTCTTTATGCCAGTAAGCATCGATGCGGTGTTGTCAAGAAGTGGGAAGAACACAGGTATTTTCATACCAGTCTTGTCGGCCCAGCCAACGCTTTGTACTCCACCCATACATCCTGGAGGTATAGCAAGTATTGTGTTTGGCCCCATAACCTGCAAGGCAGTCCTCATAGATAGTTCCACATTGCATCCTAGACATGCTGTGATTCCAGGACCTACCATATCTTCAAGTGAAAACATTTTTTCTGCAATAGTCATTTTTATCTCCCCTTCTGATTTATTAGCCAGTGAGCAGCATTTTCAATTTGATTGCTTTCACCAACAGCCATTACCTTGTCCAGCGCTTCAACCATCAGCTCAGTGGTAAGGTCTTCTCCTCCTAGGCCACCTATGAAAGGTACTGTTGGGACTGCTTCCAAGCTGCTTATTGCAGACTTTATCTCTTGATATACTATTCCGGTATGCCATCCAAAACTAATGTTTCTATCAATTACACCTATTGCTTTTCTACCTTTTAGCAGTTCAATGACCTCATCCTTAGGGAATGGCCTCAACGCTCTGATCTTAATCAATCCAGCTTTAATACCTTTTTCTCTTGCCAAATCTACCGCAACTCGTGCTGAGCCAGTCAAGGAGCCAAGTGTTACCAAAACATATTCAGCATCATCCATTCTGTATGGCTCTACCAGGCCAAAATGGTTTCTCCCGAACTTCTCTGCAAACTCGTCGTTAACTTCCTTTATGACCCGTTTTGCATTATCCATCGCCTGCATATGGAGTTCACGATAATATTGGAGGTAGTTGCCTGGAGTAAGCGGATCTACTGCCATAGGTGTCAATGGATCCAACTTCACATGTGTTGGAATATACTTCGGAAGGAAGCTGTTCACTTCTTCTTGCATAGGTACTTCTACACCTTCAGTCATATGTGAAAGATAGAATCCGTCATAACATATGTTTATCGGCAAAAGCACGTCCTTATTCTCAGCTATTTTGAAGGCTTGGATAGTCATGTCTAAAATTTCCTGATTATCCTCAACGTAAATCTGTATCCAGCCTGCATCTCTGATTGTCAACGAATCCTGCGGTCCTCCCCAAACAGATTGAGGTGATATCATTTCCCTATTTACTATATTCATGACAATAGGTAATCTCATTGTAGAAACTCTGAAATATGGCTCATACATCAGGGCAAGACCCTGAGATGATGTTGCAGTAAAAGTTCTTGCTCCTGCTAATGATGCTCCTGTCAAAACACTCATAGCTGAATGCTCTGATTCGGGTTCAATAATAGTAGAGTCCATTACACCATCAGCAACATACTGACTAAAATGCTGCACCAATGGGGTTTGTGGTGTGATCGGGTATGCAGCTACGATTTCTGGTTTTGCGAGAATAGCACCTATAGCCGCTGCATGATTTCCATCTAAAACGCGTATATTGCTCATAATTGCTCTCCTTTTACAAATTCAATTGCTTTAGCCGGACATTCGTGGACACAAACACCGCAGCCCTTGCAGTAATCGAGTTTTATGAAGAACTTGCCATCAATTATCTTTACTGACTTAGTTGGACAATACATAAGACAAATCCCACATTTTTTGCATTTATCCTGCTGTATGACAGGCGGATATACTTTCCAGTCACCAGTGTTGATGATATTCAATTCTTTGCCTATAGCACAAATGAACTCAGTTTTTGTCATCGCCTTTTCCTCCATTTATTTCAACAATAGTTACATTGTTATATCCAAATTCAAGAGCTGCAATATTTTTCGGACCCCACACTTCCCTGGTCTTTTCACTGACCTTATCGAAACTTACCCAGTCAGTAGCCTTAACAAATGCTCCCAGGACGATAGTGTTTGGCAACAGCTTCCCAAAAATCTCCATTGATGCCTTGTTAGCGTCTATGTATGCTACTTTTGTTATATTAGGGGGTATCTTTATGTCATCGATTGACTTAGCATTTATAACCAATATTGAGTCTTCCTTAGCTCCTACAAATACATCTACACTGCCTAGAAGCGTAGGATCTATAACCATAATGCAATTTGGATTGTACACCTGATTTTTTTCTCGGATCTTCCTCTCATCAATTCTTACAAATGCGCTTACAGGTCCTCCCTTCTTTTCAAATCCGAAATATGGGAAGCAAGCTCCAAATTTACCATCCATTACAGCGGCATAGACAATGATCTCTGATGTTGTAACCGCACCTTGTCCACCTCTTCCATGAATTCGAATTTCTTTCATATGAATCACTCCTTAATTATTTAGTACCAATTATTTAATGTCAGTTGACTGACTTGGTTTCAAAAACTTTACTATTACTAATCGTTAAGGTATGGTATATTATTTGGTACAATCGTTTACAATGTCCTCAAAAAAAAAGTTGACGATAATTTCTTTCATAATTGGAGGTCAAGCATGTTCAATAGATCACTCTGGGTAGTAGAAGATAAAAAGGTTCAGGAAAAACTAATCAAATATGCCAACTGCACTCGCGTCTTCCCAGAAGGAAGCTTTATTTACCAGCAGGAAGATGAACGTAAATATATGTATTTTTTGACTGATGGAAGGATACGTGTCAGCGTTGCCAGCCATGACGGCACAGAGAAGACTCTAGCAATTCATGAACCAGGTTCGTTTTTTGGTGAAACTGCTTTTTTTGACAGGTTCCCTAGTTTCACATGCGCTCAGGCTCTAAAACAATCAACAGTATTGTGTTTCGGTGATGATGAAATCACCCTATTGATGAAAGAGCAGCCTGATGTCATTTATCATATGTTTGACTCTCTTGGACGTAAAATCAGGCTCCTTGCCTTTCAGGTCGAATATTTGTCTTTCATGAATATCGAGGAACGAATAGTCGCGCTTCTTGTCACACTATTTGATTCCTTCAGTTCCGAATGCAGCAAGCTACCTTCCACTTCGAAGAACAAATGCAATAGCATTGGAGACTGTCCTAATGGTCATTGCCTCAAGCTTACTATCACCGACCAGGAAATCGGAGAAATGATCGGAGCAAGGAGAGAAGCTGTAACAAAGGCTATAACGAATCTGAAGAAACAGAACCTTATCAACAAACAAAAGAGGATGCTTTGTTGTCCTGACCTGTCAGCATTGAACCAGTTCCTCACAAGGTCAACCTGATTCATTAACTCTTTAGACACATTATCACATGACCTTTTTCAGAAAACTGTGTTTTTTCACACAGTTTTCTTTTTTGTTCTATATTAAATTTACTCGTATAAAGGACAAAAAATGATATAGGGGGAAAATCATGAAAAACGGAAATCTGATCCTTATCGTCAACCTGGGAAGCACATCAACGAAAATCGCCATATATAGAGACACAGAATGCATAGGTCAGGAAACTATACGACATGAGAGTGACAATCAGTTCCATACATTCAGCGATATTTGGGACCAGTACTCGTTCAGAAGAAAGATCATTGAAGATTACGTCACAACAAATGGATACAGCCTGTCAGACCTCAGCCTTATTGTTTCAAGAGGTGCACCTGTAAAAGCCATGGTCAGCGGAACATACAGAATCAATGAAGCAATGGTTCAGGATGCCAAAAGCCGAAAGTACGGAAATCATCCATGCGGTGTAGGATGCACCATAGCGTATGATCTTGCCCGCGAGTTAGACATTCCGGCACTAACTGTTGATGCTCCCTGCATCGATGAGTTGATTCCGGAGGCACGCTACACCGGCTGGAAGGACGTTTATAGAAAGAGCTTCTATCAGGCTCTTAACCAGAAATCCGTGGGCAGGAAGCTTGCATCAAAGCTTGGAAAAGAGTATTCGGAAATGAATGCAATCATCATCCATATGGGTGGAGGTATGTCAATCGCCGCCCACCATAAAGGAAAAGTGGAGGATGTCAACAATGGTTTGGATGGAGACGGCCCAATGGCCCCGGAAAGGGCTGGAACCTTGCCTGTTGGCGAAGTCCTGAAGGCGGCATTTTCAGGAGAATATACCTATCCTCAGCTCTACGGAATGGTAAATGGAAAGGGAGGATTATACGCGATTCTCGGGACCAAGGATGGCCGGGAGGTTGAAGGCATGATTGCCGGTGGAGACAGCTTAGCAAAGGAAGTCTATGATGCAATGATCTACCAGATAGCAAAAAGCATCGGATCAGCTGCAGTTACGCTCAGAGGTGAAGTAGATGCCATTGCCTTCACAGGTGGATTGGCATATTCCTCATATATAGTTTCTGGAATCTCGAAATGGTGTGAATTCATAGCCCCGATCCATCTTTTCCCAGGCGAAAATGAAATCGAATCACTCCTGGAAGGAGCGCTATATGGGATGAATGGCCAGTGGCCGATACATGAATACGTATGATACTAGCAAATTAAGTTGGGGAGGTAAAATTCATGATAAGATCATTGGATGAGGTCTTGGAGAAAGTCTCGAATCTGCCGAAAAAGACAATCGCTGTGGCACAGGCGGCTGATGATGAGATCCTACAGGTTGCGCAGGCGACTATAGACAGAGGCATAGCAAACTTCATTTTTGTCGGCGACAAGTTGAAGATTGAGAAAATGATTCTTGATGGAAAATACAGGTTAGATGGTGTAGAGATAATACATGCAGATACTGATGCGGCTTGCGCAGCAAAAGCTGTAGAACTTGTCAGGAACAATCTTGCAGACATGCCTATGAAGGGACTTCTGGCAACATCTACTTTCATAAAGGCAGTACTGGATAAGGAAAATGGTTTGAGGTCTAACCGTTTGGTAACCCAGATGACAGTAACAGATAAGATTGATTCTGAGGGTCTTTATTTCATCACCGACTGTGCAATGAACATATCTCCTGATTTGAACACGAAGGTGGAGATTCTGAACAACGCTGTTTATGTAGCACGAATACTAGGATATGATGTGCCTAAGGTAGCACTCGTAACCGCACTTGAAACGGTTAATCCCGCTATGCCAGAGACCCTTGATGCAGCAATAATATCAAAAATGAACGAGCGTGGCCAAATAAAGAACTGCATCGTAGACGGACCATTCGCCCTGGATAATGCCATATCTGTTATTTCTGCGGAACACAAAGGACTCAGAAGTGAAGTGGCCGGTAAAGCTGATATCCTTTTGGTTTCGGATATCAGGATGGGAAATGTGCTTCACAAGGCGATAACCTATTTTGCAAAGAAAAGGATTGGATCAATAATCATGGGAACGACATCCCCATTGGTAATGACATCCCGTTCAGACTCCATAGAAGATAAGCTTATCTCGATAGCTCTTTCAAGCTATCTGGTAAGCCAGGATATGTTTAGCAAATAATAATGAAAGACTAAATTCAATGGACTCTCCGATAAGAATCAGAGAGTCCATTCCTTTGCACTTATTTATGAGCCGACCTTTTCAGTGAAGCCTATAAGGTCCATCTGAATCATGAAAATGTCGTTAGCTGTCAGGTTGTTGAGGCTTCCGGCCATGAACTGGCTTTCTCCCGCTGAGGTGACACCATCCCTTCTAACATCTCCTCCTGCTATAATCGTAGGTACGCCGTCACCAGTATGGTCCCTGGCCTCGCATGGAGTGCTGTGGTCAGCCGTGATGGTAATATAGCAGCTGTTCAGGTCAACTTTCTGAAGTATTAACCCGATTGCTGTATCTATCTTTTCAATCATCTCTTTCTTTACAATTGGAATGTTGTCGTGTCCCGCAAGGTCTGTCGCCTTTACATGAAGCACCACCCAGTCGTAATTCTGTTCGTTTACCAGCCTTACTGTAAGCAATGCCTTACCTGTGAGGTTAGTGTCAAAGCTTCCGGTAAAGCTTTCATCTGTAAAATAATCCATTCCTGCAAGCTCAGCTATTCCGCCAACAGTGGCATCCCCAGCTACACAAGCTGCCCTAAGGCCATAGAGGTCCTTGAGTGTTGGCATGTACCTGTCAAGTCCCGCTCCTCGTGTGATTATGGTGTTGGCTGAATGCAATCCCTCTTCATTTCGCGCCTTGTTGACAGGATGGTCACATAGGATGTTGTAGGATCGCTGTGTGAATTCCCACAGATTGTCTGCAGTCCTTTCTGCACTTCTCGAATCATCCAAAGGGCTTGGAACTATCAGCCTTGAGCCTTCCGCTGCAGTACCAGGGTCTGTGCAGGTCACCTTATCGCTAAGGTCTTCTCCGTGAAGCACCACTGCAACCCTGTGCTCTGTAAGCTCTTTCACGTCTACTCTTGTACCGTCATCAAGTATCATCCCATTAAGTGATTCAGCAAGTTCTTTTGTTCCCTTCCTGATCCTTCCGGCACGTCTGTCTATAACAGTATAGTCGTCGTCTATTGTTGCAAAGTTGCCCCTGAATGCCACATCACCCGGCATCATCTTCATCCCCGCACTGTAGGCCTCAAGAGGTCCCCTTCCAGAATATATTTCGCTGCTGTCGTATCCAAAAAGATGAAGGTGACCCACATCAGTCCCTACCCTTATGCCTGGTGCTATAGGATAGGTATTTCCACACATTCCCTTTGATGCCAGGTAATCCATATTGGGTGTAGCTGCGCTCTCAAGCGGTGTCTTTCCGCCAAGCTCCGGATTTGGCCTGTCACCAAGACCATCCAGCACTATTAGTATTCCTTGTTTTTTTCTCATATTCTTACCGCCCTAATATCGAAATTCTTCTTACTGCAATGCAGCCTTACCCTTCAGGAGATCCCTGTTTTTCAGCATGAATGCTACTGAGATCAGTCCGGACAATATCCACACCAGCGTGGAATGGATTTTCATCGGGCTGAAGATGTTTATGGCAAGCTTCACTTCCTGGCCTGCATCCACTTCCTCGAAGTCGAATCCGCCAAAAACCTGGCCGTCTTCCTGTGTTATACCAAAGGATTCCTCCGCATCATATCCAACAATGTTCAATAGTTCTTTGCCTTCAGGAGCAGCAATCTTTATTGAATACGACTTGATTGTGTTTGGTGACGAATTGACTGCCTTGTGTTCAATAGTCAGAGCCCCACTTGGAAAAGTATCGCCAAGCTTAGCTTTTTTCCCTTCATAAACTCCAGTCTTCTTGATAGTGACCTTGAAAGATACCTCAGACTCCTTTTCACTGAATACAACCACGTTGAACTTATGGTCGCCGTATTCAATAACCTTCGGGTCCTCAAGTATACTTCCCTTATCAGCGTCGATGCTTATTATTTCGGTCTTGCTGTATAGTGGGAATGCGACTTCTCCATTCTCGTTCGTGACCGCAGTTATCTGCTGACTTATTATCGCATCCTTGCCGTCTGGCGTCAGAGTATCCTGCACACTCTCAAGGCTTCCAAATTCCATGGCATAGGCAGTGCTTGAAAACATGCTGACTGCCAATAACGCCAACATGACTATAATTGCTTTCTTCATATTCTCATCCCTCCTACACTATTCCGACGAACTTGAACCAGGTACCAGCTGCGAGCACCATTAATGCCCATTTCGCAAGCAGAACCAATACTCCATACAGCATCTGCTCCAGCACCGTGAAGTATCCTGTACCGTAGTAAATCAGGTTTACCTTGCTGTGAGGAGGCAGGGTTATCGTATCAGCTATGCAGAATGCTGCAGGCAATGCCAGAGATACAGGATCATACCCGGTAGCGTTGGCTATTCCGATGATAGTCGGAATTAGTATTATTGTCCTTACAGTCTTCGATGTGAAGAGCAGATGGCTGAAGCTGGCTATGAACATCAACACTGCAAACAGTACTATGAAGCTCATGTTCTCAACGCCCATTCTCTTGAATATGATGTTGAGGCCCCAGGCAGCAAGTCCGGTTTCGTCCAGAGCTACTCCGCCTGCATATGCACCACAGGCGAATATGAGCAGGTTCCATGATATCTTGGCTTCCTTCCACTTAAGGATTCCGACGTAAGGAAGGAAGAACAGCGCAGCAGAAAGGATAGCTACCATGACAAGACTCAGCTGGAATCCGAACAGCTTGACCTGAAGGCTGTCCATAGCCCATAAAGAGAGTGTAACAAGAAATATTCCAAGTGCCTTCTTTTCATTTATGGTGATTTTGCCAAGCTTTACATATTCTTCCTTGATCTTTGTAAGGTCAAGGGTCGTTTTCTCTGACTTCGGCAGCCTGAACAATACCTTGCCTATGAAGAACATTGCCACAAGTGTAAGTATGGTTACCGGTGCGGAAGCTACGAACCATTCCATCCATGATACTTCACGGCCTGTAAGGTCCTTTATGAAGCTTATCGCAAGTATCTGTGATGATGTTGCAGTAACTATCGCTGCTGTTGAAAGATTGTTCGCCTGTATACCGTGGAGAGCCAGCATTTTTCCAAAATTATTCTTCGGATCGTTGATGTTGACCTCGAAAGCTTCAACTACCAGAAGCACTATCGGGAACATCATCGCTGCCCTTGCTGTTGTTGAAGGGACTACAAATGCTATTAGGAAGTTTATTGCGATTAGAAGCATAAGCACACTGTTGACGCTCTTTCCAAATTTCGAAATAAGGAACAGTGCCATCCTCCTCGCAAGACCGCTTTTCTCCATGCCTGACGCTATGATGAATGCTGCAAATGTGAGCCAAATGACCTCATAGCCGAGCACCCCCATGGCCTGAGCCTCAGTCCATGCACCTGATAAAGGCAGCGCTACTATGACAAGCAATGATACCGCGTAATTGGGTATGCTTTCTGATATCCAGAGTGTGAGAGCCGCAAGAAATACCCCAAGCGCCATCTTCCCCGCATATGACAGGCCTGGAGGAGTCGGCATTGAATAAATAGATGCAAAGATTAATAATGCCAAAGGCAACCCGAAGAATTGCATTTTCAGCTCAAAAGGACCCTTTACCTTTGTGACCTTGACTGTTTTTTCCATATTCAGGATTTCCCCTTTTCAAATGATTAATTCACCAAAAGTTAACTGTTGATAGCTAAATCATAACGGCATCTGCAGACAATAGCCAATTACAATTATTAATCATATCAATAAATATTATTTATAATGCTCGTATTTTGAATTCTGCATAACAAAAGTTAATCTACCCCTTCAAAAACCTCTCACTTATACGTAATTCTATTTACCAGAACCTGGAAATACATGTTATTATAATAAATATAATTTATGAGTATTAGGTTTGCCAGACTTTGTTTCTCCCTCAGGCAAACATGAATTGGAGGATTCACGAATGGATCTTGAAACCATACAGACCTTCCTGCTGATCTCAAAGAACAGCAGCTTCACAAAGACAGCAGAAGAATTGTACTGTTCACAGGCAGCTGTTTCCCTGAGGATACAGCGCCTTGAAAAGGAACTTGATTGTGAACTGTTCATACGAAGGGCAAAGAAAGCCGAATTGACAAAGGATGGCCAGCTGTTCCTTACATATGCACAGCAGCTGCACAACACATTTGTAACTGCAAAGGAGCATCTGCTCCAGTCGAAGTTAATGGAGCAGTCAGAAATCCTGATAACCTCCTCCAGTACCCCAGGTACCTACATTTTGCCGAATGTGATGTTTTTGTTCAGGCAGAAATATCCATACATCACCGTAGTCAACAACGTTCAGTATACTAAAAATGTCATAGATAGTGTACTAAACAGGAAATACTCGCTCGGAATCATCTCCCAACCATATCTCTCAGATACCCAGGATATCATATGCGACCCCATATTGGAGGACCCACTAGTATTAGTGGTAAACAATGAGCATCCATGGGCAGGTAGAAAACGGATATTCATCAACGAAATAAAGAATGAAGTGTTCCTTGTCACAAATCCAAACACTTCATTGATCTCCTATCTGGAGAAGACAGGCGGCTTCAAGTTCACTCAAAAAAACATATGTGTCGTAGGTGGCGTAGAAGCCATTAAGCAAAGCGTTTACGACAATTCCGGGATATCCATAGTCTCGGAAAGTGCGGTAAGACAGGAGCTAAGACTTGGACTCCTCTGCAAGATTGATGTCATTGACGATATCAAGCTCATGCGTCATATCTACAGCATAAGACGAAAAGATGAGAAGCTGCCTCTCTCCACAGAGCTTTTCCTGAAATTCGCCAAGGAATGCATAGAAACCAGGAATAAGGTCAGTGCAGAGTAAAACAAGTCATGATAATAAGCCTAATATTGAGTGTCAGATGAGTATATGAATCTTATCCTCCTGAATTAGCAGTCCCTCTAGATTGGCCGAATCATTCTTTACAAAGGTTGAATTACTTTCAATTTATATATTTGAAAAACAAAGACGCAGCAATAGACTCAATTATCATTGCCGCGCCGCTATTAAATATATAGGATATAATACTAAACGTTATATGGTCCTTTTAAGCTTATTGATTTTTATAGTGGTTATTATTACCTGGTATATGAATATTGTGGAAAGGGCAGTGAAAATCATTGCAAAAGCGCGTTCTGAGGACGTATTTTCCCAACCCAGGCGAATCCATTGCTGAACTGCGGAAATGACCTCCAGGAATGCCAGGGCAAGGAATACTAATCTTATCCGTTCATACTGATGAATCTGGCTCTCTCTGTCAGAATAGAGCTCAAACTTACCTCTTTTCCTGAAGAATGCCCAGAATCCCCAGGACTGAACATGCTCACCGCCGGACTCACGGACAAGTTCATATAGCTCTTTCCTCTCCTTCAAAGTCATGTCATTTATAAGGTCGATACGGTAAGTATATTCATTTGGATTACACTCTTCGAAGGCATATAACCCGAGAAAATAGCTCTTCATGGCGTAGCCCTTAGCCGACATCTCATTCAGGAATTCCTCTTCCTTGTCCTTGTCGTAATACAGCCTGAACCTAAACATTCCTCGTCACCTTCCTTCCGTTATTCAGCAGCTCCTCCAGCCGGATTATCTCATCATTCAAGACAGACAGCCCATGTCCCGTTATGACATATTCCTTCTTCTTTCTTGATTCTTCATCTGCACTGTAAAGAGCAATCCACTTCTTGTCAAGGAGCGTGCTCAACGCCCCATATAAGGTACCAGCACCCAAAGTTACCCTGCCTTCTGTCATTTCTTCAACCTGTTGCATGATTCCATATCCATGGTTAGGATTGATAACTGACAATAATATGTAATACATTGACTCAGTCAACGGCATTCCCATTTGATGGCTCCTTTCCCGATATATCGCGGCTCGTTATATTTAATATATCGCCACCCGATATATTTGTCAAGATTGACCAAGTATTATAATTTTAATTATAATACGGCGTGTGTTGCCAGCATTTGTTTCGGTCAAATATCTGTAAAAAGATTCCCTGGCAATTTGAAAACCGAAATAGCTCCCAGAACCCATCACCATAAATAAGTAAACCGTCTTACCTGACAATTCAGATAAGACGGTTTACTTTTAGTGTTTGTTGAATCCATATAGCCACAGGCTGGTATTAATGTAAACTGGGCGATACTATTTTCCTGTATCGCTGATATTCATCAGCTCTTCAGGAAACGGCTCCCAAAGGTATTGGTCAAGCAGATATTCCTGCTCATACTTTATTGCGTAGCCTCTCAAAAGGTTTATCGGTACTCCTATGTGCAACTTTCCATCTCGGTACTTGCCGTAGTTCTCAGTTAAGAATGTCTTCTCCTTTGCAGTCAGCTTGTCTGAGAAATAGCCCTGCATGTGCATCAGGGTATTTACAATGTTTGTCGGTTTTGGAGGGTTTGCCAGAGCTTCTCCGAAATGAGCCCTGTAATCAGAAACCATTTCCTTGAACGGTTTCTTCTCTGTATTGGCAACAATCCTTCCTAAAAGCTTAAGCTCTTTCTGGCTATAAGTCATCAGGAGGAACTTGCTTCTTTCGTGGAACTTTACAAGGTCCTTCATGGTGGCCTTCTTTTCAACTTCCCTAAGCCTTGCAAGCATGTATATCTTAGTAAGGAAATGTTCCCTGATCCTGTAGTTGGTGAGCCTTCCTTCTTCTTCAACAGCAAGGCCCGGAAAATGCTGCAGAACCTGCTCTCCGAATATTCCAACACCCTTTATGGAGCCTACTGCCTTCTCTTTCCCCAGGTATACCTTGACATCTTTTATACCGCAGGAAGGTGACCTTCCCTTCAGTAGAAATCCATCCACATCTGATAGATCCTTGAAGAGATTGTCTGAGTAGTCAAGCATATCCTGCTTGCATTCCTTTCCTGTGGCCGGCTGATAGAGGAACATCTCCCCTCTCTCGAGCACAAGTCTGATCGGATCCCTCGGCACACCCAGTCCTATCTCGACCTCAGGGCAGACTGTCCTATACTCCACAAACTCACCGAGTGCATCCACAAACTTATCAGGCAATGTCTGTCCGTTGTATCTGCAGGTATCAAAGCCAAGACATCTGCTTACTACAACCTTAGGTCTGATTACTTTTTCCATAGCTTACCTCCTGGTTTCATTAATCAGGGATTCCTTCATTTTCCAAGATCTTCTGCATCATATCAATGTCAATTATTGAGGCTTACAGGAGTATAATATAGTAAATGATATAGTTACTTTCAGCTTACCCCGCAAAGGAGAGAATTACAATGTCCAGATACGAGACTGCTCCATATAAGGTCTTGATCAAGGAAGATAATTTTGAACTGCGCCAGTATGATGCTTATTATACAGCTGCTGTTGAGGATACAAGCCTCAATGGTTCCAATGGATTCAGTATAGTTTTCGACTACATCAGCGGAAACAATGAGGAACAAAAGAAAATTTCCATGACCACTCCAGTTTTCAATGAGATGGGGAAGGACAAGGTCTCAACTGAATTCGTCATGCCAAGCGCATTTTCAGGAGATACACTTCCTGAACCGGGAAACAAGAAGATAAGGATAAAGAAAAATGATACAAGGCTTGCAGCCTCAGTTACCTTTTCAGGAACTATCAGTGAAAGCAAGATCAGGGATTACGAAAAAAAGCTGCTCGAGTGGATAGCGAAGAAAGGAATGGATCCAGTTGGAAATTTCTATCTTGCTCGCTACAATCCTCCATTCATCCCTCCTTTCTTAAGGAGAAACGAGGTACTCATAGACATCATCCAGGATAATCGTTCTTAAGTTGAATAGGCACGACATACAACAGCCCCAGCCTCCTGATAGAAATCCGGGAGGCTGGGGCTTCTTTTCATCATTGAAATGAAGCAATTCCTCCATGATCCAGTCTTTCGGCATGTCTCCATAAGTTCTCCATATTGTGTTGTTAAAACAATAGAGTATGCTTCAACAAAAATGAATACTGAAAGGGTGATTGCTATGAATTGTCATGGAAACCAAAATGAAAACAACGTTAATAATGAAGAGAAAGGCCATAAGGGGCACAAGTCCCATATGCTGATGATGTTGGTATGCTGCGGAGCTCCTGTTCTCCTGTTTCTTATCCTGCCGCTTCTAAGGGGAGCAGGGTATGCATCAGGAGCAACCGGATTCCTGCCGGGTCTCATATCGCTCATCTGCCCTATAATGATGGTGGGAATGATGTTTATGATGATGAAGGGTAATGGGAACAAGACTGAGTGATCTGATGGCATGGATATGTCTAAGCTGATCATCTAAAAAAGAGGCACATGTCTTCCAAAGATTCTGGAAGAGAGTGCCTCTTTTTTCCCATGACAAACAGTCTGGTTATTTTCTAAAAGTCGCTCGTGAGAATGTCTTATGCCTATAAGTAATTCTCACCAGATTTCCTTTACTTTGCTTTTACCTGGGATTTCTTGACTTCATATCCAAGTGCAGTAATCGCCTTTTCGACATCTTCCACTGACAGCTTCGCTTCGTCAAAGTCAAATTTTACCTTGCTTGCGTTAAACATTACATTCACACTTTCTTTTTCTACGCCGCTCACTGACTTAACTGCACTTTCAACCTTCATTACACATGATGGACAAGTTAGAGTCTCCAGCTGGATTGTTGCCTTCTGCATATTCATTCTCCTTTAGCTTTTATTTTTTGATTTCTTTTACTTTAGTTTATACCTCAGCAGTCTCATTCCGTTCAAGATTACCACCAGGATGCTGGCTTCGTGTACCAGCATGCCGATTGACATGTTCATCCATTCGCTGAAGAATACGCTTATTAGAAGTACTATAACAACTCCGACTGCAATGATGATATTCTGAAGCATATTATTGGCTGTTGCCTTTGCCAATCCCAATGCATGGGGCAGATGGCTGAAGTCAGAATTCATCAGGACCACATCGGAGGTTTCAATGGCTACGTCTGTACCGCTTCCCATGGCAATTCCAATTTCTGCCAGGGCCAGTGAAGGACTGTCATTAACTCCGTCTCCAACAAATGCCACTATCTTTCCTTTAGCCTGAAGTCCTTTGATGTATTCCGATTTGTCCTCAGGCAGCATGTGACCGTGGGCTTCTGTCAATCCAAGCTCCTGAGCAACCAGGTCTACTGTTCCCTGGTTATCCCCTGATAGTACCACCAGGTTTTTAACACCTAATTTCTTAAGCTTTTTCAGATCCTCTTTTACACCCGGTCTGATCTTATCACGGATGCCTATCAGTGCCTTCAATTCACCATCAACTGATGTGAGGACAAGTGAGTTGCCATTTTGTTCAAAGCGAGCTATATCCTCACGAGCCTTTTCATTCAGATGAATATTTTCCTGCTCCATCAGTGCAACATTTCCAACCGCAACCCTGTGACCTTCCACATTGGCTATTATTCCGCCACCCTTCACAACATCGGTATCTTCAACTGCATAGAAATTCCTGGCACCAATGTGTTCTACAACTGCCTTTGCCAACGGGTGATCAGATTCATTTTCAACGCTTGCAATATAGCCAAGTATTTCATTGACATTGTCTGCATAGATTTCAGTATCCGCCACATTGGGATTTCCGGCTGTCAGCGTTCCTGTCTTATCAAAAACTATCGTATCAACTTTGCTGAAATCGTGTATGACTTCGCTGCCCTTAAGAAGCACCCCATTTTGTGCCCCATTTCCTATGCCTGCAACGTTTGATACAGGTACACCGATTACCAGGGCTCCCGGGCACCCCAGAACCAATATCGTTATTGCTAATTCAATATCCTTTGAAATAATCCACACTACTAAAGCAAGAAGCAATACAATCGGAGTATAGTTTTTTGAGAATCTGTCTATGAATCGCTCGGCTTCAGATTTTGAGTCCTGTGCTTCTTCAACGAGTTCGATGATCCTTCCAAAAGTAGTGTCCTCCCCTACCCGGTCAGCAACGATCTGAATGGTTCCATTTTCCAATATTGTTCCTGCAAACACCTGAGAATCCCTGCTTTTTGTTACTGGAAGAGATTCACCGGTAATGCTCGCCTCATTGATATATCCATCTCCAGTCAAGACTGTACCATCTACTGGAACCTTAGCACCAGTTTTAACCAGCAGAATATCCCCTACATCAACCTCATCTACTTCTACTTCCAGAAACTCCCCGTTTTCCATTTGCTTCAAAGCACTTTCAGGTGCCATTTCAGTCAGTTCCTTGATCGCTGACCGTGTCTTGTTCAGTGTCCGCTGTTCAAGATAAGCGCCAAACAGGAACAGGAAGGTAACAATCGCGGATTCTTCAAAGCTCCCTATTATAAATGCTGCAGTTACTGCTATAGTGACTAGGACATCTATACTGACAACCTTGACCTTTAATGCCTGAAACGCCTGAATAGCGATAGGAAAAGCCCCAAGTACGGAACTGGTGATCAAAGCCCAAAGAAATATATCTTCATTATGGAAAACCAGCTTACTGGTGAATGCAATCGCAATCAAAACTGCGCTGATCAATGTTATTTGGTTTTTCCTGCTTAAAATGAATCTCTGCAATTGAACTCACCTCCTCCTTTTTTAGCTCATCCTTAACCGTTATATGCCTCGTCAAGCTCTGAAAGCATATTGTAGACGGCCTCATAACTTTCGCAAACATCTCCTGGTACCGTATAGTTGTCCGTGATTTCACGCAGACTGGCAAATTCCACGCTTAGCTCAGGCCTATTTGATCCTGCTTCCTTGGTTTTCTTAATGATTTCATCATAAAGCTTTCGGACCTCATGAAATTCCGGATGATGACCCCCATGTACCCTTGCCACTACCGGAACGTAAAGCTCAAGTTTCTTCAGATTAACTGCCCATGCTTCATGGAATGTTAAATACTTTGACATGTTTTCCCCTTCTTTCTCGTTTGTGTTAATTACATTATAGGCCTAGTTCAATATATTTAATTTGACGTACATCAAATTTGTAAAAGGTATATTATCGGATTGGTACCATAATATGGCTGCTCACCATAAAAATAACGGATTTTGGCAAACGATTAAATATTTTCCTGCCAAAGTGAAGAGGCGCCTTTATTCCGGAATTTCGGATTAAAGGTGCCTCTTTATAATCATACCGACAGTTCGACAGCCTCAGCCGCATCCCGGCTGAGCTCGATGTCACTCTGCTGGCCAAGCTTCCTTATGAGCATTTCAGATATCAGGTGAAGATATTCAATGAAAGTGAAAACCACTTTCCCTGGTTTGAATCATCTAGCACATCTTAGTTCTTTTCTTATCTTCATAAGTGACCTTCCAAGAAGGCTCTCTCCATCCCAGGAAGCCATTTCAAATCTTCCAGGGTCATCAATATCCATTCCTATCGCCCAAATTTTGTCCTTCTTCGAGCATTCCGCCAGGATGGTATCACCTGTAGCTAGAAGCTTCTGCCTTAGATCCTCATTCTGGCTGAACTTAGCCCGAAGCCCTTCTTCCAGCACAAGCTGACGGCATATACTCCAGATTCCTTCATCATACCTCTTAACTTGTCTCCCAAGTTTCTTAACAGTCCCAAGATCATCGGTCCCCATAATATCATTTGCAACCTTGGAATCCTGGAACAGCTTTGCCTTATAGTTCATGAGGTACTGTTCCGTGGAAGAAAATACTACACCTTCAACCTCAAAATAAGATATGTACCAGTTGCTGAGATACCCATTTTCCTTGTCTGCAAGATAGAAGAAAGTGAATTCAGGTCCCCTCCTCCTTTTCTCTTCATGAACGAAGATGTCCTGTTCGGTAAGTGGATTTACCTTGTCCTCTTCGGCCATGATATCAATGATTTCCTTGCATATTGGATAAGGTATTCCACCACCCATATTGTTGCTCATTACCGATCTTAAGGAGCTGTCCCAGCGGACCTGGTCGAGTATACATTTTATTGGAAACAGACACCCTTGTATTTTACCTGCTATCGTCTCATCCTCAAGCACCACCCACATTGGTGCATCTTCCCTTTTTACTACTGTTCTGATTCTTGTGGCCTCGTCATTGCTTACGCGATATATTCCATGAAGAGAATCTATCTGCTCCTGGGTCAGCGACATAAGCTTCTCATCAATTGAACTCATTCCTGCCATGATAATTCAGCCCCCTTTTTCCGTCTTAATGCTACTATATCGCGATGTGTCTGCAAGTACAATTCAAATCTTTAATACAAGAATGTATCCCCTTGAAATCCTGCAAAATGCAGCCGCAGGCTAAATCCATCGAACAGAACATGACTATTATTTACGTAAATAACTTTCTACAAATCACGAGCAGATATGATGCATATAAGAATTTACATCATATCTGAAGAGGAAACTAAGAAATGTAACTATATATCCAATAATCCATAACATCCTGGTCATATTCTATATCTATAATGGCAAGTGTATGTGGTTATTAACCAATACTTTGGTTTCGCATTAAAATTGAATCTGGGAGGATAATTAAAGATGAACGTACTATTTCACATAGACCAATCAGCCAACTGGAACATGACAGTCACAAACGTCAAGAATATGCTTGAATACGGCAAGTCAGAGAATATACCCTTTACTATAGAAATTGTCGCCAATGGTGAAGCTGTCGTAGAGCTTTCGAATATTTCACCATCAGTGAATTCCTTTGATGGGAAATTGAAGATAGTATCCGACCATGGTGTCATTATTGCCGCTTGCAGCAATGCACTGAAGGCACATAAAATTGATCAGGGAAATTTGCCATCATTTATCAAAGTCGTTCCCTCAGGAGTAGTTGAGATTGCAATTAAGCAAGAAGAAGGATATTCATACATAAAGCCCTGACATATATTGGAGCTCATATTTCATTGTTTTCGAAGATCTTTCCTACGTAATTTTCAGGCTCACAAATACCAGACAGTTTAAAGAGCCTAGGATGGTCGTTTTCGGAAATATCAAAATCCAAGTCACCTAACAAATTCAATCCAAATCACCTGGAATTGCTGATATGAAAGTTAAGGGTGGTCGTTATATTGAATATGATTTAGAAAACCTGCTTTTCTTTAAGGATAAGATAGATACAAACCGCATGAAGGCACCATCATTCCTTATGGTACTGACAGGTACAGAATTCAGCAACCTGAGAAACGATGGAGTTTATGTCGTTCCGTTAGGTGGCAGCAAAATTGAAATTAAAGGGGAATTAAAATGAAGGCAGTAATTTGTACCAGATACGGTGGTCCGGAAGTCCTTAAGATAGCAGATGTTCGGAAACCTATACCTAAGGATGGAGAGCTTCTTGTCCGAGTCATGGCCAGTGCAGTCAATACAGCTGATACCCGGACACGTGGACTTGATGTTGCAGGTCCCATGAAGCTTGCAATGCGCCTTGTTCTGGGCTGGAAGTCACCAAGACAGCCTATTCTCGGAACAGTTTTTGCAGGAACTGTGGAAGAAGCAAACACAGACAAGTTCAGGAAAGGCGACCGCGTCTATGGCTGCACATCCGGAGTAAGCTACGGCTGTCATGGTGAATTTGTTGCTGTCAAGGCAGATGGAGTGGTCGCACCTATGCCAGAAAATGCAAGCTTCGAGGAAGCAGCTTCACTTCTCTTTGGTGGTACCACAGCCCTCTCCTTCCTGGACAAAGTAAATCCTGAAGCTGGTCAGAAGCTCCTCGTCTATGGAGCATCAGGCGCTGTAGGCACAGCAGCTGTACAAATCGGTTCTGCTCTTGGATTAAAGGTCACAGGTGCCGCCAGCGGTGCTAACGAAGAACTTGTAAGAGGACTTGGTGTCTGTGACTTCATTGACTACAGGAATGATGATTATACCAAGAAAGGCATCAGCTACGACATCATATTCGATGCAGTCGGAAAGACCAGCAAGTCAAAAGCTAAACTGGCACTTAAGCCTGGAGGCAGCTTCATAACGGTCGGTGGGGCTTCAGTCGCAAAGGAATCAAAATCACAGCTTGACCAGATCAGAGCGTGGTTTGAGCAAGGAAAGCTGAAGTCAGTCATTGACAGGGTCTATTCCCTTGAAAGTACAGCTGAAGCACATGCCTACGTTGATCAAGGTCATAAGAAAGGAAATGTGGTGCTGAAAATACAATCATGACCATTGGAAAACACCCTCAAGTCACATAAGCGATTTGAGGGTGTTACTTGTAACTACCATAATTCTCTTTTGTACTTTTACTCTAGTCTGCGGCCATAGACAGTTTCGCATATGCACAATCATCAGTTACTTGCAGCTATGCTATTTGACGTTCATTGCGAATGAAAATCAGGGTGATCAGTAATCCAAGCATAACCAGGCCAGCCTCGATTGCGAATGAAACGTTTATCCCATGTATGTCCGTCACTGCCTCGGTAGCTGAAGCAGCTCCCATGAACGCAACAAGGATTGAGGAGCCCAAGGCTCCTGCCATCTGGCGAAGCGAGTTGACTATTGCATTGCCATGGGCCATCTGTTCACCGTTAAGGTTCCTTAAGCCGTATGCTGACAAAGGCATCAGGAGGAATGCGATTCCTACCATCCTCATCGCATACATCGCAGTAATGATCAAAAGCGGGGTTTCAATCCCAGCCAGGGCGAATGCCCCGGAACCGGCTCCCAAAAAAATCATACCGAAAATTGAAATAAGCCTTGCTCCGAACCTGTCATAAAGGTACCCGGTTATTGGATTGAAAACAACAAGCAGCGCGGAGCCCGGCAGGAGTAAAGTGCCTGAGGTCAGGGCAGACAAGCCCCTTACTGACTGTATATATATGGGGACCCTCATGGTTCCTGACATCATGGATATGTATGTGATCATTATTAGGATCGATGAGACCGCAAAGCCCCGGTCCTTCAGTATACGAAGCTGCAGCAGCGGCAGGGGAACCCTGAACTGGCGTACAGCAAAGAGGTAAAGGCAGACGATGCCCGCTGCCAGCGGACCCAATGTACTGAGGCTGGTCCATCCATACCTTTCCCGGTTCGTGACTCCGATCATAAGGCTGCAGAAGCCGATGCCATACAAGACCAAAGAGGTCATTTCGATGCTTCCGCCACGCTTCCCGTCTATCCCTGTCAGCAGGATCACTGAAAGGATGACTACTATGACTGAAATAGCGGCCAACAGGTAGAAAATGCTTTTCCAGCCGCTCATGTCTACGATCAGTCCGGACAAAGTGGGACCCACAGCGGGAGCAACCCCTATAACAAGCCCAATTATCCCCATGGCTTTCCCATGCTGCGAAACCGGATAAGTCTTCAGGATCACTACCTGAGTCACTGGCATGAGGATCCCAGCTCCACAGGCCTGAATGACCCTTGACAGGATCAGAACAGTAAAATTTGGAGCGAATATTGAAATTGTACAGCCTGCTAAAAACAGCAGCATGCCTGATACAAAAAGGTGTTTTGAATTGAACCTGTTGATCAGGAACGCTGATGTTGCAGTTACAATACCAAGGACCAGAATATAGACCGTAGAAAGCCACTGGCCTATTGTGGCACTTACTGAAAATTCCCTCATGATGCTTGGCAGCGCTGAAGACAGCAGGCTTATGCTCAGCGAAGATATGAATGTGCCGGTCAGCATGACAGTCAATCCAATATTCCTTGTCTTATGTTTCAATGCCATACTCCAAACACTCCCAACAAATAAATCATATGCGCCAAAATTGAAAACTGCTGTTACTACGGCTTAGTATTGGTTTTCTTCCACAACGCAGTTCTGCTTATCCCCAAAATATTGGAGATCTCATTTTTTGACAGGCCTTTAACTTCCAGAGATTCTATGACAAGCTCCTCCACTTTCCTGTTAAGGTCCTTGAGGTCGATCTTGTAGTCATCGGTAATTATTACACTGTCGCTCTGCCCTGAAACCAGGAATTCAAAGCTCATTTGTTCGCCCAACAATGCATACCTCTCTGCCACATTCTTAAGCTCTCTGATGTTTCCTTTCCATGAATAGCTGCTCAGCCTTTTATTAAGCTCATCAGAGACATCAAGTTGTTCTGCGCCAAACTCCTTCAGGAACATCCTGAAAAGAGGCACGATGTCATCTTTCCTGTCCTTCAGAGGCGGTATCTTGATTTCAAGCACATTAAGGCGATAGAAAAGGTCTCTTCTGAAATCTCCCTGTTCGACGAGCTGTATGAGGTTCTCGTTGCTTGCTACGATGATCCTCACATCAAGTGGAATCACATAATCAGAACCGACCCTCATCACCTCCTTCTCCTCGATTACTCTCAGGAAGCTTGACTGGACTTCAATCGGCAGGCTGTTTATCTCATCCAGGAAAATTGTTCCTTTGTGCGCCATTTCAAACAGTCCCTGCTTGCCGCCTTTTACAGCTCCTGTGAAAGCACCCTCCACGTAGCCGAACAGTTCGCTCTCGATAAGGTTCTTGTTAAGCGCTCCGCAGTTTACTGCAACGAATGGGGCATCACGCCTTCCACTGTTGCTGTGGATGCTCTGTGCAAATATCTCTTTACCAGTACCGCTCTCGCCATAGATCAATATGGTGCTGTCTGCCTTCGAGTATTTCTTTGCCCTTTCAATAACCTCATTCATCTTCCGGTTCTTCGTAAAGATGTTGTCGAAGGTGTATTTTGAGCTGAGTCCCTTGGGGTTGAGCTTTCGCCTCAAACTTTCCTCAAGCTTCTGGATCTCGGTCAGGTCCTGGATCGTGCATACGATCCCCATCAGTTCTCCACCAACCTGGATAGGGACTGTATTGACATTGAGGACGAGCTTCCCGCTCCTGATTATCTTGTTGGTTGTCTGAGCTTTAGTGAAATCTCCCAAAGCAGATGAAACTACCGGAAGGACGTCACCTATCTTCTTGTTGACAAAGCTGCTGTCAAGCTTGTTGAAGAATTTCACCAGCTTGTTGTTAAAATGTTCTATGATCCCATCATTGCTTATGACCAGTATACCTTCATTGACATTGTTCAGGACTGTCGACAGCATCTGTGAGTGTCTCGTGTTGTCATATATCTGGTTTAGGATTTCCTGAGCCTGCTTGTACGTCCGGATGATTGTCTCATCGCTGTTTTCGATATTCAGGCTTTGCATTCCTGCCCTGATTGCCTTTGAATATGTTAGCGCACCTCCGATGACTAATCTGTCCTCATTGCTCTCTATCAATATTTTAAGCACATTGTCTATATTTTCAATTTTTGAATATCTGTAGACCTGGATATCAACGTCGAAAAGGTTCCTCCACATTTCCGGCTCAAATATTATCCGTTCCTGCACCACTACGGCGATATCTTTTCCCGCCCTGTTCGCCTTGTTTATCGAATATAGGATATCCTGTGCAAGGAAAGCCAGTTCAATGACCGGCACAGGCAGATTCGCCCTCATGATGTCGAGGTATGTGCCACCTCGAGCTATGATGGCTGAAGCACCTCTCTTTATCAGCGCCTTCGCCTGCAGCACCACATCGTCCTCTGTCAGCATGCTTACAATAAGATTGTTCTTAAGGATCTCATCCTTGAGTATTCTCAGCACCCTGTCATTAGTCTCTTTATTGGGAACAATAATCCCGACCATTGAATTCATAATTCACCTCATTGTCTACTATTCCAAGTGCGATGTGCAGGTACTTGTCATTCATGAGTACAAGAACATGTTTCGACTCTTTAGTAACCGGCATTCAGGCAATTGGGCCTGCCACAAGTATTCACATTGAACATATCTTATACATTAATCTTACTACAGATTTCAGGAGATTAGCCATTAATTCCAAATAGCCCGAAAACTGGACCAAGGGCTTCTGCCTTCAGTCCAGTTTATCATCAGGTGTCGCTAATTATTATATAACCATCATTTGCAGCAATGGCTACATCATGGCTCCCATTTCCCTGTACTTGTCGAGGGTCTCCTTTGAGAATCCAAGTGCCCCAAAGATTTCATAATCATTCTCACCTGCATCAGGTGCAGCAGACTTGTACTGTACAGGATATTCGCTCATCTTTATCGGATTTCCTATTACAGTGAGTTCACCGGCTTCCTTATGGTTGACCGTCACGAACATTTCCCTGGCCTTCATATGTTCATCCTCGAATACCTGCTTGACATTGTATATCGGGCCTGCAGGTATGCCTGCTCCAAGTATTATGTCCACGCACTCTTTTGCTGTCCTCTGGCCTGCCCAGCCATTGATTATTTCCTTGAGCTCAAGCTGGTTATTCAGCCTGCCTTCAGTTTTCAGGAATCTCGGGTCTTCACTCAGCTCAGGCATTCCCATAGCTTTTGCCAATACTGCGAAATGTGCATCAGTACCGCTTGCAACCACGAAATCATCGTCAGCAGCCCTGAATGAATCATAAGGTGCTGAAGCAAGGTATCTGTTTCCTGTCTTCTCAGGAACCGTTCCGCCATGCACATACTGCATCATCTTGGCTTCCATTCCTGACACTATGCTGTCCATAAGAGCTACGTCTATGCTTTGTCCAAGGCCTGTCTCTTTTCTCTTGTAGAGTGATCCTATGATTCCTATGCAGGCATTAAGACCTGCGAACAGGTCGCCTATTGCCATACCTGCCCTTGTAGGCTCCTGGCCTTCCCATCCGGTTATGCTCATTGAGCCGCCCATAGCCTGTGCTATAAGGTCGTATCCAGGTCTCTCTGAATATGGTCCGTACTGTCCGAATCCTGAAATTGAAGCATATACAATTGCCGGATTCATCTTCTTGCAGTCCTCATATCCGAATCCAAGCTTCGCCATTACTCCAGGTCTGTTGTTCTCAAGAAGCACATCCGCTGATTTTACAAGCTCTGCGAAAAGTTCCTTTCCTTCAGCTGTCTTCAGGTCGATGCATACGCTCTTCTTGTTCCTGTTAAGGTTTCCGAAGTACATGCTCCTGTTTGTCTTTGGTTCCCTTGGTCTGGCTCCCCTTGTGAAATCTCCGCCACCCTTAAGGTTTTCAATCTTTATTACTTCTGCACCCATGTCAGCAAGGAACATACCGCAATATGGTCCTGCAAGAAACTGTGTGAAGTCAAGTACTCTAATTCCTTCTAATAGTAAATTGCTCATTTCATATCTCCCTTTACCTTAAATAAATTAACTACGCGCACATACTTTATTAAGCAATTATCATGCCAACATCAACATGGTTAAAAAAACGCGCAAAAAGGTGGTTTTACCGTTTAAAATCCCCATTACCATTCCTGAACTGTTACTTTTAGTTAACGCGAATGAACATCCTCAAATTGCAGTCCTCAGATATACGGAACCTGCTCTGAGCGCTCAAAAAAAGGACCGAAGACAATGCTTCAGGTCCACTTCCTGTCATCTCAGTTTTTCATTTTTTCAGTCAGCATATTGTAAGCCTGATGCAGGCCGGAGTGCACCAGGACTAACTTGCAGACCTGTTCTTAATCAGGATTCCTATTGTCTTGCTGACCTTCCGATCTCAAGACCTTTATCGAAAGCATCCTTGTTCATTGGCAGAAGCTTTGGCTTCTTGCCAAGCTTATTTTCGATTGTTCCCCAGACAACTTCAGGTGCAACAACTTCAGTATAGCCAATGTATGCTCCAAGCATTATTACATTTAATACCTTAGGGTTTCCCAGTTCAAGAGCAAGCTCGGTAACCGGAACCTTTATAAGCTTTACATCATCCCTGTCAATCTCATCAGGCACAATAGAACTGTTGATGAACAAGTTGCCCCCTCTCTTGAGCTTGCAGAGGAATTTCTTCAGTGATGGCTCATTGAGCACTATCAGGTCATCCATGACATCTCCAAGAGGAGCCCCGATCATTTCGTCAGATATTACTACGTAGCAATTGGCTGTTCCTCCACGCTGCTCTGCACCGTATGAAGGGAAGAAGGTTATGTTTTTATCTGTTGATTCGCATGTGGCCTCAGCAAGGAATTTCCCAAGCGTCATTACACCCTGGCCACCAAATCCGGCAACGCATAAGTTAGTCTCCATATTTTCCTCCTATTTGTCCCTGATCACGCCAAGCGGGAATTCAGGCAGCATTTTTTCTTCAAGATATGTCAGGGATTCAAGTGAGTCAAGTCCCCAGTTGGTAGGGCAGCTGGTGACAATTTCAACCATAGAGAAGCCCTTGCCGTTAAGCTGGTTTTCAAATGCCTTCTTGATTGCCTTCTTTGTCTTTACGACATTTCCAGGAGTATTGCAGCTTGTCCTCTCAAGATATGCAGGAGCAGTAAGCTGATTCAGTATTTCACTCATGTGCATCGGGTAGCCATGCTCCTCGGCATTACGTCCCTTTGGTGCAGTTGATGCCTTCATACCCATAAGCGTGGTCGGCGCCATCTGTCCGCCGGTCATGCCGTAGGTTCCATTGTTTATGAAGATTACAGATATGTTGTCTCCGCGGTTTGCAGAGGATATGGATTCACCCAGTCCTATTGATGCGAAATCTCCGTCTCCCTGATATGTGAAGACAAGGGAGTCAGGGTTGGACCTCTTTAACCCCGCTGCAACAGCTGTAGCCCTTCCATGAGGTGCAGTAATGTTGTCATACGCGATATAGTCCATATGAAGACCGCAGCAGCCAATTCCAAGCACACAGGCTGTCCTGTCGACAACATTCAACTCCTCGAGGACTTCCCCGATTAACTTTATAGCAGTACCATGCATGCATCCTGGACAGAATCCTGAGACTTTATCCTGGAGCGTCTTGGTCCTTGAATATATCTTTTCCATTACAATACCCTCCTATTTCTCGTTGATTTTCTTTACAGCCTCGATTATCGCTTCCCTGCTCATGATATTTCCTCCTGAGCAAAGGCATGTTTCGATTGGGCAACGCTCTTTGACTCCGATTGCGACATCATGTACAAATTGAGCCGGAATGGACATTTCAACATCAAGAACAGCTTTGCAGGTATTGTAGTTTATGTTGTCGAAAGCCTTGTAAGGGAATGGGTGGACTGTTATAGGCCTTATAAGTCCGGCTTTTATGCCTTCCTTGCGAAGCTCTTCCACAGCAGACTTTGCAATACGAGCGGAAATACCATAGGATGCTATGACTACCTCTGCATCTTCAACAAGGTATTCCTCTACCTGTGCATCCTTTTCCCAGCTCTTGTAGAGCTCGGCAGCCTTGATGTTCTCATTCTGCATGACCATCGTGCTCCAGTTTCCTGGCTGGATCCATGCCCTGTTGGCATAGTCAAGCTTATGACCGATGCATGCCCATGACTTCTTTGACTCCTTGATTGCTGCCACTTCTTCATCGGATTTGGCTTCCGGCAGATTTACCGGCTCCATCATCGTTCCGATTACTCCATCAGCAAGTATCAGTACCGGATTCATGTCCCTGTCAGCATAATCAAATGCGCTATATGTCATGTCAACGGCTTCCTGGACGCTTGAAGGTGCAAACACCAGCATCTCGAATCCTCCATTTCCCGAAGCCTTGGTTGCCTGGAAATAATCCATCTGAGCTGGATGGATCGATCCTACTCCCGGGCCGCCTCTTGAAATGTTTGCGTATACCATTGGAATACGCGCCGCTGCGCAATATGAGATACCTTCACTCTTGAGCGCTACTCCAGGGCTTGATGACGAGGTCATTGACCTGGTTCCTGCCGATGCCGCTCCGTATACCATATTCACTGAAGCAACTTCACTTTCACCCTGTATGAAGACACCTCCAACTTCAGGCATCCTTCTTGCGAAATATTCAGGGATCTCGTTCTGTGGTGTTATTGGATAACCTGCGAAAAATCTGCAGCCGGCTCTAACCGCCGCTTCAGCTATAGCTTCGCAGCCTTTCATAAATATTCTGGCCATTCTTTATTCCTCCCTATTATGCTTTTACTTGTATTGCAGCTGACTGGCTGGTCATCCATCTGTCTGAGCAGACAGGACTTACAATCAGATGCAGCCCCCTTTATACTGCAATGACTATTTATATACTTCTATGGCTGCGTCAGGACACATCCTTGCACAAATCTGGCAAGCAATGCAGTCATCCATTCTTACAGCCACAGCATACTCGTATCCCTTTGAATTTACATCGGTTCCTATCTCGATGACTTTTTTCGGACAGAATTTGACACAATACTGGCAGCTCTTGCAGCTTTCTGATCTGATTACTATTTTTCCCACTTGAGTATTTCCTCCCTTTATTTCTGATCTCTATATAAACATTGGGTTGCAATGCTTACTGCTATTATGTCCACCATCCTTTACAGGCTTGGCAGCTTAAACCTTGTTCCATTCATATGTCAGAAACAGATGAATGGGGAATACCGGAATCTTCGTATCATTCCTTACCTGTTCATACAATTCTTCTTTCACGCAGAGGAACTCGATATCCTTATATAATCCGATCATCTCAGCCATCCTTTTGTTCCCTTCAATGACTTCATCTGCTGAAGTAGTCAATCCGATATTCGGATTGCTTATCATCTTCACTTTTTCAAGCTTTATGTGTGATATCCTGAGTATCGCTGAAAGTGTTCCGTCTATATGATCCAGATTATCTGACCAGGGACGGTATGAGTTAAGCACATAATACACGTCGGTATAGTCATTATTGACCTTTGGAGCAAATCCACCGATGGCGCTTGCCCCGATATCATTTCCTCCTATGTCCATTACCACATAGCAGCCTTCATCCTTCAGGAGTCTCGCGACACCACCAACGAGTGTCGGCGCATCATAGAACTGTTCCTGATGATGGAATATTATTCCAAGAGACTCGATTTCTCTCATGACATCCCTTGACCTGAAAAGCGGCTTTGTCATATCCATATCAAAGAAGTGGACCGGCTTGTCGTCCATTTCAACGAGGTGTCTGGCAAAGTTGATTGCCACCTCACTTTTACCGCTTCCTGCTTCCCCTACGAATAGGAAGTTGTGCTTCCCAGTTATATCCACACTAAATATCTTATTCATGATTTTCCTCCGAAGTTGGGCAAAATGATCGCAGCTTATGCACTTGTGGGGATGATCCAATGTTATGACCAGTGCCAGACAATTTATTGACAATACATCCAAATATTATTAAGCAATTAGCGTGCCAACTTGAAATTGCGCTTTTTCAGACAACATTCACCGTTTCAAATCTCAATCCAGCAAGCATTTTGTTAATATATGTTAACCAAAGTCAACAATAATTAAATCAGCGTACCTCTTAACCCACACCAACCTTGATTTACGCTTTCTCAACACAACCTGTGATTTGAACACATGCTATTTGTCTTCGCTTTTAACCTTCAGCTTGTTGATGTCAAGCATCTTGCTGTTGTACTTTCCGTTAACGTGCTGTGACAGGTAAAGCGAGGCATCATACATCTTTTCAGAATCGATACCTGTCTCGATGTTCATCCTGTTGAACATGGTGACCAGGTCCTCTGTAGAAATGTTACCTGCTGCTCCAGGTATGAACGGGCATCCGCCAAGGCCGCCAAGCGCGCTGTCAAATCTGAAAACGCCCTCCTGGAATGCTGCATATGCGTTAGCTATTCCAAGTCCTCTGGTATCATGGATGTGCGCAGCCACCTTGTCCAGGTCTGCATGCTCCTTGATCCTCCTGATTATGTTCGCTGTATGGTCTGGTGTTGACAGTCCAGCTGAATCAGCAAGTCCTACGATCCTGACACCCATCTTCATTGACTCATCGATTATCCTGATTACTTTGTCGACATCGATTTCGTCACCGAATGGGCTTCCGAATACGCATGCCAGGGCAAGCCTTACCTCAAGGTCCTCTGGAAGGTCAGTCATTATCTCCCTTAACGATGCAACGCTCTCATCAACAGTCTTGTTCACGTTCCTCTTGTTATGGAGCTCGCTTACACTGACAACAAGGTCGATCGTCCTTATTCCAGCTGCATATGCGTTGTCAGCACCCTTCTTGTTTGGAACTAAAGCTGTAAGCTTCACGTCGCTCTTCTTCTCTGACTTCATTCCAAGAATGCGCTTTGTAAGCTCGTTTGCGTCCTGGATCTGCGGGACAGCCTTTGGATTGACAAAGGAAGTCAATTCTATCTCAGGAGCTCCCATATCGATAATCTTCTCGATTACTGCAACCTTCACATCAGTCTCAATAAAGCTGAGGTTCTGCCATCCGTCTCTTGGACTCGTTTCTCTTACAATTACTTTTGTTGGTATCATATTTGCCTCCCGTAAACTAAAGCATTTTCTATCATAAATATATAAGCAATTTCCATGCCAACATTTCAGTCATATTTCCAGAAGCACTCATTCAACTGAATACCCAATAAAAAAAGTGGCCTGAGCGAAATGGCTCAGGTCACCTAATCAAATATGTTTAGTTGGTTAAGATTTTCTGGCCTTTTATTTGCTTAGAACAATGTTGTAAGCGGTGCGGAGATGAAGTAGAAAACCACCGGGAACAATATAACACCGATCATTTTTACGAAGAATCCACCCTTTACCATGTCCTTGATGTCTATGTAGCCAGTTCCGAAAGCGAGAGCATTCGTAGGGGTTCCTGACGGGAACATGAATGCAAGGCTTGCTGAGAGGGTTACTGTCATCATAAGAAGCATAGGGTTGATTCCAAGCTCCACTGCTATTCCATAGATTGGAGGCAGGAACGCACTTGCAACAACGAAGTTGGAAGCAAATTCAGTTATGAATGCGACTATTATAGCTATGGCTATTACAACACCGATTTCCGGAAGGTTTGCAAGGAAGCCCATATACGACGCCAGCCATTTTGCGATACCAGCCTTGGAGAACACATCTCCAAGAACGAGAGCACCACCTAGAAGCAGGTATGTCGACCAGGAAATTTCCCTGATGGCAGTCTTTGAGTCCATGAGGAAAGTGCCTGCCTTGAAGTCAACTGGTATGAGGAACAATGCAAGTCCGATCAAAACAGCATAGTTCTCATCTGCAATCATCGGAAATATCTTTTTGAGCTGAGTCATCAGTACGAATCCGGTTATTGCAATTACTACATATGCAGCAGTCAGCTTTTCCGCCTTTGACATGGATCCCAGAGCCTTGAGCTCCCTGTGGATCGTATCCGCATCCTCGATTTTTGCGTCCTTTACCTTGAATACAAGGTTAAGTATTATGACACTTAGTGGAAGGAAAAGTATTACGAAAGGCAACCCCACCTTCATCCATTCAAGGAATGTTATGTCAATGCTTGCCAGGTCCTTCATCAGGGCCGAGCCTGCGATGTTTGTTCCTGATCCGATCATCGTACCCATGCCACCGATTGAAGCCGCAAAAGCTATAGCAAGGATGAGTGCCTTAGCGAATCCGGTTTCATGGTCGAAGCCGAGTTGCTTTAGGAGGGCTATGCCTATTGGAAGCATCATTGCGGTTGCAGTTACATTTGACATGAACATCGAAATGAAGCCTGTAGCAAGTGCAAATCCCATGATTATCCTTGTAGGCTTGCTTCCAACCTTAGCTACTATATTGAGGGCGATCCTCTTGTGAAGTCCCCACTTCTCAATTACAGCTGCAAGAAGGAATACACCGATACTCATAAGGACTACAGGCGAAGCATAGTTAGCGTAAACACTTAAGCCCTGTGCAGTTGTCTTTACGCCAGCAAGTCCTATAAGAGGCGACACAGCTATTGGAAGCAGTGCAGATACCCATATTGGAACTGGTTCAGTAATCCACCATATAACGATAAGTGCGGTCAATGCCAATGCCTTCTGGCCTACGGCATCAAGTCCTGATATTCCAGGAAGCATTAAAATGATTGCAGCAGCAGCCAATCCCAGGAATAACCCTGCTATCTTAGCCGTAGAATATCCCTGTTTCTTTTTGTTCTCCATACTTTACCCCCGTAAATTATTGTGTTGCGCGCACAAATAATTAAGCAATAATCATGCCAACTATTAGAAAATACTCATTCCACTGCTATAATAACGTTTTGCCAAATTGAAACAGGTAATAACCAGATATTTATGTTCACTTTAGTTAACACTTGGTTACTATTTTTGTTAATTCCATATCATTACCGTTGATTCCTATCAATAAACTGTCACAATGGTTTTCAAGTTCTCTAGTCGATGGTATCAATTCTGTTAACCTGTGTAAACGTAAACGAACAAAATTCAAACAGCATCCTTCTGAAAGAACTCTTCGAAGAAAAATCAAACAAAAAAATTATCTGATTCTAACTTTTGTTCAAATTGAAGGTCAATGGAAATGGTCTGAAAAAGTGACCCACAGAACTACTACCATTCCTGAGATATATATTATACCTCAATTGGCGCTTTCCATGAGTCACTCTATTTACTGCATAAAACAGCTTAGGTTCACCAGCTGATTGCCTTATAAAGCAGGCTAAGCTGAGAATCCTGTCAATATATCTTTATTTGTTCTTAAGGTAGTTAAGTGCTCCGCCTTCCTTCAGTACCCTGAGGTCATATGCTGAAACCTCCAGCAATGTCTTGAATTCCAGACCCTTGTTCGGAACCTTCACGGCTATTTCTCCGGTATCCGCCTGCTCTAATACATCTTCAATGACAAACGTATCGTCCATGTCTATCTTGTCATAATCATCCTTATTCTTGAACACCAATGGAAGTATACCGTAATTGATCAGGTTTTCCTTGTGTATTCTTGCGAATGACTTCGCAAACACTACCTCTGTCCCGAAGAACATGGGAAGCATTGCAGCATGCTCACGGCTTGACCCCTGCCCATAGTTTTCTCCGCCGATTATAACTGAATAATCAAGCTTCTTGATCCTTTCAACGAAGGTAGGATCAGTATAGCAGAATGTGAATTCAGCGAACTTCGGGATATTGGCGATATACTTAAGGATATTCGATCCGCCCGGTATTATGTCATCAGTTGTGATGTTGTCTCCAAGCTTGATTACTGAAACAGCTTCGATCCTGTCGCGAAGCGCACCCCTCATTGGTAGGTCGCTTATGTTCTCACCCTTTATAACTTCAACATCCTTAGGATTCTCTATATCCCCGGGCTTTATGAATGAGCTGTCGTCAATCCTGTAGGCTTCCGGCTCGCTGCAGTCACTTAGTTCAGCGACATCCATGAAGTCCCTTACATCGGTTATATGGCCTGTTATTGCGGTTGCAGCAGCAGTCTCAGGGCTTGCCAGGTAGACTGAAGCGCTCTGGCTTCCGCTTCTTCCAGGGAAATTACGGTTTGATGTCCTCACTGCTATTCCATTTGCACATGGAACCTGTCCGATTCCTATGCATGGTCCGCATGCGCATTCAAGAATCCTTGCTCCTGATTCAACCAGGTCAGCCAAAATGCCATCCCTTATAAGATGCTCAAGGACCTGCTTTGATCCCGGAGCTATTGTCAGGTCGATGTCCTTGTGGACCTTGTGGCCCTTTAGGATCTTCGAAGCCTTGAGTATATCTGAGTAGGATGCGTTTGTGCAGCTTCCGATGAATACCGAATTAGGCTTTACATCCTCCACTTCCCTTGCCTTGGATACAAGGTCAGGCATATGTGGTCTTGCTACCAATGGTTCAAGCTCGTTAAGGTCGATTTCAACTACCTTGTCGTATACTGCATCCTCATCAGGAAGAAGTTCTACCCAGTCTGCAGCTCTTTCCTCTGCAACAAGGAACTGATAGGTCACCTCATCGCTCGGGAAAACGCCTGTGGTTGCTCCAAGCTCTATGCTCATGTTTGCAAGGGTCGCCCTTTCAGGTACAGAAAGAGTCTTGACCCCTTCTCCGGTATATTCGATTATGGCTCCGATTCCGCCCTTGACAGTAAGTATCCTTAACGCCTCCAGGGCGATATCCTTAGCTGCAACACCAGGGTTCAGTTTTCCGGTAAGCCTGATGTTGATCACCTTAGGCGTTGTCATCCTGAAGCCTTCGCCAAGCATGCTCTTCGCTACAGTCAGGCCACCGCTTCCTATTGAAAGCATTCCAAGTGCTCCTGATGTCGGAGTATGGCTGTCTGCCCCAAGCATTATCTTGCCAGGCTTTGCGAATCTCTGGCAGTGCAGGAAATGGCATATGCCGTTTCCTGGCTTTGAGAAGAACAGTCCGTACTTTTCTGCGGCTGTCTTGAGGTACATATGGTCATCAGCGTTTTCTGAAGATACCGCTAAAGTGTTATGGTCACAGTAGAATACTGAGGTTTCTGTGCTCAGCTTTTCCGGTTTTACACTTTCAAGAACCTGGGCTGCCATTATTCCAGTCAAATCGTGGCCAAGGGTCTGGTCAACGCTAACCAGAACCTGTTCTCCAGGATTCAGGTTTCCTTCAAGCAGATGATTTGTAAGAATCTTGTTAGTTATGCTTAATCCCATTTTCTACTCCTTACTTCGTGATTCTTTCTACAGTATGCGCACCCATTTCTGCAGTTGTTACCTTGGTGTTGCCTTCCATGAATATGTCTCCTGTCCTGTATCCGTCATGGAGGACCTTGTTGATAGCCCTGTCTATTGCGGCAGCCTCCTCATCCAGACCCAGTCCGATCCTGAGGAGCATTTCAACTGCTGCGAATGACGCCAATGGATTTGCAATTCCCATTCCTGCAATATCAGGAGCTGTTCCATGGATTGGCTCGTATAGTCCGAATCCCTTCTCGTTTATGGCTGCTGACGGCAGCATTCCAACTGATCCTGTGGTTACTCCAGCTTCATCAGACAGTATGTCTCCAAATATGCTTGTTGTGAGTATTACGTCAAATCTGCTTGGATTGCATGCGATCTCCATTGCAGCCTTGTCAACAAGCATGTTCTCAAGCCTGACCTCAGGAAAATCTTTGGCTACCTCTGCAACTGTGTCTCTCCAGAGCTTTCCGCTAAATAGCGCATTTGATTTGTCAACGCTTGTGACCAGCTTCTTCCTGCCCATGGCTATCTCAAAGGCCTTCCTTGCTACCCTCTCCACTTCGAACTTGCTGTAGCACTCAACGTCATAGGCCTCCTCACCGTACTTGCCGATCCTGTTTCCCTTCTCGCTGAAATAGATTCCTCCTGTAAGGTCCCTTATCAGCATTATGTCTACGCCCTTCTCAATTACCCTGTTCTTGAGAGGAGACTTTTCCTTCAGGTCCTCGTATATCTTGGAAGGCCTTAAGTTTGCGAACAGGTTGAATTCCTTCCTGAGTCTTCCAAGTCCTCTTTCAGGCCTCAGTTCAAAAGGAAGGTTATCCCACTTGGGGCCGCCGGCAGCTCCGAAAAGTATCGCATCGCTGTTTCTGCATACGTCGATGGTCTCATCCTGTATTGGAACTCCGTACGCATCTACGCAGCAGCCTCCGACCAGCCTGTACTCGTACTGGAATGTATGTCCGTAGAGCTCCCCGATCTTGTCAAGAGCTTTTACAGCCTCGTTGATTACATCTACACCTATTCCGTCTCCTGGTATTACCGCTATCTTGTAGTTCATTCTTTTCTCCCCATCCTTTTTTATTTATCTATACTGAATCAAAAGGTTCTATCAAGTTTTCTCGGGTCTGCGATATGTCCTGCCAGAGCGCTTGCTGCAGCCACCGCAGGTGACGATAGGTATATCAGGGATTTCTTGGTCCCCATCCTTCCTATGAAGTTCCTGTTGTTGGTTCCAAGCACAACCTCACCGTCGCTCATAAGCCCGTAGGGCTGTCCGCAGCATAGTCCGCAGCATGGATGTGAGACCATTGCTCCAGCATCTATGAAGGTCTTGATATATCCGAGCTTCATGGCTTCCTTATAGACATGGAGCGTTGCAGGTATAATAACCAGCTTCATAAACTTTGCTATCTTCTTACCCTGAAGTATATCGGCTGCAACCTTCATGTCCTCGATGCTTCCGTTGGTGCATGAGCCGATGTAGACTTCATTGAGTGGTGTCCCGACAACCTCGTCTATAGGATGCACGTTGTCCACTCCCTGCGGGCAGGCAAGCTGAGGTACAAGCTCTTCCGCCTTGTATTCAAGGACCTTGAGGTACTTCGCGTTTTCATCTATCTTTATCCATTCGATTTCCTTCAGGTCCATTCCGAAGTATTCGGCTGTCTTCTCATCGGCTTCAAAAAGCGCTGTCTTAACGCCAGCTTCAAGGGCCATGTTAGCTATCGTGAACCTTGCCTGCATGCTCAGGTCCTTGCATGTGCTGCCAGTGAATTCCATGGACATACCCGTACCGCCATCAGACTTTATGTCACCCAGGATCTTGAGTATTATGTCCTTGGCATATACACCCTCCGGGAGCTTTCCTTCAACCACGACCTTGATTGCATGTGGAACCTTGAGCCAGAGCTCGCCGCTTCCAAGTGTTGCCGCCATCTCAGTGAACCCTATCCCAGTGCAGAAGCATCCGCCTCCGCCATATGTAGGCGTATGGCTGTCTGTCGCTACCACAAGGGTACCAGGAAGCGCATAACCCTTCTCATGCATCAGGCTGTGGGAGATGCCTTCACCTATATGTATCTTCTTTATTCCGAACCTTTCATGAAGCTCTATGCCTGCACGGTAATGTCTCGGGTCACCTGTCGCCTGGTTAGTGGGCATCAGGTGATCCAAAACAATTACAGCCTTATCAGGATTCGCAAGCTCCTTGAACTTCATCTTATCGAGCTGCTGTATCACGAAAGGAGTGTATATGTCATGGATCATGCACATGTCAGGCTTTCCGGTAACAAGCTGCCTTGGCTCCAGGTCCGATAAGCCTGTATTCCTCATAAGGATCTTCTCCGCCATGGTATGTCCCTTGGTCTTGAAGAATTCCTTTTCTTCGTTCATTCTTTTGTATCTTTCAACCAGACCGCCATCTTTTATGATTGCGCTAACGTTATCCGGGAAGATTGGGAAAGCGAAGGTCTTGCCGTTTACAGTTATGCTCTTGTTGACCTCGATAGTGATGATGTCCCCTTCCTCGCAGTTGTCAGGCACATCAGGACTCTCTATCAGCATCATGCCGTTATTTATTCCGTTCCTGTAGAATATCCTGGCAAAGGATTTTGCAATTATGACCTTTACTCCCAGTGCCGCTATGCAGGCAGGAGCCTGCTCCCTTGAACTGCCGCAGCCGAAATTCTTGCCTGCCACGAATATATCCCCTGGATTTACGCTTGATGCCAGCTCCGGTCTCAGGGTTTCCATGCAGTGTCTGCTCATGGCCTTTGCTGTAGGCAATACTCCATATCTTCCCGGTATTATCGTATCCGTATCAACATCATCCGGAAGCTTCCAGACCTTACCAACTAATAAATTTCCCATATTGTCTCCCTTCACTCCCCAATAATCCCTGATATGGCTGTTCTTGCTACTGTCTCCACGGACGCAAGGTATATCTTTGAATCCTCTGTACCCGCGCATCCGGCAAAGTTATATGATCCTGTTGAGATAAGGCTTTCTCCGTCTCCGACTACTCCTATTGAAGTTGTCTTGCATGATGCGCAGCCAGGATTCGTGAACTGGGCTCCAAAATCAAAGAATATGTCAACCAGGCCTTCATCCATAGCCTGAAGATATATTTCGTTGCTCACACAGCCTATCAGGAGTCTGAATCCAAGCTTTATCCTCTTGCCCTTCAGTATCTCAGCTGCCATGCGCAGGTCCTCGATATGGCCTCCTGTGCACGCCCCGATAAAACCTGCTGACATCTTAGTTCCTTTTAGCTCATCAACTGTCTTCACTGTCTTCAAATCACCCGGAAGAGTTACTACTGCCTTAGCGTTGCCAAGGTCATATGAGATGGTCTTAAGGTACCCTTCTGTCTTCTCTTCCTTCATGAGTACCGACTCAGCGCCAGTCCTGCTCATCAGGCTGCAAATGACGAACCTGTCAGTCCTGCCAAGTGTCCTTACAGACTCACCTGTAATCTCGACCACGTGTCCCCTGAAGGCTTCCTCTCCTAACTCAGAAACAAGCCCCAACATGAAGTCTCTGGCTGAAGCTGTATCTGGAAGTCTACCTGACAATTCCACATTGATTGCTTCAGGCACTATATATTCAATCTCCCCGTTCATGAGAAGCTCTGCCATCTTTTCAACTGAAAGCCGTATTCCAAGTGCACCGTTCACTCCAAAGGCACCGTGGTGGTTACCGCAGACTGCGGACAGGCTTCCTTCCTTTACCTGATTCAGCATCAGCTCGTACGTGGTCCCCGCCGACTGAATGAAATCAGTATTGTTATCCCTCGCGAAATCGATGAGCTTCTTCTGTATGAATGCGCTTTCGAAGCTGCCGGCCGGAATGTTATGGTCAAGGATAACAGTCACCGAATCATGGCTTCTTATGCCCTTTTCGCGATCCAGCAGGTCAATTGCCTTGTGTCCTGCCCCATCATTGATAATACAATTATCAAATTTAAGTCTCAAAATCTGTCCTGCCTGAATGTCTTCATTACCGGAGGCCCTGGCTAAAATTCCCTGTGACCATGTCATCTTCATCATACTCCTCATCATTACTTAAAACGTTCTAAGAGAATGTTATCATAAATTAAATCTTTGTCAATGGTTTAATTAAAACGTTTTAAGCTTGACATTAAAAAGCTTTTTTCCTATGCTATTTATACAAACGTTGAAGGATGGGTTACTATGCCTACAATTAGAGATGTCGCCGCCCTTGCGGGCGTATCCATATCGACAGTGTCAATCGTCATAAACGGACAGGCCGAGGAAAGGCAGGTTGCCAAAGAAACTGCGCTGAAGGTTTCAGAAGCGGTCAAGACTTTGGGCTATAAACCTAACAATGTCGCCAGAAGGTTAAGAAGCGCCGATGAAGGCAAGCCTGTAATTGCACTTTACTGGCCACTTGATTACAGGGCTTCCTTTTTGGCCAGAATTTTGGTCGGCCTTCAGAATGAAGTAAAGAGAAGAAGCCTTAATGTGGACCTCGTAGTCTGCACATATACTAACGACTATTTGTACAAGGAAATCGGATTGACCAACAAGAACAGGTATAACATAGCAATTATAGGTGCAGCTTCAGCTAAGGACATGGATTTCCTAGCCAGCTCAAAATCAAAGATCCCCGTTATACTTTTCAACAGGTATCTCGAAAGCTTCCACACTGTAAGGAGCAATGACGAGGCATCTGCCTTTGAGGCAGCATCCATATTTGCAAAGAAAGGACATAAGAGGGTTGCTGTGATTACTACAGAAGGGTCTGCTATAGCTACAAGCTTCCGAACTCAGTCCTTCCTTAATGCATGCAGAGAACTGAAGATGGACATTGACCCATCCATGGTAATCAAGGCCGAGCACTCATATGAGGGTGGAGCAAATGCAGCCAGAAAGCTTATCCGCAGGGGAAATTTACCTAAGGCACTGTTTTGTGACTCAGATGTACTGGCTATAGGAGCTGCCAAAATCTTTAACCAGGAAAAGATCAATATTCCTGATGAGCTTGAGATGATTTCTTTCGGACTACTCGGAGCTGACACCACTGAGTATATGACACCATCCATAACAGTAGTCTCAATCCCTTCAGAAGAGATGGCATCAGAATCCATAGCAATTGCTGAGAGTATACTCAACGATACAGCCAAAGAACCGATCCATGCGGTTAAAGAACCCCAGATCCTATATCGGGACTCATGCAGGATATGATCCTCAGGTGAAGTCAGAGAACCAAGAAAGCCTGTTCATGATCGGCTAACCCAAAATTTTCATGCCAAGAGGACTCTTACCAGGAATTATGTTTAAATGAAGATGGCACCTGCTGCTTGTGGGAGTCATCTTCTTTTTATTGCAGGCATCTGCGGCTTTGAGAGACGTAAAAAGAATTTAAAACAAAGTGAACCTTTTGTGTTCACCATACGTATATGTTAGTGAAGGGAGGTAGAGAGGATGATCGATCAATATATTGAGAAGCACGGCAGACGTCTCTATGGCCTGTGCCGAACCCTCTGCACCAACCCTTCCGATGCAGACGACCTTTATCAGGTGACATGGCTGAAGGTATGCGCAAAGATTGAGCTATATGATAAGACAAATGGATTTGAAGGCTGGCTAACCAGAATATGTGTGAATACATACAGGGACCAGCTTAGAAAGAAGTCCCGAAGCCTCATTTTCGATGGCTTCAGGTCACAGGAAGCCAAGGATTCAGTGATGGAAAATGTTTCAGCTGTAGAGGCTCATGATTTCAGTGAACTGCATGAAGCTGTGCAAGGGTTGCCTGATAAGCTAAGGACAACGATCATCCTTTACTACTACCAGGACCTTGACATAAATGATACGGCCTTCACCTTGAAAGTTCCGCCAGGAACCGTGAAGTCGAGGCTGAGCAAGGCAAAGAAACTTCTAAAGGAGATGTTGAATGATGAAGTTGAGCTATGATTTTAACAGCTACAAGCCGCCGGTGCTTGATGAAAAGAAGCTCATGGAAATCGTATATGCCAGACAGCTTGCGAAACGTACGCTTATTCTCACAATTGCATCTCTCATCAGCAACATATGCCTGGTAATGCTTGCATTCATCATAGCACCGTACTCACTTGCGGCTGGTATGGCATGCCTTGTACTTTTAGGTGCTTCACTTGCAGGCAGCGGAATTATCGCAGCTGTCTTTGCAAAGAGATATCCTATTAATCTAAGGTCAATCCTTGAAGCATGACAAGCTGATAACAGAATTATGAAGAATTTCTAATTGAAAGGAAGTTATTGATATGGCTATATCTACTTTTGGGGTGTTTATTGTGGTTCTGGCAGCTTCAATGCTGTTTCTGGTTATTCCAATAATGATAGGAATCTATGTCTACAGGGATGCGGCCAGCAGAGGTATGAACGCAGTACTCTGGACATTGATCTCAGTTTTCTCCCCTACATTCATCGGGCTTATCATATATCTCATAGTGAGGGCAGACCATACTGCAATGCAATGTCCCAAGTGCCAGAGCCCTGTATCTGAGAATTATGCGGTTTGCCCCCAGTGCGGCACACAGCTTAAGGGCAGATGCCAGAAATGCAACAGTCCAGTTGAATCCTACTGGGAGGTTTGTGCCAGCTGCGGTGAGCCTGTGCCAGCGGAATCAAGGTCAACCAAAGCCCGTGTGAAGAATGATAAGGGACTTGGCTGGATACTTATTGCTGCAATACTCATTCCAGTTCTGGTAATGTCTGTGCTCGCATTCGGTCTTATGGCTTACAGGGGTACATTCTCAACCAGCAGCATAGGTACGGTTTCTGGGATGCGTTTCGAGGAATACTCAGGAAACAGGACGATCGCTGAATGGCTTGAAGAATCGAAAGGTTCCGAAGACGGCATCTATGTTCTTGAACACCAGGTCACGAGCCCTGATGGAACAAATACCGACTATGTAATCTATAACAAGGGTCTTACCAGCGTAGTGGATGTTACTGCAGAAGGAATGTCAAGAAGCCTGCTCAAGGGCTCTGCACTTAAGATAAGCTATACCAGCTTATCCGGAGTCCCTGCAGATGATTACCACATATATCAGGTCAACTATTTTACAAACGATATACCGGGACTCGAGATTTTTGCAGATGGGGAAAAGGTGCACTATACCCTTACCCGTACATCTGACCCTATCTCGTTCAACGGCAGCATCATGCTGAAGCAGCTTGCTGAAGAACTGTATGATGCAAGGGTTGAATACATAGGTAACAATTCAGCGGTATCAGAACTTATAGGAAAGACTGGATTAGCCGGATTAGGAGATTACACCATAGAGCTTGAGACATCCATGGAGCCCTATGGCCTTAAGATCATTTACAGCTCAACTCATGAAGAGTTCAATGATCTTGACCTTACTCCAGATGCCATCCTGCTGCTTGGTCTAATTGAAAATCTTGATTATATTGAAATAACCCGCAGGGATGTTGTCTTCACACTAAATGCAGCTGAAGCATCAGATATGCTTGGCTATGAGGTAAAGGACATTGGTGAATCTATGGAAGCAGTGCTTGAATTTCTGGAAACCTCCGGGAATCTGGTAGATTCAAATTAAGGGCTGACATTGAATCTTCGGACACATATCCAAATTGTATATATATTTCAAAGGCAGATGCTTCAAGCACCTGCCTTTTCTACATGTAATCATATTTTCAAAGTTAATGCAATGAAGGTACTGAAATAGAGCTTTCGAGCTCTATTCCTATCATTCTTCCTGGCCAGCATACCCTGACAACACACCTTCAACAACTTCTTTGGTGAATATGCAGCTGTGCAGAACAACCTTACCATCGATGACCAGGGCGGGAGCATACATGGTCGAATCGTCTCCAAACCTGAAATCATTCAGACGGTTGCATCCCGGGCAATACGCCCCTGATTTGCACCTGTTGTAGACATCATAGGCTTTCAGCACCTCATTGTCGGTAACTCTTTCAATCCTGTATTTCAATCCTAGCCTGTCCGCTGTTTCAATTGTATTCTTGAGATAATACTCGTTTCTGGTACATATGGAACTGAGTAACTTGATATCCAGAATTTCGTTCATTTCACACCTCAATGCTTCAACTTTCCTTGCAAAATTTCTAAATCCATTTTTTAGATACAAAGCATAATCATTCGCTCATCTTTTGTGGGATATCTACGATTAATCCCTCATCTTTTGTGGGATTTCCGTTCTTACCCCCCATTGCTTCTCAATAATACTTTTCAAATCGCTGTCGTATACTAATACTAGGACGTTAAAGACTTTAATACAATACTCTTACAATCACAGAATTGTTATGGATAGACTCATTATGAAACTACCAGGGGAATTGATCAATAACACTTGACTTGGAGTTGACTCAAAGGATTAGAATAAGAGTAACAGATTCAATGATCATGGACATCAGGTATAACTTACTTTTTTGTAGTTCTGTTTTCAATTACTGGACCAAGGAAAATATCGAGGAGGCAAAAAATGGAGTATTCAAAGCTTGGAAATTCAGATCTGATGGTTTCTCGCCTTTGTGTAGGATGCATGAGCTTCGGTGACCCCGGCACCAATTTCCACGCATGGACACTTAATGCAGAGGACAGCGAGGAACTCGTGAAGCGAGCTCTGGATTTGGGAATCAACTTCTTTGACACCGCCAACACATATTCTGCAGGTACCAGTGAGGAATACCTGGGTCGTGCGATAAAGAATAATGTCGCCCGTGACAAGGTGGTTCTTGCCACGAAGGTCTACTTCAACGAAGGCAAGCTTTCGAAGCAGGCAATCCAGAGAGAAATTGACCTTTCTCTTAAAAGACTTGGCACCGATTATCTCGACCTATACATCATCCACAGGTTCGATTATGGAACTCCGATCGAGGAGACCATGGAAGCTCTGGACAGCCTTGTAAAGGCTGGTAAGGTGAGGGCTCTGGGTGCTTCAGCAATGTATGGATACCAGTTCCATAACATGCAATTTGTCGCTGAGAAGAATGGATGGACACCCTTCTCATCCATGCAGAACCATTATAATCTGCTTTACCGTGAGGACGAGAGGGAACTGATTCCTATCTGCCGTCAGATGAATGTCGCTCTGACACCATACAGCCCACTGGCAGCAGGCAGACTCGCACGTCTGGACTGGAATGCTGAAACCAAGCGAAGCCAGACCGACAAGACAGCCGTCTCCAAGTACGACAGCACCCAGGAAACGGATTATGCCATTGTTCAGCGTGTCCATGAGCTTGCAGAAAAGCATGGTGCGACCATGACTCAGATTGCACTTGCATGGCATCTGGCTAAGGGTGTTACAGCTCCAATAATAGGTGCAACAAAGGCCAAGTATTTCGATGATGCCGCAGGAGCCCTGAACGTCAGGCTTACAGCCGATGAAGTCACTTACCTCGAAGAGCCATACGTCCCACATAAGATTGTTGGTGCGATTTGAAGAATCCTAAGTTAATTCAAATTTAACCTTACTGTTAAGGAACTCTTGCTTCGATTGACTCAAAATGGCGAAAGCAGATGTCTGCCATCCCTTGAAAAAAAATAATGCAGGCTATCCAGATCTTTTTTGATCAGGCTGGCCTGCATTATTTTTTAGGTTCGATATTAATTTAGCTTAATCAGTGTGCACACCAATTTTAGACTGACGTATGTTTCCTATTGCCTTCGGCTCGAATTTTTCGATTTCAGGTTTCAAATCCAGCATTCTATCTTCGCCAAAAGTTCAGCCATAAAGACCTAGATTGATAGCATGCTCCTGTCTGATAGAAGGTGGCCGGATTTGGTTGAGAAAAGCTCTGATAATTCCCTGGGAGTCATTCTGGTCCGCTCTTCTCCTGTGATGTCCAGGACAAGCCTTCCTGCATCCATCATGATGGTACGTGTTCCAAAGCTTAAAGCCTGATTCATGTCATGAGTTATCATAAGTGCTGTCAGATTGTTTTCCTTGATGATCCGGTTGGTGATTTCCAGAACCTTTTTTGAGGTTGCCGGATCAAGCGCTGCCGTGTGCTCATCGAGAAGCAGAAGCTTTGGCTTGGCTACAGTTGCCATAAGAAGTGATGCAGCCTGGCGCTGCCCTCCGGATAAAAGTCCCATCTTGGTTTTCATCCTGTCCTCGAGTCCCAGGTCCAGAGTAGCCAGAAGCTGACGGAAATATTCCGAGTCCTTCTTGTGTATTGCGAAAAATGAACGTGAGGCGTACCTCGTATAGGCAAGTGCAAGGTTTTCCTCGATGGTCATGTTGGGAGCCGTGCCTCGTAAAGGATTCTGGTAAAGACATCCTATTTTTGCGGCACGTTTATAGTCCTTCTTGTAGGTTATGTCGTCGCCGTCTAGTATTATCCTGCCGCTGTCGGGAAGGAATTTCCCTAGAATAGCATTGAAAAGTGTGGATTTTCCCGCTCCGTTTGATCCAAGGATGGTTATGAACTCTCCCTTTGGAACTTCAAGTGAAAAATCGTCAAGGGCAACCATCTTATTGGGAGTACCCGTGTTGAAGCTCTTGCACAGGTGGATGATTGAAAGCTGGCTTTGTTTCTGATCTTCCTGCCTGCTCATCTGTCCACCCTCCCCTCGCCTGATCTCCTCATCTGGACCGCATCAATCTTTTCCTTGATCAGTGGCAGTGTAAGGGATATGGCAACTATAAGCGCTGAAATCAGCTTTACAGTGTAGCTTGGCATGTCTATCTGATATGCAGCCTGCAGTATTATTCTATAAAGAACAGAGCCGACGACCGCTGAAATCACGCTGAGTGTCACTCCACGCTTCCCGAATATAGCCTGGCCAATGATTACGGATGCCAGGCCGACCACCAGCATGCCATTGCCGTTCCCAAGGTCCGCATACCGCTGCTGCTGGCAGAGCATGGCTCCTGACAGTGCTACAAGTCCGTTGGCAAGCATTATCCCCATTCTCCTCGTGAGGTTGGCATTAATTGAGGAGGTCCTTACCATTTCCTCATTGTCGCCTGTCGCCCGAAGGGCAAGACCAGGCCTGGTCTTGAAGAATACGGCAAGCATTACTACCAGTATTACCACGATGATTCCAGAAAGGATGAGCTCTGATACTGCGCCATTCTCTGAAAGTGAAACCATCTTGTAAATGGTCCTGCTGGATACCGGTGCTTCAACACCGCTCTTGTTGATTACCATGCTCTGGAGATAGCGGTTGGACTGACCTCCAAGAACCGCATAGTTAACCGTATATAGACCTGTCATGGTCAGGATTCCCGAAAGTATGGGATTAATGCGGAATGTGGTCTGTAGAAATCCGGTTACGAGCCCTGCTGCCATACCAGCAAGAATACCTGCAAGAATTCCAAGGACCGGATGTCCTCCAATGGTTACAATGGCACAGACAGCCATACCGAAGACGAAGCTCCCGTCTATGGTAAGGTCCGGTGTATTAAGTATCCTGAAGGCTATGAAAATCCCCAGGGCCATGGGGGCATATATTATTCCCTGGCCTAGAGCTGAAATGAGCATGTCAACGTACATCATCCCTCACTCACTTTCCGAAGTGGCTGGTTCCATCCTGCTCAACCAATACCTTGTAGCCTTCAAGCATCTTATCTGTAAGCTCGAAACTTAACTTGTCAGCCGCCTGCAGGTTGATGAACTTTGCGTACTCGCTTAAAGTCTCATAAGGAATCTCTGAAGGCTCAGATCCTTTGGCTATCTTTACAACCATATCTGCAACCTGCTTGCCAAGCTGAACATAGTTTACCCCGATTGTGGCAAATCCGCCGTCAGCAACCATTGAATCTGCGCCGCAGTATACTGGTACACCCTTGCTGTAGGCTGCGTCTGTATATGTGGTCATTGCTGATGCTATGCTGTTGTCATTGCCCGTATAAAGAACATCCACTCCCTTTGAAAGCAGACTGTTTACTGCACTTTGAAGGTCGCTCAGTGCTGCTATTGAAGATTCCTCATAAGCTATTCCATTTGCATCGCAGTATGCCTTAGCTTTATTGATGGTAGATACAGAGTTAGCTTCGCTTGAGGTATAGAGGAATCCGATTTTCTTGAAATCCGGCTGGAAGTTTGAAATAAGCTTCACTATTTCTGCAGCCGGTATGCTGTTGGAAACGCCGGTTATGTTCTTGCTGTCATCTCCTGTAAGGCCCGCAGCAACCGGATCAGACACTGCTGCGAATATTATGGGTGTCTTTTCACCGTCAAATACCACCTTTGCGCTCTGGGCTGTTGAAGTGGCTATTGGAACCACAATGTCCACTCCCTTGGACTTCTCGTTGCTTAAGATTGTGGAAAGGGAGGAGGTGTCACCGTTGGCGTTTAGTGTTGTGATTTCAAACTCTACATCCGAAGCTTCCAGCTCAGAAACTATGGTCTCCCTGATCTGGTCAAGCGACGAATGGCTCAGTGGCTGCACTATAGCGACCCGAATCTTCGCGGGTGCCGTGGCGGAAGGTGATGTGGTTTCAGTGGTGCTTTTACCGGCGCAGCCAGCGAAAAGCAAGGTTACCATTGCAGTCATTAAGGTTATGCTGATTATCTTTCCATTACGTTTCATTTCCTTCACTCCTTAAAATCACAAATTAATTAAACAAGCTATTACTAATTGCAGGCCTTTTCGATATGCCTTCGGATTATGTCGCAGGATGCATCAAACTGAGCCTGCTCCTCAGAGTTCAGCGGTAATTCAACAATTGATTCGATTCCGTTTCTTCCAACAACACACGGGACACCGCAATTGACATCCCTTTGACCGTATTCTCCCTCAAGAAGCACCGAGAGCGGAAATACCTGCCTTTCATCGCCAATTATCGAAGCACAGAGTGCTGTCAGTGCCTGGCCGATTCCGAACTCAGTCGAGTCCTTACCGTTTATGATGTCCATGCCTGTCATCCGGGTGCGTTCAAGTATGTACTCCTTATCAAGCTTCGGATAGCTGTCAAAGGGAAGGGCTCCGATCCTAACCTGGGAAAACGGGATCATAGATGAGTCGCCATGCTCTCCCATCGAGAATGCGCTGATGGCTCCTCTTGAAACTCCACTCTTCTCAGATATGGTCCTTACAAGCCTTGCGGTATCCAGCAGCGTTCCGGTTCCAAATACCTTCTCCCTTGGGAGACCAAGTTCACGACGCACATAGTATGCTGCGATGTCTGCAGGATTCGTTATGGTTACCACTACTCCCCCTATTCCGATAGGCTTAAGGGTTTCTGTAAGCTCCTTGAGCATCCTTACAGAGCTTTCCAGGAGGTCAAGTCTTGTCTGTCCCGGAAGTCTGGGCACACCGATAGCAATGACCACAATATCTGCATCAGCGCAATCAGCATAGGTTCCCGGACGCACTGCTGCTCCATTCGGCGGAAATGTAAGTGCATCAGATATGTCCATGGCCTGTGCAGCAGCCTTCTTCTCATTCTTGTCCACGAGGACGATTTCCCGGCAGATCCCTCGCCAGGCCAGTGCCATACCACAATGTGACCCTACATGACCAGCTCCCAGAATTACAATCTTTCCACCTGACTTCATACCCTGCATCCCTCCTAGTAAAACAAAACGCCCCTGGTCTGCCAATAACAGACCAAGGGCGAATACTTTGCGCGGTGCCACCTTGCTTAGGTTCAAATGAACCATCTCATAAGGATACATACATATCCCCGACCAATAACGCAGTCTTGCGTCGGCGCATTTGACGCCAACCTCAGCAGTCCATATTGTTCAGCGCTTCCTGCGAGATTTCCACCGGGTCCCGCTCTCTAAAAGGTGCTTTCTGATTTTCCTCTGCCTCAAAGGTTTCTATTGATTCAATTCTTTCGCTAATTGTATTCCACGTCGATGTGGCTTGTCAACCATAAAACACAATAACTATGCAATAAATATGCAGGGTTAAGTAATCTGAATTTCCAAAGCAAATGTTAGAGCCTTATGCTTTCCGGTCCCTCAATAACGAATGCCGCTGCTTCTACTCCCTCCATGGGGTCGTGCTCCCGCAGCTTCCCGAAATCGAGACCTGTAAGCTCCTCTATCTGAGCCACAGGAACCTGGTAGGTTTCATACTGTCCATATGCAAATTCCAGGTTAGTTATGAGGTTCTTCTGAGTCTGAAGGTAGGCTGTCGCAGATAAGGACTCGTCATCTTTTACGATTACCACAACCTTCCAGAATTCAGCCGGTATCTTGTATTCCTTTCTATATACCATGTCGTCTGAACGGAACACAGGTCCTGTGAACACATTGACCTTCATGCTGTGCTTAGCTGCGTTGCTTAGGATGTAGTCCTCCAGGTTAAGCCAGGTCTTCTGGTTAAGGTTCTTGTGCTGTGGTGAACAGTTCGTAAAATGGAAAGTGTCCTCATTTGCCTTGTCGGCATCAGATCCCCATACCGGGTCCAGACGCCTTACAAGGTGCCCGCGGTCGAGCTCATTCTTACTGTAAAGTGACGGTCCGCACTGATATTCTTTACTTATCCTTGGATCATAGTACCACTTGTCTCCGCTTCGTTTCAGTTCAATCCGATTTTTACCGTCAATGTTTGACGCTGTATAGAAGGCAAGTCTTCTTGATTTGCTCATAACTACTGAAAAGTGCGTATAATTCAGTATCTCTTTGCCATCAGCTGCTTTCACGACATCATTTGCCCTATCCTTGTCCAATTCAGGCATCGGCACGTCAAAGCCATCACCCAGGAACTTATAATCATAGCCTGAAGCTTTGCTGTACCAGTCCTCACTGAGTTCCTCTGTGTCCATTACAACATCATTACCAATCTGGATGTTTCCGCCAAGCAACTCATCTACAAGCGAAATAGCAATGGCATCCAATCTGTCACGCTTGTTTTTTAGATATTTCGCTATCGAGCTTATTCTCACACCTTCATTGGCAATCCATTTTGTCTTGTCTTTAGGGTCAGGTATTCCGGCATGGTGCAGCGCTACAACAACCCATTGGTCATTGAACACAGGTGAGCCTGAAGAGCCAGGTTCAGTATCAGTGACATAGTGTATGAAATCATCTGAAAGGAACCTTACTTCATTTTCCCTTACAGTAACAGCTTTCATGCCTCCCTGGGGATGCTGGATGATTGAAACATATTCTCCCTCAAGGATCTTTCCTTCCTGGGAAAGTAGCTGCAGATATCCGAAATCTGAAAGCTTTACTGTATTTGATATTTCCTGTACGGCGACCAGCGTGAAATCAAGCTTCTCATCGGTAATGAAAAACCTTTTGGGATCAAGTCTGAAGCTTACCGACTGACGCGGGAGGAACTGCTCGTCATCCTCGAAATTGAACTCTGCCAGGCTGTACTGAGCTGCTTCTTCATTGTTCAGGACATGGTTGTTTGTCATCATTAGAGAATGAGATACCATGAAGCCAGTGCCATAGCTAAGCAATTTGCCGCTCCTGCTCCTGACGGATATTCGGCAAACGGATTTTCCTGCATTCAGCCCCAACTGCAGATGTGCAATCGGAAACAGGTCACTTTTGTTGAGGATGCGCTCAATGGACAAGCCATCATAGGTGTTGATGATGCTCCTGCGTACCTGCATGGTACCCGGGTCAAACGCTTTTGATTTTCTGGCACCTTTCCTTTCACCTTCAAGCTTCTGATAGCGCTTGGCGGCTGCGCTTGTTATTTTGTCCTGCTTTTCGGCCATCTCTTTAAGATATGTTTCTTCAGGTGATGCGTTCTTCATATAATATGCCCCCTCTGATTGTTGCCTTGATTACATCGAATCCTTGATATTTAATGCCTTCTTCAATCTGGAATCAGTTCGGTCTTCAGTGTTACCTTCATTGTTCCGGATGCCGTTCCTGAAGCTCCTGCATTAAATATCAGATATTTGATGCTGCCCTCCATCTTTATGTCCATGGAACCTGTCAGCTCGATGATTACATCGCTCTTTGTCTTTATTGATGGTTTTATTGCTTCGGTTACAGATTCAAAAAGCTCCTTTAGCTGCACTGCAACAGCCTCATTTCGATCCCCAAGTGTCCCGAGTATTGTTCGGTCATCTATTTTTGTTGAACTTGCCTCTTCAATGTTGGATGAAACGAAATATACCTTGATTGACAAGATAAAACCCTCCTATTTGACAGACTTGAAGCGGGTAATCGGATCTCCATACATGGAATACAGCAGCCAGAATATATTCTTGTTTGATGACATCTTATTTTTCACCATGTGAATTACCTGACCTACTGTCAATTCTTCGCCTGAAAACAGGGACTGATATAACGATTCTGCAAATTCAACTGCATATACCTCCGGAATTTGCGCAAGCGTACCAATGTACGTTTCAGCTCCATCCTTATAGAATTCCCAGCCGAAGCTGGTTAAGTTCTTAAAGACACTGACAGTAGTATTTGAATAGCAGGCATTGGCAAATATGAAACAACCAGGCTTTAACGGTAAATTTTGGATTATGTCCAGGTTCAGGTTCTTATAGTCTGTCTGCTCATTTGAAATCTGCAGCATTGGATGAGTCATGCTCCCATGGCAGGTGATGTGCAGCAAATCTGTTTCAGGAAGCACTTCAACCAGGTCGGAAATGGATTCCTCTATGAGTGGATTCACTTTGATGTTTGGAAGGAAATTGAATAATTTCCGAACCCTTTCATTTGTCTGTGGTACCTTGAAATTGCCTCCTACCACATTCGTGATCTGTCCTATGTTAATGGAGCTTGATTTCGCCCTGTCCTTTTGCGGTATCTTCTTGTTCTCAGGCAATCTTGGATACCTGGAAAATATGAACTTCTTGCTCAAAAAATCAGAACCGTCATGGAATACCTCCCACGGAATCCATTGCTCATTAGTCGAAATGATGAACGCTGAACTGCTCTCCCACTTCTTTATCATCTCAGTAATCTCATCCGGCACAATCATATGATATAGGTTCTGGCATTTGGAATTAAGATTGAAGTAGATGTCCTTCCATTCACCGGCTGATGTGTCACCAATTTTTACTATCTCGTCCAAGAACACAGTAAATTCCTTGATTGTGGCAAACATCTCCTCGATTGTGTTCGGCAGACTGACTTTGCAGATTGCGGGAGCTTTGTTTTCCTTTGAATAGACGTGATAAACAATCTTATTCTTCCTGGTGTTGTAATCAACGTGCAAGGTGCGGATTTCCATTGTCTTCTTTTTCTCGCTTGTGATGGATTGTATTTTTTGAAAATTGTTATCCGGTGAATCCATCGATACTGCATTTGCTTTCTCTCCAAGGAATTCAGCAGAAACTTCCTGGGAGGTTTCTGCAACGGTTGAAGCCAATATGCTGTAGTCTATTCTGCTGCCTTCAAAATACAATTCTATTTCAATTCGTTGATCTCCCACTTCTTGAGGGTATAGCTCAAATTTGATAGCCTCTGATTCTCCGTTCAGATTTAAAACCATCTGCTTGTTACCCACCTGTACAAGCTGACTATTTACCATTTCTGCAAATCCAGGTGCTGTTACCTTATAGTTCAAGGTGACTGACTTGGTTTTGCCTGGTACAATCTCCTTAATTGCTTTAATGCTCTGTTTGAATTCTGCAGCATTCTTGTTAAGCCTGATTGTCAGGTCAACCTTCCTGTTCAGAACACATTTTGCTGGAAAATCAACTTTTGTGAAATGTTCAATCACAGGAGCATGAGCAGAATGTCCATCAGGTCTGTCATCAGGAACCTTCTTCTTTCCTCCGAACTTCCTTATAAGCAGCATTGATGAAGCACCAATTATCGCGATAATCACTGGAATCAAGCCAGGCGGAAACGAGCCGGATTTTACAGTCAGACTGCTTGTTCCTTTTGCTGACTCAACGTCCCCAGCAAGGTAATATACGCTGACAGGATAAGTACCAGCCTTATAGGCTACTTTTACATCCCTTAACTCCGCAAATCCCCTTGCATCAGTAGCTGCAGTCCCCACTATATTATCTGCAATCTTGAAGATGAGTCTTCTTCCTTCAATCGGTTTGTCTCCAAGCATCAGTGTGGCACTCATGCTGATTGGCTCATTATATGTGGCGCTTTCAGGAACCTTTACCATGGTGTACTCAATCGGTACCCACCTTGCATAAAGAACCGCTACGCCATCAGCAAGCGCTTCTTCACCAGGTTCAATGACGTTATTGACACCAGCAAAATAGTTTCTTCCGCTTCCGTCAGACATTGAATTCCAGCCATCGAACCTGTAGCCAGTTCTACTCAGATCACCTTGTGTCGGCAGCCTTATCTCCGATTCATATTCTACTGATACAGCAGCCGGAGTGTTTCCAGTCCCTCCATTAATGTCGAAGACCAGAGTATATTTTTCAGGAACCGGCGCACTCGGCTCCCACCTCGCATATAAGGTTACAGACTCCTTTCCGATTGCAAAATAACTCCCTGCTTCATAATCTCTTCCCGCACCGCTATCCAAAGTGTTCCAGCCAGCCAAAATATAGCCAGGCTTACTAAGCTGCCCCGTATTATCAAGCACGAAGACCCTGTCACCCTCCAGGTAATTATTCTCATCGACAGGAACCTGCCCAAAGCCTCCGCTTGCGTTATAAGTTACTTTGTAGAACGGAATGACTTGTCTGGAGCTTACCCATCCAGTTCGTCCTGAGAGGTAGTAGATTCTGAAATCATTGTTGATATTACCGAATGCACTTTCCCAGTATGCTACTAATTCTGGCCCATCCCCGAATATCGGTCTGTTGCAGAAAAACCAGGCCTCAATGAGTCTCTCGCACTTTGCGAATGCGCTACTCCCAATTCTAGTTACACTTTCAGGTATAGTAACACTCACCAGCCGAGTGCAGCCACCGAAAGAACTCCTTCCGATGCTCTCTAAGCTCTCAGGAAACATAACTCTTTTAAGATTAGAGCATCCGGCAAACGAGCCTACACCAATGTCAATTACACCATTGGGTATGACTACACTAGTCAGTTCCTCATTATTTGCAAAAGCCTCTCCACCAATACTGATGACTTTGTAGCTTCTAATACCATCACTTACTGTTTCAGGGATTATGATGTCAGTTTCTTGTCCAAAATATCTAATTATAGTAGCAAAATCCCCATCGTGTGTGAACTCGTAAGGACTTCTAGTTGGTAAACCTGGAATGGGTTGGATTAATACATCCACACTAATTGCACTGGCTGACTGGTATTCACTATTTATAATTGATAATAAAAGTTGTGGTTTGTCTTGTAGAATCAGCATGACTAATACAACAGTCATAAAGAGAATTGATTTTAGCACCGACTTTTTCATTATGGCCCCTCCTCGACAAGGACTATCATACAGAGGATTACATAATCGCCTTTAGTTCAATGAGTATTTAATAGGTTGGGAAACATGCTTACCAAATCCATATATATCCGAAAAATTATGATAACAATTCTATTTTAGATTTCCTATCTTCCCATTCTCACCAGATCGAGTCTTTCGCTTGTAGCAGCATCTCCGAACAAAACTGCACCATATGCAGCGAGATCGCCTACTTCATCAAGTTCCCATGAAGTTCTTTTTCTTGCCTCAAGAAAGGCTTTTCCAAGGTTTTCTTCCTCAAAGAGGTATTTGTAGAATATTTGAGCAAAAACACCTGCTCCAGTGTCAGAAACCTGCCAAAAGTAGCCTGCATATCCTGATACGCCAGCAGAAATAAAGGCAGCTGCAAGTCCGTTGCTGTGTCGTTCATTTGATATAAGCCTTATTCCTCCTGATGATCGACCTGATTCACAAGCGCTGCTGAATACAAAATATGGTGGTGATTTCCAGTTAATGTCAAGAATCTGATCAGCCTCAAGTATGCCGTCATAAAATTGCAGGCCACTTGTTTCAGGTGACTGTCGGTCAAAGGAACCATGCCCCGAGAAGTGTAGTATATCGTATGTCCCTGGAGTAACAAGCCTTTCGAACTCGGCTACAGTTGCATTTTCTCCGCATAGGACATCCACTTTAATCTGGTATCCATCTCTCCTTTCCTCAAGGGCTTGCAAAGCCTTAAGCTCATGCTTTCCTGAAATAAGGTCCTGCGTAGTATCCACTACTGCTAGTATTCTAACGATTTTATCTTCTCTAAGTGGATCCCTGTTTGGTCTAAGTAATTCACGGGTCGTTACTAATCTTCCGAAAGGCAGAGCCTGTGACAGATGCACTCCATTCTTCCCCATAAGTTCCCAGGGAAGGTTCTGGATTGTTTCGTCAATATTCAGGAGAATAGCTGTTATCTTTAATCCAGCCAGTATCTTATCTCCCACTGTGCCGATAAAAGTATCATACAGCTTTGCCCCCAGCTTCAATGAACAATCCCTGGCAGTTTCTCGCGTCAATTTTTGGTTGCAGCTCCAGAGATAAAGGTCCTGGGTCATTTCCTGCAGTTCCTTTTCCGTTGAGGTGTCTACAGTTATGTTCTGCTGCCATGTGATTCCAGTTCCCTCCACATGTATTGAAACCAGAAAATTCAGAGGTTCTCCTGCTTCTGGCAATCGGCTGTCGAACCTTGCAATAGAGATGTGCACTACACATGGCATGTTTTCCCTGTAACCGCCAATCATTTGAACACCTGACTGCTTTTCAGGCTTGTCTTACCTTCCAGCTGAGGATGCTGAGGATATCCGGAAGCCTTAAGATATTCATTTATCTTCTTATGCAGCTCCTTGAAGGTCAATTGATATCCTGCCTCCCGAGCCGCCTTCAGCGCATAGTAGGTCATGGCTCCATGGTAGTCTCCATCAATCATGGCATCATAGGAATATTCAATGCTCTTGCAGCCACTGAGCAGAAGGTCCTGGACTCTGACATTCCTGCTTATCTTGCTTCCCCTTGGTTTTGCTTTGAATGGATTAAGCAAGCTGGCTTTACCAATAAGGCTCGGATTAAGGAACCTTACTCTTCTATGATCAGGAGTATCCACAACTAATGCCTTGTGGACATTTCCGGAATGGCAGGAATCTGAAATCATGTAGAAGCTGACATCCGGTTTTAGCTTGTTAAGAATCTCTCTCAGCTCATCATCAACAATCAGATTCTCCTTACAATCATATGGACAAATCGCTTCGTCATACTTATCCTGCTCATCGCCACTTTCATCAATTAAGTAGGTACCATGAGATGAATTAGTGAATATAAGAGTATCTCCAGGCTCCCCATTCACAATCATTTCCTCAAGTGCAGATAGTATCGCTTCTTTGGTTGCATGCTTATCCAGCAGCAGCTTCACATCAGCCTCAGCGAACCCGAAGTGACCAGTAAGCATGCCTGCCCAGCCTTTTGCATCATTGACACAGCCCTTCAGGTCATTTCCTTCAAACGGATAGTCGTTTATGCCAACACATAGTGCTTTTTTTGCCATCTTACTACCCTCCTCCATACTTTCAATCAACCTAAGTAGTGTATAAAAGCAAATATACGTAATTGTCTAGATTCAAGCGAATCTGCATCTTATGCTCAATTGCAGGATCCAAAAAGCTAACTTCGATCCTGTGTAAGCTGCATATAAACAGATTTTATGTTTCTATACCCGCTAGTTTTATCCTCAACAATTCCTGGTAACTCTTGTCTTAGTTCCAAAGTGATAAATTTGATTTTTTTTGCTTTGCCACTAACCTGAATAGATTTTCTTGTTTGATGGATACTCTCATTCCAATAAAAACATACAGTATTTACTGTGATATTTAAGAGTTTATACTTTTTGTTCATAGATTTGATATCATTTTATAACTTTTCTTAAGTATATTCTACAACTTTAACTAATCTAAAAATACATGCATTTTTTTACATATTTGTAACACTTTTATTCTGATGTTACCGAAAACTATCAATTCAGTACAATTTTTCGCATCATTATTCATTTTCTTATGCGTTTCTCATTTCGTACCATTTTGTCGTTTCATTTTTCTTCTTTATGAATTTATTAGCTCACTTACTTGGTAAATCTCGAACAACGTCTTGAAGTATGATCTAATGCAAAAAAAGCAAGGAGCAACACCACCCAGTATTGCTCCTTCAATCCATTATTTCTTTAAACTGAATATTGACTTGTGTGATTCTAAAGCTTATCAGATGGCAGCTGACCCTGTGTACCCTGCTTAGAGGTATATCTGTCATTTGACCTTAGAATCCTCAACTCATAGTACGCGGGTAGGAAGAATATCTTCTGCTGCATTGAAGGCCGGTTGCCCATATAGAATGTCTCTTCCATTATGAGGATCGGTTCCTTTTCCTTTATATGCATCTTATCAGCTGTCAACTTCCGGGCAAATCCCATCCTCAGTACACTTTCACAGCTGAGCCTTTCAGTTGTGAGAAAGCTGTTGTAGAACCTGTGAATCTCGTCATTGTCATCTATCGCCACCCCGTTTTCGACCAACAGGTCATAGGGCATGAATACCAATGCGAATCCCACTATCTTGTCCTTGATGAAGTATGAGAACTCAGCACGTGACACAAGCGATGACTGAGGTAGGTCGAACAGCTTCCGGTGAGGCTCTGTAGCCGGCTGGAAGTGCATTTCGGTGATTACCTTGTCAATAGGCTGGATACTGCAAGTGATTAGTGGATTGACGATCTTCTCAATCCCTGTGCTCAATTCTTTGTTCGTTTCAAGCACGAAGCTTCCTTTACCCTTATAGTTCATTATCAGGCCGTCTTCCTGAAGGAGCAGCATAGCCTGCCTCAGAGTCCCCCTGCTTATGGCAAGTTCCACTGACAACTCACTTTCACTTGGCAGCTTATCCCCAGGTTTATAGGTACCATCCTTTATCCTGTTGTACATTGTCTCATATGCAGCCACGAACAAGGGAAGCTTCCTTTCCTTATCAGTTACTGAAGTGACTTGTGCCATATCAAACACATCCTTATCTTGCTCTAGATTATGTCATTCTTTTGATTTTCTTTTGTCTTCCTCAATAATCTTTCTCATGGCTTCTATACCAGTCAATATTGCCCTCTTCTCAATTTCAATCGGTGAAAGAGAATTGTCCTGGTTATAGCTCTTGTAGTTAGTTGCTGAAACGAGTGCTGAAGCTGCCCTGACCCCTAAGCTGGTTGCAGCAATGAAGAGAAGTGCTTCCTCCATGCTCGTGCTGGTGGCCCCGCCCTTTTCATAGGCATTCCATTTATTGATAAGCTCGTAACCAACTGGCTTAGTCTCAGGTTCAGTCTGAGTGTAGAAGGAATCCTTTGTTATAGTGACCCCTACATTATACCTGAATCCCAGTTCTACCGCTGCCTCTTCAATCTTCTTTACAAGATAATAATCTGGCACGGATGGGAACTCAAGAGGAAGATAATGTGAAGATGTACCTTCCATCCTTACAGCACCATTCGGTATCACGATGTCACCGCGCTCTACACGTGAAGAAGTTGATGCGCAGGTGCCTATCCTTATGAAGGTGGTAACTCCGAGCTTCACCAGTTCTTCAACGCATATTGCAGTTGAGGGTCCTCCCATTCCTGTTGAAACCACCATCACAGGAGTGTCTCCTATATATCCTCTGTAGCTGGTATGCTCCCTGTTCTGTGCTACTTTCTCCGAATCACGAAGGTAAGCAGCTATTCTTGGAACCCGTTCAGGGCTTCCGGGAATAAATGCGTACTTGCCTACCTGGTCTTTCGAAAGAGCTATGTGCATCATTTTAGTATTATCTTGCATTGTGTTCCTCCATTATAAATTATTATATATTTATATTGTCTGTCAATATCATTACTTCACAAGTTTTCCCAGCGCTTCAGGTCCTTTAGCCTTCTTTCCAACAAACAGAAGAATGAACAGCGTGACTGCATACGGCAGCATCTGAATGAACTGGATTGGTACCCCAAGATCTGACACGTAGAACCTGACTGCCTGGGCAACTGCGAATACAGTTCCTGCAAGCAGTGAGCCTATAGGGTTCCAACCTCCGAAGATGTTGGCGGCAAGCCCCATAAAACCTCTTCCTGCTGTCATGTCAATTACGAACAGGTTGTTCTGGGATAAGGATAGGAATGATCCTCCTATTCCGGCGACGATGCCTGCAAAAGTCATTGCCACATATCTGTACCTGTTTACATTTATTCCTGACGTCTGTACTGCAAATGGCTGCTCTCCGATTGCCCTGTACCTAAGTCCAATTCTTGTACGATAAAACACTACCCATACAGCAGCTACAATAAGCACCATGATGTAGAGGTATGGAGACTGGTCCTTGAACAACATGCCAATCACAGGAATTTCCGAAATTATCGGTACTGTTACGTTTGGTATCGTTGCAACCGGGTCGCTCATTCCTTCCCTGTTCCAGAATACCTTAAGAAGCACTGCTGTAATTCCACTTGCAAACATGTTGACACCAACTCCGACAACTGACTGGTGTGCCTTGAATTTCAGACAGAAAACTGTATAAAGGAACCCGAAGGCAGCTCCACCTGCAACTGAAAACAAGAACCCTATGTACGCGCTCCCGGTAATGTGTGAACCGAGAACTCCTGTGAAGGCACCAAGGAGCATAAGGCCCTCAACACCAAGAAGTATTATTCCTCCCCTTTCTGCAATCGTACCGCACATTGCACCAAGGACTATCGGAACTGAAAGCTGCAGTGTCAATGTTATCATCTTTGAAAATAATTCCATTACATCAACCCCTCCTTCGGATCATTTTTGCTATTTCGGGGGCAGAAACCAGAAGTATCACAAGACTCTGGATTACTATGATTATGTTTGCTGATACGTTGGTAACCCTTCCCATCCTCAATGCTCCTGTATCAAGTATTCCAAATAGGAGAGATGTAACAAGCACACCGCCAGGATGATTTCTACCAAGTATTGCTACAGCGATTCCGGTAAATCCGAATGAAGGGGAAAACCCTTCGATATATCTGCCATACTTGCCCAAAACTTCAGTTACTCCTGCCAAAGCCGCAATCCCTCCGCTCAGTGACATTGAGAAGATCATGAGTTTCTTTGAGTTCATACCTGCAGAAACTGAAGCTGATGGATTGCTTCCGACTGCTCTTAACTGAAAGCCCGGTGCACTCTTCCACAGGAATATGTATTGGACGGCAGCTACAGCGAGCAGTATGAAAAGTGCAGTTGTAAGTTGCGAATTTTCGATAAGCTTATTTAGCATCAGTCCTTCAGATATGGCATTGGTCTGGGAAACGGAGCCTTCTGCCTTGAATGGTCCATTTACCAGAAATGACATGAAGAGCGTCACAATATAATTGAGCATGATAGCAACAATGACCTCGCTTGTCTGCTTCTTTGCCTTGAAGTAACCAGGTATGAAGCCAACGAGCATACCCGCTGCAACTCCGGAGATTATGCAAACAGGAAGAAGGATCACAACCGGCAAACCAGGAAGAGCCAAAGCTACAAGTGCGGTAGCCATTGCTCCTGCGTGAAGCTGCCCCTCTGCACCGATATTAAGCATACCTCCCCTGTTTGCCATCGCTACTGCCAGTCCGGTGAAAGCGAGCGGGATGCTCTTGCTGAAGGTATTGGCTATGCTCCTCGCATTTCCCAGAGAACCCTCTATCAGTGCAGTGTAGGCTTCAATCGGATTTTCGCCGATAGCAAGTATGATCAAGCCACCGATTATGACGGCTATTGCCACACTCAGAAGGGAATTCCCGAAATCGCCCAGTGCAGACAGCGCCTTTATTGTCGCTCGTTTTTTTGTTGCTTCGCTCATGCTCCTACCTCCTTCTCAGCTTTACCTGCCATGAACAGTCCGATTTGTTCTTGGTTGTACTTTCCTCTAGGAAATTCAGCGCTTACCTGACCCTCATAAAGTACTGCAATCCTGTCAGAAAGGTTCATGACTTCAGAAAGCTCTGCTGAAATCAGCAGAATTGCCTTATTCTCCGCCCGGAGCCTTAGAAGCGTCTTGTGGATGAACTCAATTGCGCCTATGTCCAGTCCTCTTACAGGCTGCGCAGCGATTACCAGGACAGGGTCATGGCTGACCTCACGGCTCAAGACTATCTTCTGCTGGTTACCACCGGAAAGCGATGAAATCGGGTCACCGATGTCCGCAACCTTAGCATTGAATTCCCTGACAAGCCGGTCTGTGTCACTTTCAAGCTTCTTATAGTCTATGAATCCATTTTTAACATATTCCTTGTCCTTCTGGTAACCCAACAAGTAATTCTCAATAATCGAGAAATTGCTCAGGATTGCATTCTTGTGCCTGTCTGCAGGAATATATCCTATTCCCATATCCTTCCTGTCAGCAACAGGTCTTCTGGTTATGTCTTTTCCGTTGATCTCTATGGTTCCGGAACTAACCGGCATTGTTCCTATTATCAGTTCCTCGAGTTCCTGCTGTCCGTTTCCTTCTACTCCTGCAATTCCAAGTATCTCACCTGCCCGAACCTGTAGGTTCACAGGAACTCTGGTCTTGTCATTGAGGACCAGGTCCTTGATTGATAGCACAACCTCACCATAACTGTCCACACTATCACTCACTATATGCTCCACCTGCCTGCCAACCATGTGCGCCGCAAGGTCATTCTCATTCACATCCCTGGTCTTAAGGTCGGCAACCTTTACACCCTTCCTCAGTACTGTCACGCTGTCAGACATCTCCATGGTCTCATTAAGCTTATGGGTTATGAATATTATTGTTTTACCTTCCCTTCGCAACTGATGAAGTATCACAAAGAGGTCCGCCACTTCCTGGGGTGTAAGAACTGCAGTTGGCTCATCGAGGATGATTATGTCAGCTCCGCGATAAAGTGTCTTTACGATTTCGACCCTTTGTTTCATTCCGACAGAAAGGTCAGCTATCTTCTGGTTCAGGTCGAGCTTGAAGTTAAATCTTGTTATGAGGTCTCTGACAGCATCCTCGCTTGCTTTCCTGTCCAGGAAGAAGTTTCCGCACTCATTCCCAAGTATGATGTTCTCAAGCACTGTCATCTGGTTTACCAGCATGAAGTGCTGGTGCACCATTCCTATTCCCAGCTTGTAGGCGTCATTCGGGTTGTTTATCCTAACCTTTTCTCCCTTGACGAAAATTTCCCCTTCTTCCGGATGGTACAGACCGAAAAGCACATTCATAAGCGTTGTCTTGCCGGACCCGTTCTCACCCAGTAGGCAATGTATCTCCTGCTTTTCTACCTGAAAATCCACCTTGTCGTTTGCCACAACACCCGGAAAACGCTTTGTTATCTGCCTCATATCAATTATTGGCATGAGTTTACCTCCGTTCTTGGTTCTATTTGTATTTCACCCTTTACATGGAAAAGGGCGGTAAGGGATATCGGCAAATATTCTGCAGCCATGCAAAACACTCCGGAGCCCAAACTGCCCATCAATATAGTCCGATTATTTTTTATTCGATTCCAGGAATGAATTGACCTCTTCGATTTTAGCTGGTATAACCAGTTTTCCTGATACTACAAGCTCCTTGATCTCATCAAGCTTTGATGTCACACTTTCGGGCAGCTTTATGTTGCTTCCCTCCATATTCAGGCCTACTCCATCGTCAGCAAGTCCCATGACCTTTAGTCCTGCTTTGAATTCCCCGTTCAAAGTAGATTCTATTGCATGGTATGCGCTGGAATCTACCCTCTTCATCATGCTGGCGACTATGTTGTCCGGAGCTACTCCGTTCTGGTTGAGGTTGACGCCTATCGCAACAAAGCCCTTTTCCTGGGCTGCCTGGAAGAGTCCCATTCCTGAAGCTCCTGCAGCATGGAATATTACGTCAGCACCCTTCGAGTTGAATGTAGTCGCTATGTTCTTTGCAGTAGTCGGATCTCCGAATCCACCTACATAGTCAACAAGCACCTCAAGCTTAGGGTTGATGTACTTCGCACCTGCAGTATAACCAGCGACAAATCTATTAAGAAGCGGATTGTTGACTCCAACCATTACACCTACGGTATTTCCGTCTGAAACCTTGTCTGTAACCTTCTCCTGCTTCAAGAGTGCTGCGAGTGCTCCTGCCATAAATGATCCTTCCTGCTCCTTGCTTGTGTAGCAGGCAACATTCGGAAGTTCAAGGTTTGCATCGATAAGAGCGAATTTCTGCTCAGGATAGTTTGCGGCTACCTTCTTAAGCGCATCGATTTGTTCAGCTCCGACGCATATTATGATGTCATACTCCTCTGATGAGGCCATGTCTTCCTGTACGATCGCTTCATCAGAAACAGACTTGGGTTCGACATAGTCATAGGTGATTCCAAGGTCAGTGGCAGCTTTCTTGACACCTTCGAATGCAAGGTCATTAAATGACTGGCCACCAAGACCTGCCTCTGTAAATATAATGCCAACCTTGAAGTCCTTTGGGGCAGCAGTCTGTGATTCAGATGGCTTCGAAGCTTCTATGCCTGAAGGAGTGGTAGGAGCCTTACTTCCGCATCCAGCGAAAATAGTGGCAGACAACAGCAATGAACCAAGTAAGGCAATCGTTTTCTTCATGTTTAATTCCCCCTATAGTTTGTTGTACATGTTTCGTAACTTGTTTAACAACTTGTGTTAAATATACCACAGCTTGTTTTACATGTAAACATTAACAATGATAAAATTTAAAAATTTTTTAGCTTCTTTTTTATTTCAAACACCCTCAGCTATAACGATTATTTCACCTATGATATTAACTGGACCAAATTATTTAAACATGTTCTCCTGTAACTACCCATAATGGAATACGCATATATAACCCAATATAGTAATGGTCTAATTCTTATAATATTGACAATAGCGTATAGACCATACTTATTATTTCAGATAGCTAATTACCAGGTGATACTACCATCAAGAATTACCAGTTTATGGTCAACTCCATAGGTTTGTGATACTCTAATTTTAACAGTCGCCTTAAGCTCCAGTAACATTTTGGATTCCAAATGCAATTAGGAGGTATTTGCTATGACAAATGAAGAAAAGCTGGCCAAGCTCCTTGAATCTGTCATGTCTAAAGCTACTCCAGTAAACCCTGACAATGCCTTCATGAATTCCATTGCTAACGAAAACATCCATTTCGCCAGGTTCGAAAAGGGTGCATATCTCACATACATGGGCTCACCAGTTGAGAGGCTGATGGTACTTATTGAGGGTCAGGTTTCTGTCTTCAAATACAGCCCGGGTGGCGTAAGCATACGGAGCGGCATTTCAGAGGCTCCTCAGATATATGGCTTGTATGAGGCACTTAACGGAACCAGAGAGCATGGAGTCACTCTACAGGCTGAAACCAGCGCTTACTGCGCAGTAATACCTCCTTCCTTCTTTCTTCAGGCAATCAGGAACAACCATAAGATTGCACTGGCTGCCTTGTCATTTCTGGCAAGGTTCACAGACAGGATGCTTGACAGAAACGACCAGCTTACACTGAACACTCCATCTGAGAACCTTATGATATTCCTATTCGAGAAAAGCTCGGGAAAACCTCTGCCTTTAATCATTGAAGCAAACAAGACCGAAATCGCCGAGCTTCTTAACATCAGCAACCGGACGCTATATCGACTCCTTGAACAGTTTGAGGAAGAAGGCCTCATAAAAAGAAGCCATGGAAAGATTGTTGTGAGCAGCTTATCATTCAAAAGGATAGCGGAGAAGTATGAATACTATAGAATAGAGCATGGGATGCCATAATGTCCAATGACTGAAAAGAGCACTGCCAAAAGGCCATGTGACCTATGACAGTGCTCTCAGATTATTATGGTCTATTATTCGCTAACTTTCCTGATTTAATCAACAGAATTGTACCATCAGGTGCTATGTAATAATGACTTTGTCAAATCCCTTGTCTTCCACAAGCGATTTAAGCTCTTCCATCTGTCCCTGGCTTGGCATCATCCAGTGCTCAGCTTCACCCCTGACACCAATTGGACGGAATTTTATGAGTCTGTAGGTTACCTTGCTGTCCTTTAGGAATGGCTCCAGGATATTGCCTGCATTGACCACCGTCTGGCGGCTGCATGGGTTGTCTGACAGCACCACTGTCCTTATCTCAGTGAGCTTCCTGAGTCTTGCAAGCTCCACGGCATTGTTAAGTACTATGTCATTACTGCGTCCGGTAAGCTCCAGATGGAAGCCTTTATCAGTACCCTTTATGTCCAGCATCACACCGTCTGTAACTTCCATGAGCTCTTTATCAAATGCTATGGGAAGTCCCCCATTGCTGTCCATAAGAGTTCCCAATCCTAATTTCTTCGCCTCTCTGAACAGCTCCACTATGAAGTCCCTTTGGAGAGAGCACTCTCCTCCGGATACTGTGATCCCACGGATGAAGGGCATGTTGCCTTTTAAGCGCTCCATGACCTCCTCCACTGTCGATTCCTTGACCCTTGGCGTCGCAGAGTAAGGGCAGTTCTTGTAGCATGCTCCGCAATCAACGCACTTCTTTTCATCCCACTCCACCTTGCCATCCACAAGCTCCAGTGCTCCCTCAGGGCATCCAGGAACGCACTGTCCGCAATGTATGCAGAGGTTTATGGTCTCCGGATTATGGCAGTACTTGCAGTTGAAATTGCATCCCTGGAAGAATATGACAGTCCTGTTTCCAGGACCGTCTATGAAGCTTGAGTCTATTATATGATTGACCGGGGCTTTCATAGGGACTCTACCTTCCGTTCAAGTGCATGCTGGTTCTTGGATGCAAGGTAACCCCAGGTGGCATTGGCCTGCCCTACTGCCTCACCCCTTGAAAGCTTCTCAATGTCCGACCTCTTTACAAGATATCCTGTTACCCTGACAACGTCGCAGGTATCAGTGTAGGTTGAGAAATACCTCATTCCCTGGTTAAAGCTGCCCTTAACTATATCAAGTATTGCACCCACGTTGTTCTTTGCGGCCTCATCAAACGGGAATATGTCACCGACTCCGCTAGGGAAATACTTCTGGAACTTGGCCTCATGCTTGAGGTGGGTATAAAGGTCAGGCTCTTCGCCGATTGCTATACGTATTCCTGGTGTTATTCCTACATCTGTTGAGATTCCTACCTGAGCATGAAGAAGGAAATGGTTCCCTGTTACATCACAATATTTTGATTCAAATTCATTGAGGTGCTGGTTCATTGCAGCAAGTATCCTATGTGACAACTCATCAGCTTCCTTGCCCTGTGCATACCTTCCGGCAATTCCATCCTTTGCAAGGAGCGTATTCACGCACTCGTTCAATCCTACTATTCCAACCATACCGGTGAAGTTCTCAAGCTTTACGAAGCCTTCCTTAACAAGGAAGTTAGTTGTAAAGAAATGGCTGTCCTCAACAAGATATCTGATCTTCTCGTCCATGAATGTGCAAAGTGTGTTTACAGCCTTCGGCAGGAACTCGAAGAATTCGTTGCTATCCTTGACCTTGTCAACTATCTTGCTGATCATCACCCTTGAGAGTGTGAATGCTCCGCCTGCAATAGGCAGTGCATTGTAGCAGCTTGCGATACCTATCGGGAAAGGATTGGCTTCCTGATAATCATTGTAGTTTGCAAAGCTTGGCTTTGCGCAAAGCTGTGCGCAGCTGAGTGCCTTCTCCGAGAAATCATCAGAGGTCACCTTTTCATCGTAAAGCATGGTAATCGAAGGGATAGCTTCCTGGAGCTTCATCTCTGCATCCAGTATGTATTTGCCAGCCCTTGTCTCCTCAGGCCCTATGTTCATATGGCAGTACGAATCCGGAATGCTCCTCGAGAGGAAGAACAGGAAGTTCCTTATCTCACGCCTTGCCTCTTCTTCGCTTACCCCGTCGATGAAGGGCTCAAGCATCTTGTCAACCCTGCCAAGATATACAGGATAATGGGTTACGGAAGGAACGTGGCGATAGAATATCTCGAGCGTCAGTATAGCTTCTGAAAGGGTCGAAGGTGGCTTCAGTCTCAGGAACTGGCAGCCTTCATCCATTAGCTTCTGGTAGTCAGGCAGTATGTATCTCGGGGCATATGGCAAAAACCCTTCACTCAGGTTGCAGAGCAATCCCTCATCAAGCATTTCCTGGAATCCTTCAGGAAGGTTGAGCACGTTCGCAAACTGTCCAGGAAGTGAAGCCAGGCTGTTTGTAGCCTGCTCGTGGGTAAGTGCGGAATTTGCAGCAATCTGCTGTGCCTGCTGAATCAGTTTTTCAAGATCTTTTTTCATGTTTCCCTCCATATTGGTTATCTTATCAATTCCCCGCTGTATTGATTATATGATAACAATTGCTGATAGTATAAAAATATGCCATATGGCACAAAAAAGGACTTATTTTCATCTTTTCAGCGAAAATAAGTCCTTTTTCTATCGTTGCAGAATTTCAGTATTTCTCTTGAGGCTCAGGCCATAAGATCAACCTCTGCCTTCCTGGGTATTGAGCCTATGGCGCCTTCCCTGGTGACTGCAAGTGCTGCAGCCCTTGAGGCAAAGGTCATTGCTTCGGCATGGTTGCTGCCGTCGAACTTGCTGGCAAATGCCCCGATGAAGGTATCACCTGCTGCAGTGGTATCCACTGCCTTGACCTTGTATGCAGGTATCGTAATGTCAAGCTCTTTGCTGCAGAATCTGGACCCATTGGACCCCATTGTGTAGACTATGCTGCTAACACCTTCTGATCGAAGCTTTGAAATAGCCTTTTCCGGGTCTTCTTCTCCTCCGCTCAGGAGCATAAGCTCTGTCTCATTTACCACAAGATAGTCAACGAGTGACAGATGGCTTCTGTCAAAGGCTGCATTCACCGGCGCAGGATTGAAGATTGCCTCAACCCCCATCTTTCGGCACAGCTCAAGTACTGAATATATGACTGGCAGCGGTATCTCCATCTGCAGGATGCAATACTTTGCATCCTTGAAAATTTCCCTGTGCCCATCAACCCATTCTTCGGTAAGCTTGAAGTTCGCTCCCGGAGACACGATGATTGTGTTCTGGCCCTTCGCATCTATGGAGATATATGCTTTTCCTGAAGGTCCCGGTTGTCTATCGAGTCCTTCATGGTTTATCCCTTCCTGCACCAGAAGGTCCTTCATGATTTTGCCATCCTCATCCTCACCGATGGCGCCTACCATAGCAACCTCAGCACCTGAACGGGCAGCTGCTACGGCCTGGTTCAGGCCCTTGCCTCCCAGTGATGTGTCTGTTTCTGTTGAAAGTATGGTCTCCCCCTCTTTGGGGATATGCGGAACCTGCAAAATATAGTCCATGTTCAGGCTCCCGACAACTACAATCTTCATGGGTACCTCCTTGTATTGGTTATTTGAGAACTTTTCCAAAGCCCGGTTTAAGCCGATACTCATTGCCTCATCGCAATTATCAAGCAAACCTTAACTTTTTCTCCAGCTACTGAATATCCTTTGCCAAAGCAAAGGTTTCAAGAAACAGCCTGACAAACCTTTCCCTGTCAGCTGACATTGCGAAACGGCAGTTGTTCTTACCCTTTGATTCCCTTCTGTCGAATGAACAGTGCCCTTCAGCTGAGCCTGTAAATCCAATTATACAACGTACATCCTTGACACCCACTAGTACTTTGGGATCAAGAAAGGCCGCAACCGCTACGACATCATGGAGCGTTGCTGAATCAGGAAGATGCAGCGGCTGGTTTGCAGTATGAAGCTTCATACGCTGTTCTAAAAGTCCTGCTGCAAATTCACTGCAGAAATTATTCTGGTTTCTCAGCATATCGATTTCGTCTATGGTAATTATAGACTGGTGGGTCGCATCAAGCGGTACTATAGTTGGCACTATTCCTGAATTCAAAACTACCTGTGCCGCTTCGGGATCATGCCAGAAATTTCCTTCACCATAGTTGTTGTTGTATAGCCCGTGTCCACCACCCATTATGGTAAGACTGCCAATTCTGTTCACAAGTTCGGGCCAAAGTGAAAACACGGTAGCCAGGTTCGACAGTGGTCCTGTGGTTATTATGTTGATTGGCACTTTAGAATTCGACAGGACTTCCTTGTAATAAAAAATCGCAGGAATATCCTCTTCCTTGAATCCCGGTTCAGGAAGATTCAGCTGGTCGTCATGCATTTTTACTGTTTTACCTTCTATGACTACCTCAAGCTTCTTAATAACGTTTCTCTCTTTGTATAGCTTTTTGACCAGTGGTGCCGGTAACCCCCGATATACCGGAATGTTCCTCCCCATTCTCGAGAGAATCCTCAGAGTATTGTCAGTCGTGTGGCTTATGTCCACATTACCGCTGCAGGTGCATATTGCCTGGACATCGATTCCAGGGGACAGCAGTGCAAGCATTATTGCGATTGCATCATCCGAGCCTGTATCAACATCTAAGATCACTTTCTTCTTCATAGTTTCATCATCAGGGCCTAAGCCATGATTTCCTCCTCTTCAGATTTCAAGGATTCTTTTCCGCTGCTTGTGAACAAACCACACAGCATCCCTAAAAATTTTTCCTTGTCAGCTCTTACAGCGATGGATGCATTGGCAGGTTCTGGCTTTGCCCTCTTGTCAATAAGCAGCTCTCCGTCGCATATACCTGTACACTCCACCCTGCAGTTTCCAGTAAGTACTCCTGTAAGCACGGATTTATCAATGCACGCACATACTGCAAGTGCATCGTGGATTGGAGACCAGGCTCCTCTTGTCGCATGCCTCGCTGACTCATATTCTATCCTCTGGCGAACCACGCTTGCGGCAAACCTTCCCTCGAAGGTATTTAGCGATTCAAGTGTATCGCAGTCTGATATTGTTAGCGGAACAGAATATGTGGCATCTAGAGTCACAAAAAGTGGATTAAGTCCAGCTTCAAGGATGATCTGAAGAGCTTCAGGATCATGCCAGACGTTGGCTTCACCGCCTTCGCTGGCATTGGATACTTCAACTCCGCCCCCCATAATTATAAGCTCATCGACCTTTTCTGCGAGCTCAGGAGACATTCGGAACAGGAATCCAAGATTGGTTAGGGGCCCCGTGGCGACTATAGTTAAAGGTTCAGTGGTCTCTTTCAGGTATTTGTGATAGAACTCTACTGCATGGAGTCTCTCCTTGGTCCTTTCTGTATCAGGCAAGCCACTTAATCTTTCATTATGCAGACTAAGCTTCTTGCCATCTATTACTATAGGCTTAATGTCGCTTTCTGGCACACGCCTGGGAGTCAGGTCTTTCACCATACTTTGAGTACATCCGGCATAGACAGGAATATCCATGTTCAGCGCCTCACATACTGCAAGAGTATTGAATGTTGTCTGCTCTACACCCAGGTTACCCCATACTGTACAGATTCCCAGAACCTCTAACTCTTCTGATTTAAGCGCAGCCATGACGGCTATTGCATCATCTGATCCTGTGTCTACATCCAGAATCACTTTCTTTATTTTTCTTTCGTCCATCATTTCCTCCTATGTTATTTAGGCTTACTTACTTTCGACATCATGTCGCGTTTATTTCAATTGAGCAGGCTTCAGGAATGATATAGTGCTTGTTATGTATAAGCAACTTGAATTCATCCTCTGTATAAAGATTCTCGTGTATCAGAGTAAGCTCCTCATCTTCATTAAGGACATACCTGTCGCTGATGAATCGTCCTACCCAGGTTGTCTTCACCTTTAAATGCGAACGCGTTGCCAGCTCGTAGACCCGATTCTCGAAAAAATCCAGCATCGCAGATTTATTCGCCAGGTCAAGCCCAAGCGATGTGAAGGTCTCTATTGGTGCAAGTGTCAGAGTATAGGCTACTATCTTACCGTTACTCCTGTACCACCTGTCCACTGCAAGTGCTGTCTGGCTTTCCCTTTTGAACAGCTTATGTTCATAGTCTCCTGATTCCTGCAGATGCATCTCCATTTCCACCTCTTCATCAAGAGGTACCTGGATGCATTTATGGATTGGATTCCCAAGCTTTTCCAGACTTGAAACCATCGGCTTGTTCAAATCCATCACAAAATTTCCTTTTCCCTTTACCTTCTGGAGAAGCCCGTCTTCCTCAAGCAACCTTAGGGCTTTCCTTAAGGTCTCACGGCTGACATCTAGCAAGCCTGCCAGCTTCGGCTCCGGCGGCAGCGCCTTCCCTACTGGGTACGTACCGTCTGTCAGCATTTCGTATAGCTTGTCATATACTGTCACAAATACCGGCTGCTTCCCATTTATTTCTTGAACTGTTCTTTCTCCCATACTGATGCTCCTCTTTTCGTCATTGGATATTAACTTTTCTCGGTATGGCAACAAGTTGCCCGCACTGACAAAAAAACATTACAACTAACTAGTCAGACTCTGAATCCGGAGGAATTCCTCGGGCTCTAATCAAGTTCATCCAATCTGTCACACACTTACCATATACTACGAAAGATTAATTAGACATGTTTTTCAAAATATGTCTAATAAATACTTTATGTCTAATTTATCACCAGCCAACACGAAAGTCAATCGTTTACACATTCCTTTCATATATTTCACATCAGAGGTCCTAAAGTGTACTTCATCGTTTGCCCAGTGATAAATTCATCACTATAAAGTACTGTATCTTACCTTGCAAATGTGTCCTGCGCATGTTCAGGGAACAGTCCAGAAATTTCCAGGAAAACTGTCATGAAATGATAAAGAGGCTAAGCATCCTGCTCAAGGTATGCCTAACCTCTTCTTTTTAAGTATTTTGACATTTCATGCGGTTTAGTTCTGGTATGACACTTCATTCCGTTCCATGTTTCTGAATAGAAATGACTTTGCAATTTTACGAATAGCTGTAGAACTGGTTTATTGCCATATCAGAGAATCCATTTACTTCAGCAACTACTTCTTCACCGTTGCATACATCTATTATGTGGTCAAAAAGCTCTGAGCCTAATTCCTCAACCGATTTTTCGCCGCTTATGCTTTTACTGGTATCAAAATCAATCATGTCAGCTAATCTGGATGCCGTATCTTTATTTCCGGTTATTTTCACCACCGGGGCTATGGCATTTCCTACCGGAGTTCCCATGCCTGTGGTAAAGGCAACGATCTGCGCCCCTCCGGCTACCAGGGATACTACAGAAGCTACGTCATAGGCTGTACCGTCCATGAATACGAGACCCTTCTTGTCTATCATCTGTCCGTACTGATACACTCCCATGAATGGTTTTGTACCACTCTTATGTATGCATCCAAGGGACTTCTCTTCCAATGTGGTTATCCCGCTGGCCTTATTGCCTGGTGACGGATTTGATTTTCTAATGTCTTCTCCGTTATTCTTGCACATCTGGTCATACTTGATTACCGTATCATAAAGTTGCTGTCCGATTTCAGGTGTGCAGCCTCTGCGTTTTAGAATGTTTTCTGTTCCTATGGCTTCAGGTGTTTCACATAGGACGGTAGTCCCGCCAAGGTCTACTATTCTGTCAGATGTTACCCCTAATACAGCATTAGAAGAAAAACCTGATGTTGGATCCGAACCCCCACATTCCAAACCAAGGATAAGCTCAGACAGATCGCATTCTTCCCTTTCGCATCTGCTCGCGCCTTCCATAAGTTCGTTTACTATCTCCAGGCCCTTCCCCACTGTCTTCTTTATTCCGCCTTCCTGCTGGATGCTTATATAGTGCACCGGCTTGTCTGTCTTCTTTTTGATAGCCTCAATATAATTGTCCTTTCGAAGCATTTCGCAGCCAAGTCCCACTATGAGGACTCCATAGACATTTCCGTTGGCGATAAGTCCAGATAGTATCTCCATGGTAATTGCAGAATCACTTGAATTCTGAGCGCACCCATTCGGGTTATAAAGGTAAACTGCATCCGTCTTGTTGGCGATTTTCTGTGCCACTCCAGCAGCACATATTACCCCTGGCATTACAATGACATGGTTGCGTATGCCAACATGCCCGTCAGATCGCTTGTATCCGTTGAATTTCATATCTGCCTCCTACCTGAAACTGCTCAGGTTGTTTTCGTGGACATGGTCTCCGACATTGATATCAGAAGTAGAATATCCTATTACTTCCCCATACTTGTAGACTTCATGCCCCTTCATCACGTTCCTTACTGCAACTTTATGGTTTATCGGAATATCAGAAGTAGCCTTAATCGAATTACTTTTCCCATTGACTATGTATTCAACATCGTTCCCAGCGGACACTTTCGAAGTCACTGTCACAACAGTATCCATTTCATTCATGATAACAGAATTGACCATCCCCATTCCTCCTTAACTGCTTTACTTGAATCTTAACAAATCTGATTTCAAACATAAAGCAAAATATCAATCCCCGGAAAGTATTAGTATATCTACTTTCCGGGGAACTTAGTGTGAAATGTTCTTTTCTCTTCGGTTCAATCTGAAAGGCCAAGGTAAAACCATCAGTCCACAGTCACAAAAATATAGAATAGCAGATCCAGATGCTGATTATAGGGTCCCTTCTGTCGAAAATCCAACTTAATCCCAATCTTACAAAAAACTAATTTCCAATACCTTTGAAATTTGGCTTCCTCTTTTCCATAAAGGCATTTATGCCTTCAACGCGGTCTGGGGATGTGAAGTTAACAGCAAATTGTACTGCTTCCTGTGCGATTGCCTTATGCAGCTTCATCTGCATATTACTAGATGCAAAATGTGGCATAAAGAGGTACTGTCTTTTTCCCGTCCTCAAAACCAAAGTTTTTGGTTGAGAGCTTAATAGCATAAGCAGGCTTGTAGGTGTCGATATAAACCTTTAAGCTCTTTGCTCTGGTATTATCGGCTGATTTAACCTCGATGGGAATATTCTGCCCGTCACGCTGAATGATAAAGTCAATCTCTGCTCCACGTTCTGACTCCCAGTAATAAGTGCTATACCCATTAGATGTGAGCTGAGTGTTTACATAGTTTTCTGTCATTCCGCCTTTGAAGTCATTTAGTTCCTCAACCATATAGAGAACATCATTTGCCAATAAATCTTTCTTTGCACAAAGCAATCCCAAATCGGAAACATAGATCTTGAATGCATCAATATCTCGATAGTTTTCAAGAGGCTTCTTAATATGCTCAACCTTATAAACTTGTGAAACGATGCCCGATAAGGTCAGCCATTCAATGGCATTCTCGAATTCTGATGCCCGTCCGCCTTTCTTAATGAGTTTGTATTGAAATCTGGTATTCTTCTTTGAAAGCTGAACTGTAATATTGTCATAGACAAGTCGGGTCTTTTTGATTTCATTCAGGTTGTTATACTTGCTCATGTCATTTAGGTACCCCGCAAGAATGGTATCCTGTGTATGGCGTACAAGTATATAGTCCTTCGTTTCGGCAAACTGAATCACGCATTCAGGCATACCACCCACAACAAGATATTGACGGTATAGCTGAATTGCAGCATCATGTAAAGCTGAAGGCATTGGTGAGTCATTCTCGAAGCAATATTTGATCTGTTCGAGTAAATCTTCCTCCCCTAACCCCAGCATGAATTCCTGAATATCCATCGGGTAAAGAGTCTTCAAGTCCACTCTGCCTACAGGAAAAGAATATTTTGCTCTATTGACAGCCACTCCAAGTAAACTGCCTGCTGCAATAATATGGTAATCCGGAGCATCTTCAAAGAAGTATTTCAATGAAGTCAATGCCCTTTCACAAAGCTGAATTTCATCAAATACAATCAGTGTTTTTTCCCTTACTATCGTTTGCCCTGCGATATGCGAAAGAATTGGAATAAGATAATCCGGGCTGATATTTTCATCAAAGGTTTCATTGAGTTTTGGATTGGTCTCAAAATTGAAATATGCGACATTTTCATAGTGGTTACGCCCAAACTCCAAAATAGAGTACGTCTTGCCAACCTGCCTTGCTCCTTGTAAAATCAATGGTTTTCGATGTTTGCTTGCTTTCCACTCTTCAAAAAAGCTCACTATTTTTCTATACATATGAGTCCCTCCTTAAGGGTACTAACCATAGTATAGCATTTATACGTGTAATATTCAGCTCTATTATTTAAATTTTAAACGCTATTTTACATGAATATTTCTATTTATCTTGCTATATTTTGCACATTCAGAATAATTCGATACCAACAGCACAAACATATTGAATGGCTGGCTACTAATTTGAGGAATAGATGTCTGCTGGCTTCACCACTTTATGATTGTCTTGAGAGTTTATCCCTTATAACATAAGTCTCTATAATATCAATTAAACATACATTCCAACAAATTCTCATTTGTTATATTTCTAAGAAATTCATTTACTTTAATAACGCTTAATGCGTTCTTTACTTCATCCAGATCATACCTCAATCCCTCTATGGTATCTTCCAATACTCTCAAATCGCATTTATCTATGAGGTCTCCGTAAAACTTACAATTTATTATTATTCCCTTTTCTACTTGAAGTCTAATCTCAAAAGAACTGTCCAAATTAATCTTGTGTCCACAATAAATGAATTTGGGCGAATTGCTGAAATTCCACTCCCATGTCCTATATTTACTTTCTGCAATACTTTCAATATTTTTAATATCATCTGAATTCAGTTTGTATTCACTATCCTCCAGATTGAGAGAACTGTTAATGCCTTCAAGAAGTAGCTTCTTGAAGGTTACAATATTAATCTCCTCATTTAGAAATGGTTTTATATTTGTAACCGAATTTGAAACTGACTTAATACCCTTGGACTCAATCTTACCTCGCTTGACTGATAATACATTATTAAGCATTTCTAGCTGAGAGTCAAAAAGCAAAGTTCCATGATTTAAAACACGGTTATGATTGATACTTTGAGCACTTCCAGATATTTTCTTCCCTTCAATTATGATGTCATTTCTGCTATTTCGTTCACACTTAACCCCAATTTTGCATAGTGCTCTTGCTATAACCAGATTGTGAGCCTTCAAATCTATGTTCTCAATGCTATCTGGCTCAGTGATGAATGAAAAGTTCAAGTTGCCAAGGTCGTGATATACCGCACCTCCACCAGTGACTCTACGTATAATATCAATGTTATTGGCTCTTGCAAATGGGATGTTCACTTCTTCAACAATATTTTGAAATCTGCCTACGATTATTGATGGGCTGTTTCTCCATAACAGAATATATTCACCTTTCAAATTCTTAAAAACATATTCCTCAAATGCTAAGTTATAGTAGGGATTATTTGATTCATTTACAATATATTTCATGCTTTTGCACCTTTCACGATTTCTGTGGAATAGAAATCAAAATTACGATATCTCCAATACAAAAAATAATCTTCCCCATAAGTTCTCGTGACGTGTGCTCCTAATTTCAAGATTTTAAGTCATTCTGGGAATTCAGTATTCATTGTTTTTATTTGACCATGATCATGTCCGGTTACTATAAAGAATCCCTTTCCCACTGCTTCACATAGGGTTTTGGTTACATCGACTTTACTTGGTCCTTTTCTTGTGATTACAAAACTCAATTTTTCATCCTTTCGGAAAGTAACCGTTCTTTCTCCATCCAAAGCTATAGTCCCATCATAATTTGGTAAACAGATATGCTCAGATCCTATTTCCATTCTTTCATGTTCCTCATATGATATCTCAGATAGCTTACCTGGGCAGATCGGGGCCAAGATAGTTTTGCCACCTTCATTAATCCTTAACCTATAACCAAAATCATCATATTCACTACAGTATGCAATATTTCCAATTATTGCTGAAAAGCCTACAGAGGCTGGAGAACACATACTCACAATAACCTCTTTGATATTTTCCGGTTCAGTCACAACTTTGCTGCCTACATATGGAATATCAGTAACCACGGCATCAACAAGAGCAATGTCTCGTAAGACTCCGTTAATATATACCTCAATGCGTTTGCTTTTTCTCGAGTCTTTATCAATTCCATTTATAGCAACGTAAGAAGCCGCAATCCCTACAGTTGTTCCTTCCCAAAATTGTGTATACACATTGTTGGTTCCTGTAGAAACTGGAATTATTGGTACTTCTATTTCTGTCTTTGCCACCAGTCGACAAGTTCCATCTCCACCAAGAACAATAAGGCAAGAAATGTCTAGATTTTTCATTACCTCGACTGCTTTGATGGTATCGTCCGGTCTATCAGTTGGTTCAAAATCAAGAAGTTCCACAGCTGAATCAAATTTATCATCCCTGCGAACAATTGATACAATACTTGCATTAAGCAGGAAATTATCTGGCATCAGATAAATTTTCTCTGCACCGAATACTTTCATACTATTTATCATTCGAACAACCTTAATAGCTTTTTCATTATTCCCTACATTGCTAGCTTGAGATGAGATTCTTCTAAGGTCTTTCCCCGAGAATGGATTTACAATGATACCAATCTTAAACAAATCATTCCCCACCTTATTATGTAGTATAGCCGGGATGGTTCAGCACTCTTTATGTAATTGATGTATTTATTCATACACAATGTCATTCCGCATTTTTCAGTAAATTAGATCTGCAAGATGGATACTCTCCGTCTTGCAGATCTTCTGGTCACTTCCGTAGTACTATCATATGATTGACTTTACTGCAGCTATTATGTCATTTTTATTCGGCAGAACATGTACTTCATTTGCTCCGAATGGAATTGGAATATTTGCCGCCCCAACCCTTTTAATTGGAGCCTTCAGGTAAGTGAAGCAACTGTCTGAAATAAGTGAACTGATTTCCCCGCTCACACTACCCCTAAGAGGAGATTCATTTACGATTACTACCTTGCCAGTTTTCTTTACCGAATCGAATATTGTCTTCTTGTCTAAAGGAATAAGTGTCCGAGGGTCTATTACCTCTACATTTATACCCTCTTTTTGAAGTTCTTCAGCAGCTTCCATACTGTCCCAAACCATTTTTTGCATAGCTACAATTGTCACATCTGTTCCTGGTCTTACAACCTTTGCTTGTCCAAATGGTATAAGATATTCTTCCTCAGGAACTTCACTCTTTGTGAAGATGCACGCCTTGTGTTCAAGGAATAGAACCGGATCATCATCACGAATCGCAGTCTTCAAAAGCCCCTTAGCGTCATAAGCATTGCTTGGGATAGCAATCTTAAGTCCGGGAGCATTCATAAACCAAGAATCCACACATTGAGAATGTTGAGCGCCGAAGTAAAATCCCATTCCCTGGGGTGCCCTTATTACTAAAGGTACACTTACCTTTCCATCAGACAAATAGCGCATTTTTGCTGCCTGATTAACAATTGAGTCAAAAGCATAACTCAAAAAATCGGCGAATTGGACCTCTACAATAGTCCTTACACCACCAAGTGCAAGCCCCACAGCTGTCCCTACATACCCAGATTCGCTTATCGGAGTGTCAAATACACGGTCTGGTCCAAACTCCTTGAAAACCCCTGCTGTCTGTCCGATTCCGCTACCCATGTGTCTCAATTCGATACCCATAAGGAATATATTCTCGTCTCGTTTCATTTCTTCCATATGAGCTTCCTGGAGCGCCTGCATATAAGTTATCTCTCTCATGCCAGATCACCTCCCAAAGTTTTATACACCAGACTAATATCGCATATGCTCTCCTTAGATGGATAAGGAGAGGCCAGCCCATACTCAAATGCATCCATCGACTGTTTTTTCATTTTGCTGTAGATTTCAGAAATTTTGTCATCATTTAGTAGATCAAGATCCTTTAATATCTTCTCGTAGCGTTTTATCGGATCATTTTTCTTTGCTTCTTCAATAATTCTAGGATCTCTTGTTTCTACAGAAAGCCCTTCAGCATGTGGCCGAATTCGAACTGTCTTTGCTTCCACAATGCTAGGTTGACCTAACCTCGCTTTTTCAATAGCTGCCTCCATCGCTTCCCTAACTGCCAGTATGTCATTGCCATCAACAGTAACACCTAGAATACCAACAGCTACACCCTTTGCAGATAAGTCCTGTGCTCTTGTCGCATTGCTTATTGGATTGGTAAATCCGATTCCATTATTCTCAACAAAAAATACTATTGGAGCATCCATTATACCTGCAAGGTTTATAGCCTCGTAGAAATTACCTTCATTTGATGCGCCATCGCCGATTGAAGCCACAACAACACTATCAGTATTCCTTCTTTTTAGTGCAACTGCATATCCGACTGCGATAGGCATACCAGCACCGAGTATACCGTTTATTGGAAGTATACGGTCTTCAATGCAAGAGACATGAACTACAGCTGATTTTCCTCTGGCATAACCTGTTTCTTTGCATAGACACTCGGCTGTAAATTTGTTTATATCCATTCTTGTGGCCAGCAAACCATGGTTCCTGAATGTCGGCTCGTAGAAGTCTTTAGGACCAAGTGCACTTAAACAGCCTACCTGCGAAGCTTCCTGACCAATTGCCAAATGCCAGGCTCCACCCTGAATTCTGCCCTGCCCAAGAAGTTCAATGGCTGTTTCCTCATATACACGGGAAAGCACCATTTTCTCGTACATATTAATTAGTTGCTCATTGGAGTATTTCACTCACAACACCTCCATAATATTTTGAGATAACAACAAAAGCACATAATCAAGAAAAATAATCGTTTGGATTCTCCATTATATGTTGAAATGCTTCCAGAAACCTTGCTGCAGGAAAACCGTCCAGAACTGCATGATCCAGAGTCAATGAAAGAGTAGTCATAGGTTTGATCCTTATTGTGTCATCATCATCCACAACCAGTTCTTTACGCGTTGCACCTATGCTAAGTATCGCCGCTTCAGGAACATTTATGATTGGTGTCATGATATCAACCTTGAACATTCCCATGTTGCTTATTGTAAATGTTCCAAATGAAAAGTCATCAGCTGTAATTTTTTGATCACTTATCTTTAGAATCAACTCCTTTAGCTCCCTGGATACTTCCAGAAGACTCTTATCCTGCACATTCTTTATTACAGGGACAAATAGCGCTTTATCAGTACCAATGGCAACTCCGATATTGATAGATTTGTACAGTCTGATTTTCCCGTTTTGAAGCGAGGCGTTCAATTCAGGAACCAATTTCAAAGCAAATTCAGAGACTTTAACAAACAAATCAGTAAAGGTAACCTCAAATCCTTGCTCATAGTATTTCTTCTTCATGGCCATTAGTGACGTCATATCAGCTTTTGAAGTTACGGTAGCCTGAGGCGATTTTCGAAGGCTTTCCTCCATCTTGCTCGCTATGATTCTCCTGATACCTGAAAGTGGAAATTCTTTTAAAATTTCCATTCCATCTACTTGTGACGATGCAATTTCATTATCCATCATAGTCTCCTTTGTCATGATGAAACCCAAAACAACTATTCGGATAGAATTGCAATTATTGCACCAACAGATGCGACCTCACCCTCATTGACAACAATTTTTTCCAGCATACCAGAAACCATAGCCTGTACGGTATGAGTTGCTTTGTTCTCGATTATTTCTACAATATCATCCCCTTTGGTTATCTTGTCCCCTTCTTTCACCAACCATTGTCCAATTTCGCCTTCCATCATGGACATACCGAACTTGGGCATAAAAATATTTTGAGGCATATATTCACACCCTCCTTTCAATTATTTCTTCAATTCGAGTATATATATATCGCCTCTTAAATTATCTAAGGAGAATTACTTAATTTGCTTTCAACCTCTAATACTTTTTACGTATTTACAACTGTAAATTATCTGTAAAAAACGCCTTGAGTTCCAATCGTTTTTTGCATTGTCAAAATATTAGGACTACAATTTAATTGGAGGAGTATGCACTAAAATGCACCCACAAATATTAAATAGAATTCTCTCCAAATAATCATTAGTTGCTGAATCCTATGAGTATTTTAAGGAAGAGGAGGTTGCTATGCTAACACAACGAGATTATAAAATGTTAATGGATCTGCAATCGCGTATTTATAGCAGTAAAGATGGTCTCAGGATTACCGTGTTGCAAGCGTTGCAGGATGCATATAAGGACTACCCAATGGCTTTTTTTCTGACAGATGAAAATAGCCAATATATTAACCCTGTTTCAATCCATATCAATAATGGAATGATGAAGACGTATAATGACTATTATTACAAGACAGATATATTTCACACTTACAGCATCCCAAAAGGCCTTCTATCAAAGAACATAGTACATATAACTGATATAATGTCCCAATACGAGTATGAAAACTCAATATTTTATAACCATATTCTTAGCACGATGGGTGTTTATGATGAAATTGCTCTGCAATTGCATGATAATAATAAGTTGTTAGGTGTGGTTGGAATAATGAAACCTAAAAGTTGTGGTAGTTTTAGCTTGGCAGAATTAGAGAAAGCTGATATTTTGCGCGATATTATCTCTCGTCGATTAAAAGAGTGTCTGGATAGCGCTAAGGTCCAACAAGAAAATAATCTAATTGTAGATTCAATGGAAAAGGCACCTATTGGGATAGTAGTTTATGATAGTAAGCTAATTGCTGTTCATTTCAATCAGATTGCTGTTCAATTTATAAAGGAGCTTTGGGGAGAAGATTTTGGTTTGGATTCAATTAATGGATTGATGACAAGATTATCAGAGAAAATGTGTTTCAACGCATCAAATTCTCAGTCGTCTCTGATGACATCCATCCAGAATTTTTACTTCAAGGTAGTCCCGTTTGTAATCCCTAATCCCAATTGTGATTTTAATATATTTTATTCTCTCTATATCATTAAAAATGATAATTCATATTACATTGACCAAAAAGTTTTAAAGACCGTCTATAATCTTACTGGTCGAGAATGTGACATTGTATTCATGATTTCTCAGGGATACTCAAATAATAGGATTGCAGAAGAACTCTTCATTAGCCCGCATACAGTTAAGACACACATACAGAATGTCTTTAAAAAAATGGATAGTCGCAGCAGAACTGAAATACTGCACAAAATAATATTGTAGATAGGCTAACGAAAAATCGGTTTACCTCCATCTGAAGTAAACCGATTTTTCTGTTATTTGTTTTCTATTGATTTCAATTGCTTACTATTGCTCAGTAAGCAACACTATATCCCTCAGAACTTATGATTATTTTGTGAATGAATTCTCTAAAGCCCTTAATTCATCAAGTTGAATCGTTGAATTAAATACCGGGAAGGACACCATCTTATCCAACATTGTTGAAGTAGTTTCGTCTTCTTTCAATTGACTTAGCATGCCTTGTATTGCCATTGTAGCAGTATAAAGCAGCGAAACTGGATATATAATTATATTATATCCCATTTCATTGAGTTCAGATGCTTTTGTGAGCGGAGTCTTGCCTTTCTCAACCATATTTGCTAGCAGTGGCACCTTTATCTCTTTGGAAACTTGAACCATTTCATCTAAGGATTGAGGAGCTTCAAAGAAGATAACATCAGCCCCAGCAGCTTCATATGCTTTAGCTCTCCTCAGAGCTTCATCAAATCCTCTTACTGCTCTAGCATCAGTTCTGGCAATTATTACGAAGTCAGGATCCTTTCTTGCGTGTACTGCAGCCTTAATCTTTGCTACCATCTCTTCCATAGGCACTACTTCCTTTCCTTCCATGTGCCCGCATCTCTTTGGTGTTACCTGGTCTTCAAGCTGGATTGCAGCGACTCCAACCTGCTCATATTCAGTTACTGCTCTTACAACGTTGAGTGTCCCTCCAAATCCATTATCAGCGTCAGCTATTACAGGAATTCCAACTGATGCTACGATATTTTTAGCAGATGCAACCATCTCTGACAAAGTTATTAGTCCGATGTCTGGTTTACCCAATACACTTGCCGAGACACCATATCCTGTCATATATACTGCAGGGAATCCAGCATTTTCAATCAGTTTGGCAGACCAGGCATCATATGCACCTGGAGCCATTATCATCGATCTATTCTTTAACATATCTCTCAATACTTTTGTAGTTTTCATCTTAACCTCCAAATTATTATCTAATTATTCCAACAAGAACTAGGATAGCTATTACGGCTAGACTTGCGAATGGTAGAATTAACAGCTGCTTAAATACGACAGCCTTCTCTTGTTCATCCTGAATTGCAGGTAATGCTAGTCCACCACCTGAAGAGAATGGTGATACTCCAGTAACTGCAGCACCTAGAGTGATAACTGAGAATAGTGCAGTAGGAGCCACCCCAGTTGCAGCTACTATGGTAGGTACTACTGGATACAGCGTAGGCATAACTACACCCATCGTACTCGAGAAAAAGCTCATTGCGCCTGCGAGTATTGTCATAACAACGGGTGCAGTGGTCTTGCTTACATTAGTACTTATAGCATTCGCAATCATGTCGATTGTGCCAGCTGCTACAGCCACTGAAACCAGCATTCCCATGCCGCATAGAAGTATGATCGTATTCCATGGTACGATTGCAAATGCTGCCTTCTCTTTTCCAATCTTGAAGAATATCCCTAAGATTGCTCCCAGTATACAAACATATGCAACATCTGCTCCCTTTGCTATTGTTTTCAACATAGCGCTATCTGGTACTAAGTTTGAGAATAATGTTGGGAATATCGTAAGTGCCAGTGTGAGTACTATAAGAATCATGTTAATCTTCTGTTCCCTGTTAAAGGCAACAGGTTTCTCAATCGAAGACGGCTTAACCTTATAACCCTTAAATATTATATATACAATAATGAACAGTATTGTTTCTCCAATAAAGGAATTAATTAATACCCTGTTTGTAAATTGGGCTGCTTCCTGAACATATCCAGCGCCTTCAATTAGACCTTTAGCAATACCTCCACCCATTCCTATACTTGTGAAAGCTCCAGCAACACCACCACCAACAATTCCGACTACTGCTATCATCTTATGCATTTTGATTTCCTTAGCAATTGCCATGATAAGTGGTGATAAGAATGCATACACCGCGTATGGTCCTGGTCCGATTCCCGACATAGCGATACAAAGTCCATAACAAACAAATGGTATCAAGTAAGGAACATTACGGGTTAGATAGACTGATTTCTTTGCAATTAACTCAAGAGTGCCGTTAGATATTGCGAATCCATAAAAAAATGTTATCGCAAATATTGTAAAAAACAATGTGAGTGACCATGTTGCAGTCACTGCTTTGACTGACATTCCGAGACCGAATACCCCAATGAAATATGCGAACAGTATTCCGAATAGACCAACATTAATTTTAAATGCAAATCCTAATCCTATTGCAACAACAATTGCTAATAAAATAATTACGCTTATATTCACTTTTTTTCTCCTTCAGCTTTTTTGTTCTTAATATACTGTTTATATCCACCTGCATTAATTATCTCAAGTATGTTCTTATCGTAAGGTACAAAAGAGTAAATTTCATTCTTTGTCTCATTTGTGATTGACCCTTTAATGAAATCTACTGATACAATATCATTTTCACTAATACTTCTGCTAGCTTCAATTGATTCAAGAACTGGTAACCCTATGTTTATAGCATTTCTATAAAATATTCTCGCAAATGTTTCTGCTATGACGCACTGGACTCCAGAAGCCTTTATACTGATCGGTGCATGCTCTCGTGAACTGCCCGACCCAAAATTCTTTCCTGCAACAAAAACATCTCCATGTTCTATTTGGGTTGCGAATCCTGTTTTTATACCGTCCATGCACACTTTCCCTAACTCATCCGGGTCAGAAATCGAAAGATACTTTCCAGGAACAATCACGTCTGTATCAATATTATCTCCAAACTTAAATGCTTTGCCCATTATTTCACCTCCCGCGGATGTGATATTTTACCCATTACAGCTGTGGCAGCAGCAACATATGGACTTGACAAAAATACTTCAGATTCTGGATGTCCCATTCTTCCGACAAAATTTCTATTTGTGGTGGATACAGCAACCTCACCTTTTGCTAATATTCCCATATGTCCACCAAAGCATGGCCCACAAGTAGGTGTAGATACAGCCGCCCCTGCCTCAATGAAAATATCGACTAATCCTTCTTTGATTGCCTGTGTGTAGATTGACTGAGTTGCAGGTATGATTATAGTCCTTACATTCTTGTGTATTTTTTTACCTTTTAATACTGATGCAGCTGCTCTTAAGTCTTCAATTCTTCCATTTGTACATGAGCCTATTACCACTTGGTCTACATACTTTTCACTGATTTCGCTGACAAATTTCGTATTTTCAGGGAGATGAGGACAAGCTACAACAGGTTCCAAAGCCGATACATCGATCTCAATTATCTGAGAGTATGTCGCATCATCATCACTGTAATAGACATTGAATTCCTTCAATGAATGATTATGTTCCTCAACATATTTAATTGTCTTATCATCAGGTGCTATAATTCCATTCTTTGCACCTGCTTCAATTGCCATGTTACACATTGTAAAGCGACCATCCATCGACAGCTCGTTTATCGCTTCACCTGTAAATTCCATTGTCTTGTACAAGGCACCATCCACACCAATCTTACCTATTGTATGTAGAATAAGATCCTTACCTGTGATATATTCAGGAAGTTTCCCGGAATATATGAACTTAATTGTCTCAGGCACTTTAAACCATAACTCACCAGTTGCCAAAGCAGCAGCAATATCAGTACTACCCATCCCTGTTGAGAAAGCTCCAAGTGCACCGTAGGTACATGTGTGAGAGTCACCACCAACAATAACTTCTCCGGGTAGAACTAAACCTTTTTCGGGTAACAGCGCATGTTCTATTCCCATAGTACCTACATCGAAGAAAAATGGCATATTCTCTTGCTTTGCAAAGTCCCTCACATATTTGCTCTGTTCAGCTGCCTTCACATTTGCATTAGGGGTAAAATGATCCATTACAAAATATGCTTTGTTTACATCAAATACTGTCTCATATCCCATCTCTTTCATTTCTCTCAGTGCAATAGGACATGTAACATCATTTGCTAGAACACCATCAAGCTTAGCAACAATCATTTCGCCTGGAACAACTCTTTCTTTGCCGCAATGCGCCGCAAGGACTTTTTCAGTAATATTCATCAGTCTCCTCCTTCAATATTTGTAACCGGTTAACTCACTATAGGCATAAATCATGCCAAAACAGAAAAAAGAGCTTTCCGCTCTCTTTTCTAATATCAACTTGCTATTTTTTTATTTTTCAATAGTCATTTTTACTAATTCGATATTTATTAGCATTGCTTCGGAGGCGTTTTCGCTCCAGTCTTGAAACAGTGTTTCAACTGCTGTTTCAAGTGTTTCACTTACTTTTGGCCATTTAGCAATCTCCATAATGTTGTTCTGCTTATACCAAGTTTCTTTGCTGCTTCGCTCTTGTTGCCCCCGCACTCTTGTATTACCTTGTACACTTCATTTTGTTCATTGTCGCTATGTACGTCATATCTACTATAAAGTATATCAATGATTAGGTCGTCAAGACTTATACTATTATTGAAGAGCACCGAGAATCGTTCAATTACATTCTTCAATTCTCTGATGTTGCCCTCCCAGATTCTTTCTGTGAATGCTTCATGATTTTTTATCTCATCCAGCTTTCTTTGATTAATTCTGATATTATTCTCCTTGAGAAAGGATTCAATGAGTATCGGAATATCCTCTTTTCTTTCGGTTAAGGATGGAATAAAAAGTTCCAACACGCAAATTCTGAAATATAAATCATGACGAAACTTACCTTCTCGAACTAAATCCCTAAGCTTCTTGTTTGTAGCTGTAATAATCCTAACATCAACAGAAATAATGCTTTCACCGCCAAGTCGCATTACCTCCCGATTTTCCAATACTCTCAAAAGTCGTGTTTGCATTGACATCGATAATTCGCCGATTTCATCCAAAAAGATGGTTCCATTATGAGCTAATTCGAATACTCCTTGCTTACCGCCTTTTTTTGATCCGGTAAATGCACCTTCTTCATAACCGAACAATTCACTTTCAAGTATATTTTCAGGTAAAGCTCCACAGTTGATTGCTACAAACGGTCTGTTAGCTCTCAAGCTATAATTGTGTATGCTTTGTGCAAACAACTCTTTTCCAGTACCACTTTCTCCGTACAAAAGTATGGTTGAATTTGTCCGAGCATAGAGTTTTGCTTTCTCAACAGTATGCTTGAATATCTGGCTTTTGCCAATCATACCCTCAAATTTGGTGTCTGCTGTAAACCCTTTCTTATTCAGTCTGCGTCTTAGCTTCTCTTCAGCCTCTTGGATTGTATTCACCGTCTGGAATGTTGCAATAGCCCCAACAACATCATCCTTGATTTTTATAGGGACCCTATTTGTCAGAATTTCGTATTTGCCAATAAGCTGAGTTTGATTTAGCTCCTCCTTATCAGACGCAATTACTTCTTCAAGTCTAGTATTTGGAATAATGTCACTAATACGATTACCAATCGCCTGATTAGAATAAATGCCTGAAATCCTTTCGGCGCTTTTATTGAATATTTCGATTACACCATTTTTATCAGTAGCAATAATACCCTCATATGTGAAGTTCATCATTGCTTTTAATCTTTCATTTTGACGATCTTTCTCTCTTAGCGCTAATGCAATACTAATCGCTTCATCAATTGCTTCTTCGACACTGGACTCTGAATATACTAAATATGTGTTCAGTCCGTACTGATCTCCTTTTTCGCGTACAAGACTACTTCCGATCACATTCGTTATACCTTCATCTACCAGCTCTCTTACAATATCTTCGAGTTCCAGGAAATCAGAATACGTTCTCTCATGAATAGTTACATTGATCAATGACTTCAATTCTTCCAAATATGGCATTCTTGAATGATAACTTACAATTGCAATATCGCCACCAATCAATTTTGCTCTTTTTACAGAAAATAAGAAATCAGTAATGGTTGGTGAGATATCGACATACGGTTTGATTCCTGCTTTCTTAATTTCGAAACCGTTAGCTCCCGCCGACAAGACAATATCCAACTTATTTTCTTTCTGGAATTTTCTTGTAATATCAACAACGTTATCAATTGGGGTATGCGTTATGTAGAACTCAGCAATCCCTTTATACTTACCTTCGATTTTCCTAATAATATCTGTCAATCCACCATAACTTATAAAACCAAGTCTAACTTTCATATTTGCTCCAATTAATCACTTCAAATTCGCATTCAAGCTTTATATAATCAATAACTGTTTGATACTCACCTTTACCCTAATAAATATTTTATTACTAATTATGATAAATCTAACTTTCACGATATTATCCAATTTTCTATTTCAAAATTGAGTACCGATTCCTATATGATCTTCTTGATTTCATATTCCGCTTTCATTAACTCGTATTTTAGTATTTCTTCTTGTTTCTTTAGTTCTGTATGACAACTTGAAAGTTCAGTAATGCGATAATCCCCTATCTCTAGGAATTTATCCGAGAATACACTTGATAAGGGAAATCTCTTATATTCCCCTTTAAATCTAATTTCAACATAACTATCAATCTGACTTGTCACGTCACCCCAGCCATACACCTTGTGATTAACTGTCTTCCCTAGAAGAGATACTTTCTCCAGATTCTCAATTTCAAATTCTAATTCTTCCAGCCTATTCCTTAACTCGTCTATCTGACACTGGAGTTTTACTCGTTCTGTCTGTTTATTCTGTCCATCCGCTCGCCCATTATTATCAACTATTACTTTTCTGGATGGAATCTTTGGAACTGGCAAGTTAGTATAAAGATTGTAATTCTTGGCGCAATAGATTAAGTCATAAGCCAATATGTGAAGACTCTCATCTGTGAACACCCCATCTTTCAAACGGGAACTGTGCAAATTCAACAGCTCAGGTTGCCCTTTTATTGCCTCAACCAGGGTATCACACATCTTGTAGTACTTAATTAGCTTAAATGACTGTCCTGCACCCCAATCATCAGCGGAATCCATGCTTTCAGCCAGCATTTTAGCCTCACTCGGCTTGTAAAAATAGTTATCCTCTGGGTAACGCAGGCATAGATAGCTTATGATTGTCCGTATATCATGTGCGTAACTCCATTTGCCCTTTTCATATTTTTCAAGCAGTTCCTTTATCCTGTAGTTGAATTCATTTATTTGGTCTTGACGCTTAATGAGGTCTCCCTGATCATCTTTGTAAAGATTTCGAAATAATTCACGGACTGCTTCTTCATCATGTTCAGCCAGCTTCAAAATCCCCGCACTAGGATGAATCTTGCTATTGTTGATCAGATTGTCCGTTTTGCTTACGGCTTCCTTGAACATGGATATGAAGTCGAGGGCATCAATGTCCCAGTTCCTTTGAAAATGCTCTACAGCAATCCATTTGTATGACTCATTGTGATCTTTGTCGTTCATGTAATCGAACTTATCGATGTAATTTCTAAATACTTGATTTAGATTTTCAGTAATCATTTCGACCCCCTTACCTCTATACATAGCTGCTGATTTTATGACATAAGTTGCTCATAAAATGGAATTTATGAACCCGAATAGATTATATATACATTTCATCTGAAATCCAATGAATCAATGGAGTCTGATTAGGTTATTACATAGTTACTCTTTGATGTTGATGAAACCTAATCAGATCTCGATTCTATCCATATTCTATTCTTTTCGATTTATGAATCTGGATTCCCCTCTGAAGGATTAGTAGATTCGGTTCCACTACTAATGTCCGTGAGGTATTCCCATTCTACCCTGTACTCTCTTCCAACTGCTTTTCCAATACTATCTATATATTCTTCAATGATTTTCTGTGCCCGTTGCTGAGCACTTGCCATAAGAGTTGAATCCCGAGATACTTCCAAGACCATATTTTTCTGTGCTTCTTCAAAAGCTTTAGTCTCATCTTCTGCGGTTATTTTTGCGGAGTCTTCTGCAACGATAAATGAATCTTCAGTGATAGTTTCTTGATTTGCTTCATAACTAAGCACCTTTGCTTCAGGAATCTGTATTTTAATAATATCATCATCAATATCAATTTTCACTAGCGATGCATCTATACCAATCTTGACACTGCCGCTATATTCGATCCAGAAATGCTTGTCCTTATTCCATGGGAAGATTCCTCCTGCATCCTCTTTGAATTTAGCGACATTGTGATAATAGCATTCCATCGTTGCCAGTTGAGCTATAGATTTCATTTGGGATTCTTGGAGCTTAAGTGTTGCTTCCTTCTGCTCAGAGCAGGAAACAAATGTGCATGACATTCCCATAATCAGGAGAATCATAGATATTTTTCTTATCATGTTCATCATGCACCTCCAAAAATCACATTTAACTTATAGTCCGCATCTAACTGAGCTATTAATGGGTTTAGTATTGCTTTCATTATGTTTATCGCGTTCTGTTCCGCTAAGTCATAGATTGCTGACTCTTCTATACATTCATTTGTGACATCAGCTATGCAAGCGCTATATGCCTGTGCAGAAACAGTGCTTGTATTTGCTTTCTCATTTTGAAACATGTAATCCAGTGAAGCGATGTCCACTATTACATCATTTAGGACAATTTCAGGGAGTTCAACGGTAAGTATTTTGTTCTCCATGTCATCCCTAAAATCCACCTTGTTGAAATCGAATCCTGCATTTACTCTTGCTTCGTATGATACATGATAGTCAACTTCTTCAGGTTTCTTTTCATTCATGACCACAGCTATCCCATTATATATGGCCTGGAAAGTAGATAATTCACTGATATCGATGATCTTTTCCAAGGATGAGATTGTTATAATTTCTGCCTTTTTCTCTTGCCAACCGAACGCCTTCGTTCCAATTAAAACAACACTTACGATTACTAATACAAGAGGTACCACTATGAAAATCGATTTTTCACCTAGCCTCTTTCCCAGTTTGATTTTGTGTTTGATTTCCTGGCTTTGAGTATTTCCTTGCTTGTCTTCGTACTCTTTATTATCCATAGAACCTGCTCCCCTCTCTTTAATAATCCTTATTATCAACTCAACCTGAACATTCTAAATGAAAGCTTACGATACTAATCCTTGCTTCTTGTACAGAATTGTTCTCGGTAGATTAATCTCAATACATGCTAAAACACCTCCCCATTATGGAATGTGTTTTTCTTGAAGCTTTAATCAAATGATGCACCTGAATTAATTAAAAATTGTAAAGTGATCCAAAGAATATAACAGCGTCCTAATAAGTGTTAAAACAGTCAAACCTCTACCATTAATCCAAGAAATTCTAAGAGTCAAATTAGAATACATATTGCTTCACCAATCCGCAAAGCGGTCATTTGACTTGATCTCCTCAGATAAAATACCTTTGCTATGAGAACTTCAACTGGAATTAAACATATGCAGAGATGCAAAAAGAGCCAAGCTAAAAGATTATTCATTTCAAAAAAACACTATGAAGAAGCCCTTACAGTCCAATCAAACATCAATCATTTATTTTTTCAAAGCTCAGCAGACAAACTAGAAAAAGAACGCTAATAGAATTATGCGGAAAATAGTCAAGAATCAATCATCCCGAGCTTGCAATGTTAATTGATATGAAGGAAGAAATCATCCTAACTTTTGATGGACGAGGGTATATTTGTTATAAGCTAATAAAATATTCTCTTGCCTTTTTTCTTATAACATCATCGAGTCGATTGGAGTTGATGATTACCTCAATGCTTCTTTTTCTTCATTGTTATCAAAAATCCACTTTGTATAGTTAATTCTGGTCAACTGGGCTAATAGTGATGATGCATTCTTGTTATCTACAAGGAGTTTCTGGCTCAAAGTTTTTTATCTTCGCAGCTCCTGAAATCTTCAAAATAATCAATAAAGAATTACTTGCACATCGAATTTAGTGCTCTTTCAGCTGTAGTCATTTTATTTTCCTTCCTATCCATTAGCCACCTTTGCAATGTAGATGTTTTCTGAATCAAACATCAACTGCATGGTCTGATTGAATAAATTATCTATGGTAAGGATGCTTTCAACGAATGAACTAATATAATCGGTTTGGTTTTCCATAAGTATCTGCATTATTTTTTGTGTTCTATTTATATCTAAATCCTGAATAATACCAGCAACCTTGATGAAATTTTCGTCAATCTGTGACTTGCTGATTACAGGAATTTTCTCTACCATTTTTCCTGTACCGTTGCTTAGTTTTGATAAACCTTTTAAGGCATATCCTTCAAGAGAAGTCTTTGAGTCCTTTTCGATTTTCTCGGCGCACTTTTCATATAAAGCGATGTAGTCACCTGAATACTCCTGAATCTTACTTGCGATGCTTTTTAAGTAGTTCGTATCGAAATTTTCAAGAAGCATAACCTCCAAGAATGACGAGAAGGAAAATGTATATAGCGCCAATTGATAATCGTTTAAGCGACTCATTGTCTTATTCAGTGTAGATTTTACTTCCTGACCACTACGGAACAGGGCTTTTTTATTGAGCTCTTTTGTAAGCTGCTCACGATAAAGTATAATACTCTGCTCGGCCTCGCGCTTAATATCCTGAACTAAAATATGCTTATGGTCTTTGTATTTATCGTTGTCCCAATTGAATTTGTAGTTGTTCAGAATATCGGTTAACGCATTAAGATTACCCTTGAGCTTAGCTTCCTCTTTTAATTCTAAGAAGGCAAGGATATCTTTTTGCGCTTCATGGATAGCGTCTAGTTTCTTTTCAATCGCCATTAAAGCTACTGCCATACAAAGCATGGTTGGATCAAGAGGCACTTGCGTCATTCTTGCAAGGCCACCACCAACGCCACCATTAGCTGCTTGAAGATTGCCAATAAACTGACCGCCACTTTGAAACATAGTCTTTCCTGCAGTATTAACAAAGTACATACCACTTTGACCAGCGCCGCCCATGGCATAGCTTACAAGCTGTATTATGGGTTGGAAAGCTACACCCAATGTAGCTGCTTTCTCAATAGGAAACTTTTGCGTTTCAGTCAAATCGATATTCATTTTTACAAGCTCTGAAGGAGGATAATATTCAACATCCATCATTGCCTTAACAAGTTCATTTTTACCATCCATTATGGTTTCCTCCTCCGATTCAAGTCTGTCAACAGCGCTTGTAAGTTCCGCGTTTTTCTCTGCTATCTGTTCTAAAGTCTACGTCTAGACTTACCACTAACGAACCCTTGTTTGCAATCAGATCTGAGTCAGGGTATCAGGGTTTGGGATACTCCAAAAGTGAAATCGAAATGATTTTGGCAAGTGTATTAACACTTGCATTGCTTGCCATTATTGAATCCCTAACTATTACAAAGCCTTTGATAGGCCTTCTTCACGATCTGGGCCATCAAGAATCGCCGTTTTTGAATAAATTCAAAGTAATCCATCGCTTCAAAATTATCAGGTAGAGCGTGCTGTGAGCATGTTTTAAAATATTCCTCATCTCCGAGTTTTTCTCTAAAAGCTACTACATACTCCTGGGGTCGTCTGTCAGAAACATGAATGTTTGTATTGTAATCCAGGTAGGTAAAATTCCCGGTCTGATTTCTATCTCTGTCTTTTTCAATACCAATTTGTGCTAAGTAATTCTTCGGGAATATATGGTGCTTATCAACTGCATTTTTTGTTCCACTTGCACCAGCCGAAAACATATGAGAAAGTGGCGTAGTACTAAAAAGCATTGGATAACCAAGAACGATTTGTGATGCCAAATAACCATACCAGCTCGGAGAAATTGCTGATGACGTTTCAAGTTCCATGGGCAGAGTGATTTTAAAGTAGTCCTCAGTGAATCGAGCATCAATTGCCCTTTGAAGGTATGCCTCCAATTCATCAGCGGTTTTAAATTCACGCATATCTGCAAATTGTTTTTCAACGTCTGATTCTGCATTGCCTGTATAGAAATAAGTAATGGCTGCCATAAAAAACCACTTGCGAATAAGTTTTCTCAATCGCATGGAATCCATGTGGTAATCATACTTAGCGATAAGATAAAGCACATAACTAAACACAACTGCATTTGAGGATGCAATTAATTTGTCTGATATGTATCCGGCTTCTTTTAAAATATTTAGATAGCCGTGCCAATTGTTAAGATCTACTACTTTATCTAAAGCTTTCTTGAAAATTTCCAAATTAGATTCTCTAATTTCTTCACTCGTTATCCCTGATTGCAGATCTTTACCACGCAAAATCATATAGGCATATCGTAATCTGGCGCGTCTAAAACCCACACCGACAGTCATTCGGACAAGGTGCGATGGATCTACTGATAAAAGATGATTAAACGAAGTTTTATCGGCTGGGATACGAGAGTCCGCGCAAAATTTATCGATTTGATCTCTACGGTCCTTTTCGTATACTGAAATAAGTGTCAGAATAAAATCATTTTCCGTTAATTTCTGTCCTGCTGAATTTACACGCACAAAAATATCAGCCACATCTTCTTCACTGGAGGAATACGCAATCTCAAGAGAAGGAATCTGATAGGATTCAAGGTGTAAAAGCTCATTGATGTTTTCTTCAATTTGATACTCTTCTTCGTCGGAGAGTTCAAGTTCGTTTCTTTTTATCCTGCTTTCATTTAGACGTCTAATAAAATCCTTCCTGAACTTTCCAGAAGTATTATTTTCTTTTGCAGAAAAAGCTTCGCTTATATCTGAAATGTATTCCGGATTATTTTCGACTGCCTGTGTCCAAACATCAAATTCTTTAGTTTGGGGTTTGTAGCCGATACGAATTCTGCGATCCTGGAAATTCTTATCCTTCACAGTTTCTCCGTACATAGAAGCAACTAATGCCGTCAAACGTTGCTGTCCATCTATTACAAGATCCTTCGGGACCTTATAAGCTTTTTCGCCAATTCCGATGGCTGCTTTTTTGTCATCGTAATCAACCGGCGATTCCCACAGCATAATATAGCCAATCGGAAATCCCTTCAGCATCGAATCATATAAATCACGAACCTTGTTGTCCTTCCAGACAAAGGGACGTTGAAGATCTGGAAGACCGATTCTTCCATTGCGTACATCCTTTAAAATATCTGATAACTGCCGCGGCACATTGGTATAGATTGCTTTTGCCATACTTTGTTCTCCTTTTTATTAACCAATAAACTGACAGAGAGGCGTAATACTGGACAATAATAAGTGATTGTCCTTGGCATAATAGACTCTCCTCGTTGTTAACATTCAATCTTATCCTTGAACAAGTTCCCATAGCTTGTCGTAACTACTCACCACATCATACTTTATATTTTCGCCGTAAGCGGAAATTGTACAGCACATAGCAGCCAAACAAGTGTTTTGAGATAATCAAACCATCAATACGAGTGGAGTGATTATCATGCCGTCATCAA